>CAZBXF010000041.1:0-20727 GCA_964495635.1 uncultured Phycisphaeraceae bacterium
GCATCACCGCCGACGCAATCCGGTCGCCGATTGCGTCTCGAAATCCCGTCGGTCGTCGCACCCACGGTCAGGGAACCACCACCGCGAACGTTCGCCTTGATGCTCAGGGTGGGGATGGTGGCCCCGGTGGTGACGATGCGGACACCGAGGCCGAGCACGCCAGTTCCCGCTGAGCCGGCGCGTCCCCCTCGCCCAATCACTCTCACATTCCTCTCCCCATGATTCGCCGCCGCGCCCGTGCCGCGTCGCGATTACGGCGCCGGATACACCGGCTTCTCGCCGCTGAGCACGCGGAGCACGTCCTTCACGACCCAGCTCATGTTCTGATGGGCCGTGGCTGTGGAGGCTGCGAGGTGCGGGGAGAGGTGGGCGTTGGGCAGGCCCAGCAGCGGATAGTTGCCCTGGAAGGGCTCGGGCTCGTGCACGTCCAGCAGGGCCTTGGCGCTGGGATGATCGCGCAGGAAGGCGGCGAGCGCCAGATCGTCCACGATGAAGCCGCGGCTTGTGTTGATGATGATGGCGTGGCCCGGCAGCCGCTCGAAGAAGGTCCGGTCCACGAGGCGCCGATTGCTGGGGCGCGAGTCGACATGGATCGTGAAGACGTTGCTCCGGCGCAGCAGTTCGTCGAGGCCGACGGGCCGCGCGCCAAAGCGCTTCTCCTCGGGAACATCGACCAGGTCGTGGTAGAGCACCTCCATGTCGAAGCCGTGAGCGATCCGGGCCACGCGCTGGCCAACGCGGCCCATGCCGAGGATTCCGAGCGTCAGCTCGCTGACCTGGTTTGGAGCTTCCAGCTCACGCCGCAGCCCCGTCCAGCGATCCTGTGTGATGGCGGTGCCCAGGAAGAGTCGTGGGCGCACAGCGTCATGAAGCATCGCGAAGACGAACTCCGCGACGGCCTGGGTGTTGGCATCGGGCGTGTGGACGACCTCGACGCCCCGTGCGCGGCACGCCGCGACGTCGATCCGGTCGAGCCCGACGCCCGCACGCCCCACGACACGGAGCTTTGGTGCGCGGTCGAGGAACCGGTCGTTCACCGTCGTGTACGTTCGAACGACGACGCCCTCGGCCCGCAGGAGCAGCTCGTCAAACCTTGGCTGCTCGCGGAAGGAGCACGCCACGAGCTCACAGCTCTCCCGCAGCCACTGGGCCGCTGAGGGGTCGAGGTCCTCGGTCTGGATGACCAGCGGTCGCGGATGTCGGTCGGAGCCGGGCATGCGGGCAACGGTACGCCGCGGGCGGTGTCAGGGCACCGCTCGTGGCCTCGGCAACCAGAACCGCGCCTGGGAAAGCGGCAGACCGGCCGGGAGGCCGGTGCCGCAGGATCGCGGACCGGGCGGGTCACTCTGTCTCGCGCCGGCTTTTCTTGATGTCGCCACGGCGTTTCTTCTCGCCGATGCGGCGTTCCTTGGCGCCGCGCGAGGGCTTGGTGGCGCGCCGAATCTTGGGGCGGACCTGGGCTTGCTTCACGAGGTCCGAGAGGCGCTCGAGGCACGTCTCGCGGTTCATGGAGGCGCTGCGTGATTCGCCGCAGGTGATGAGGATCTCGCCGGCGTCGGTGATGAGCGAGCCCGCGAGCGTGATGAGCCGCTGGACCGCGTCGGAGTACATCGGCAGGTCGGAGAGCTTCACGCGCAGGCGGCAGCGGGTCGCGACCTTGTTGACGTTCTGCCCGCCGGGCCCGCCCGAGGTCGTGAAGGAGTACTCGAGTGCATCCTCCGCGATCTCGACGCCCGGCGCGAGGCGAACACGTCCGGGCGCGGGCTGGTCGATCTCGGGCTCGGGCTGATGCTGGCGTGCCATGCGCAGAGTCTATCGGGCCCCGCGCCCCGCGCGGTTCTGGCCGTTGGTGCCCGCCTCTGCCTCGGGCTGGGAGAGGTCATCGTTGTCGTAGTAGCGACGGAAGAGGGTCTCAAGGTCCGGCTTGGCGATCCGCACGTCCGCGACTGGTCGCGCTGCGAGAAACTCCAGCAGCGGATTGACGTCGCCGTCGAGCGTGCCGATCCATCGCTCGGGTGTCTGGCTCGACAATCGCAGGAACTCCGGCACGCGTTGCGGCGCCTTCGCTTCAGGCCACTGGATGTCCACGTCGTGGCGCGCCGTCGCCCGGAGGGCCGTGAGCGTGCTGTCGGCGACGATGAGGCCCTTGCGCACGATCGCGACGCGCTCGCAGAGGTCCTCGACCTCGCTCAGCGTGTGGCTGCTGAAGAAGACGGTGGTGCCGCCGTGGGCCATGCGCCGGAGGATCGCCCGCAGGCGGTCCTGCATGAGCGGGTCGAGCGCCGTCGTGGGTTCGTCGAGGATCAGCACCTTCGGGTTGTGGGCCAGCGCGAGGATGAGCCCGAGCTTCTGGCGCATGCCGCGAGACATCGCGCGGACCTTCACGCGCAGGTCGAGCTCCAGCTCCTCCGCGAGCGCGCGTCCGCGCTCGCGCAGGTCGACGCCGCGGATCTGCCCGAAGAGTCGCAGCGCGAGATTGCCGCTGAGCCAGTTCCAGAGGCGCAGGTCTCCCGGGATGGCTCCGACATCGGCCTTGATGCGGGCCGAGTCGCGCCAAGCGTCCAGGCCGAGGATCGTCGCCGAGCCGCTGGTAGCGCGCAGGAATCCGAGCAGGACACGGATCGTCGTCGTCTTGCCTGCCCCGTTGGGCCCCAGGAATCCGTACAGCGATCCCGCAGGGATGGAGAGGCAGACATTCTCGATGCCGCGGCGGCTGCCGTAGCGGCGTGTGAGGCTGTCGATGCGGATGGTGGCGGTCTGCGTCACGCGACGAGGGTAGTGGGCAGAAAGAAGCAACGCCCGGCGCAGGCCCGGGCGTTGCTTGGTCAGGTTCTGGGATGGCTTGCCGCGAGAGGGCCGTGCTCAGCGCCGGCGCCGGGCTGCCGCGAGGCCGCCGATGCCCAGCAGGGCGAGCGCGCCGGGCGTCGGCACCGGATTGAGCTGGGCCCGGAGCTCGCCGCCGGGGTTGCGCGAGGTGTGCACGTTGACGTACAGGTTGCCCGCGAGGAAGTCGGCCTCCTGGGTGTCGCTGAACATCACCATGAAGTCGGTGAAGTTGTACGTGGTCGCGCCGAAGGGGCCCGGCAGGTTGAAGAGCACCGGGCCGTTGGACCCGACGGGCGCGCGGTGGATGTGAGCGAACAGCGTGTTGGTCGTGTACCCCTCGGACGAGAGGCTGATCATCAGCATGTTCATCTCGTCGTCGTAGGTTCCAAAGACGGTCCCGGTCGCCGGGGTCGTGACCGGGGGATTCTCCTGAGCACCACTGAGGGTGTCGTTGAAGGTCCAGATGGAGGCGAGCGCCGAGGGCGCGGCGGCGGCGAGACAGGTGACGGCGAGAAGCTGGTAGCGCATTGGACTCTCCTTCGGTGGCGGTGCCACACGGACGTTTCGTGGCCACGAACGGCGGCCACTCACACATTGAGAGTCTCTCTCTCCTCCACCCACATCATGTGCCACGGTGCGCCGTTGGATTGCCAACTTCCGAGAATTTCTGCATGTTGGCCGCCGGAGGGACAGATTTCGGCACTGCTTGACCCGATCGAAGCCCAGCATTCGGCGGCTGGTTGGTGCTCGGTGCTTCGTCGGTGCTGGATCATCGCGAAACACAACCGGCCTTGTACCCTATAAGACCTGCCTGCGAAGACCTGACCACTCAGGCTTCGGACCCTCGAGGAGCGGCGTGCATCGACGCCGGGGCATTGGCCCGGGTTCGTGTGGTCCAAGGGCGGGTCGGCGTGCAGGATGCTGTCTGGAGCGATCGCGTGTGGAAATGGCTGCTTGGAATCTGTGTGGTGCTGCTGCTGGCGATGGGTGGCGGCGGGTACTACGTCTACAGCTCGGGACTCGGGAAGGAGTGGGCCGCCCGCTTCCAGCCGGGAACGAGCGGGACTGAGGTCCGCCTGGGCAAGGTGGAACGTGGGAACCTTGTCCGGACCATCTCCGCGCCGGGTCAGATCGAGCCCAAGACCAAGGTCGAGATCTCGTCCCAGGTCTCGGCACGGATCCTCGCGCTCCCCTTCCGCGAGAACCAGATCGTCAAGAAGGGTGATGTGGTGATCCGCCTCGATGCCGAGGACCTTGCGGCCCTCCTGTCGGCCTCCAAGGCCACGCTGAAGAGCGAGGAGGCGCGGCTCGAGGGTGCCCGCGCGAACTATGCCAACGCGCAGAGCGAGCTGGCGCGCCGGCGAGAGCTCGCCAAGAACCGCGACATCTCCGCCAGCGAGCTCGAGCAGATCGAGACCGAGTTCCTGCGGGCCGAGAGCTCGCTTCGTCAGGCCGAGTTCGCCATCGACATTGCACGGGCCGAGATCCAGCGCCGCCAGAAGGACCTGGACAACTCGACGATCACCGCACCCATGGACGGCATCATCACGAGGCTCGATGCGGAGGTCGGCGAGACCGTGGTCGTCGGCACGCTCAACAACCCCGGCTCGATCATCATGGAGATCGCCGACCTCTCGGTCATGCTCCTCAAGGCGCGCGTCGACGAGGCGAACATCGCGCCGGTGAAGGATGGCCAGAACGCGAAGGTCTATGTCAACGCCTTCCGAGACTCGGTCTTCACCGGACGGGTCGAGAACGTCGGACTGAAGCGCAAGGTCGGCACGGACAACACGGTCTTCTTCGAGACGGACATCCTCCTTGAGGTGCCGCCGGGCACGCTGCTGCGGTCGGGCCTGACGGCCAACGCCGACATCGAGGTTGAGACCTTCCGCGACGTGCTGAAGGTCCCCAGCCAGGCCGTGCTTGATCGCTCCATTGATGAGCTCGACAGCAAGGTTGTCGATGGGAACCCGCTCGTCGATCGCGCGAAGAAGTTCACGCGGGTCGTCTTCGTGCATCGCGACGGCAAGGCCCGCGCCGTCCCCGTCCAGACCGGTGCCAGCGACCTCACCAGCACCGTCATCCTCGCCGGCCTCAAGGAGGGTGAGGAGATCGTCGTCGGACCCTTCAAGGCTCTGATTGCCCTCAAGGACAACGAGTCCATCAAGGACATTGAGAAGGCCGAGGCCGAGCGGGCCGCGAAGAAGGCCGGGACCGACGCGGCCACCCCCGAGGGCGATGCCAAGTCCAGCGACAGCCCACCCCCGCCCCCCAAGCCGGGCGAGGACGACCGGCGCGGCCCGGCAGACAAGCAGGCCGAAGGCAGTACCGCGAACGCACCGAAGCCCTGACACACCAGCACGCGGTTCGATGTGGACTCCGCGTGTTCGCCCTCTACCTCCGCTCCGACCCTCGTGCCCAGTGCCCGGTCCCTCGTGCCGTCTTCCAGTTCCCAGCGCTTCCTTCCCATGGCTAAAGCCCAGTACAACCCCGACGCACCGGTGATCCGCATCCGTGACCTGCACAAGGTCTACCGGATCGGTCCGGAGAAGGTGCACGCGCTCCGCGGCGTCTCGCTCGACATCATGCGCAACGAGTTTGTCGCGATCATGGGCTCTTCGGGCTCGGGCAAGAGCACGCTCATGAACATCCTCGGCTGCCTCGACCAGCCAAGCCACGGCGTGTACGAGCTGAACGGGCGGCCCACGCAGAAGATCGGCACGGGCGCACTGGCCCGTGTCCGCAACGAGGAGATCGGCTTCGTCTTCCAGAGCTTCGAGCTCCTGCCCCGCGCCACGGCGCTGAA
This sequence comes from uncultured Phycisphaeraceae bacterium, assembly GCA_964495635.1. Lineage (GTDB taxonomy): Bacteria > Planctomycetota > Phycisphaerae > Phycisphaerales > UBA1924 > JBBASU01. The sequence continues at coordinate 5,633 of CAZBXF010000041.1, forward strand.
GAACGTGAAGCTCCCGCTCATCTACTCGCGCCGCCACTGGCTGAGCGCGGGGCGCATGGCGAAGGAAGCGCTCCGGCGCGTCGGCCTCGAGGAACGCATGGGTCACAAGCCCAACCAGCTTTCCGGCGGGCAGCGTCAGCGCGTTGCGATCGCACGGGCGCTGGTCAACCAGCCCAGCCTGCTGCTCGCGGACGAGCCGACCGGCAACCTCGACAGCAAGACCAGCGAGGAGATCATCGCGCTCTTCAAGCAGCTCCACGCCGAGGGACAGACCATCGTCATCGTCACCCACGAAGAAGACATCGCCGGCCACGCGCAGCGCATCGTGCGGCTCCGGGACGGGAAGATCCTCTCCGATCATCCCACCGGCGTTGATCCCATCCACCAGGACTTCCTGCAGCGATCGCTCCAGATTGCTCAGAAGATGGCGGCTCCGGAGGCCGCGGCGTCCGTGGAGGCAGCGTCATGACCATCATCCGCCTCATCACGCAGACGGTCTTCCTCGCCCTGGGGCAGATGTGGTCGAACAAGATCCGCACGATGCTCACGACGCTGGGCATCGTGATCGCGGTGATCGCCGTCATCTGCACGGTCGCCGCGATGGTCGGCCTGCGGCAGTTCGTGCTCGGTGAGCTCGCCTCCATCGGCGCGAACAAGGTCTGGATCTTTCCGCGGATGCCCCCCGACCAGCGCGATCGCTTCTCTTTCAGGCAGATCCGCCTCACCATCGATCAGGTCGATGGGATCGCCGCCAACTCCCCGTCCATCCAGCGTCTGTCGCCGATCATGCAGATCAACGCGCCCGTCCAGTACGGCGATCGCGTGAGGCCCTTCGTCAGCGTGCAGGGCATCCGGCCCGAGTGGCACGAGATCGAGCAGCGCTTTGTCACCTTCGGGCGGACCTTCACGGCCAACGACGATGCCGAGCGGCTCCAGGTCTGCCTGATCAACGACAAGGGCGTCGAGGAGATGGGCCTGGACGCCGATCCCACGGGCGACTTCATCCTCATCGAGGGACGGCGCTTCAAGATCGTCGGCGTCGTCGAGACGCGCTCCGTCAGCCCGATGTTCGGCGGCGACGAGAGCCAGACCGAGATCTTCATCCCCTTCGGCACGGGCATGATGCTCCGCGACGAGCCGCGACTCTACATCGTCGCGCAGACCTTCAAAGCCGAGCAGTTCGAGGACGCGCGGGCCGAGGTGCGCTTCTATCTCCGGCGCGTCCGCAACCTCACCCCCGACGATCCCGACACCTTCGGGATCGAGTCCATCGAGCAGGCTCGGCAGCAGTTTGGCATCATCGCCGGCGCCCTCACGACGGCGGTGGGGGGGCTCGTGGGCATCTCCCTCATCGTCGGCGGCATCGGGATCATGAACATCATGCTCGTCAGCGTCAGCGAACGCACACGCGAGATCGGCCTGCGAAAGGCCGTCGGCGCACGCCCTGAGGTCATCCTCCTCCAGTTCCTCATCGAGGCCGTCACGCTCTGCATGGTCGGCGGCGCCATCGGGCTGGGCATCAGCCAGGCACTCGTGACCGCCGCCAGACTCTCGGGCGTCGAGCTCATCAAGGGGGCCGAGATCCCCGCCTGGGCCGTGCTGCTCGCGGTTGGCTTCTCCGCGGCAACGGGCGTCATCTTCGGCATGTTCCCGGCCCTCAAGGCCGCCAGACTCGACCCGATCGAGGCCCTGAGGCACGAGTGAGGGGAAGCGAAGCAGCGATTAGCGAGGCAGCGAGGCAGTGGAAGACCGAAGGAGTTTTCAGCGGTGAGTGATCCTCGAACCACAGCGGAAGTCCCGACCGAAGGTCCAGCGAACGCCCCACCGCGCGTGTCTTCCCCTGCCTCGCTGCCTCGCTGCATCGCTGCCTCGCTCCTCTTCGCCCTTCCTTCCTGCTCCTCCTCCCTCTTCTCCTCCCCGCTCACCTCGCCATTCCACAGGCATGGCGACGATCTGGGCGAGCGCGTCTCGATCTCGCGTCTGCGTGACATCCAGGGACCCTCCCCGCAGACCTTCACGCCCAAGGCGACCCAGAGCCCATCGCAGACGCCCGAAGAGGCCGAGGTCCTGCGCAACCGCTTCGCCACGATGGAGACGATGCAGCTCAGCCTTGAGGAGTCGCGGGCCAGCGTGCTGGCGAACAACCTCGACCTGCGCGTGGCGCTCATCGACCCCACCATCGCCCAGGAGCGCGTGACGCAGGAGGACGCGCGCTTCGAGAGCGCCTTCACCCTTCGGAGCGGCTGGCGCGAGACCGACTCGCCCACGGCGACGCAGCTTGATGCCAACCAGTCCCGCAACCTCTTCGTGGAGCCCGGCGTGCGGATCCCGATGCGCACGGGCGGCGACGTCACGGTCTCGCTGCCGGTTGGCAAGAACGAGTCGGACAACACCTTCTCGACGCTGAACCCGGCCTACTCCAGCGACCTGGCATTCTCGATCAGCCATCCGCTGCTGCGCAACGCCGGCCGACGGGCCAACACGACCGCCCTGCGCATTGCCTCCTATGACCGCCAGGCCACCGAGGCCCGCACCAAGCTGGAGGCCATCCGTCAGCTCGCCGCGATCGACCGCGCGTACTGGCGCCTCTATCAGACCCGCGCGGAGCTCGAAGTGACTCAGCAGCAGTACGAGCTCGCGGCCGAGCAGCTCGCGCGCGCCGAGCGGCGCGTCAACGCCGGCCTCATCAACGACATCGAGGTCGTCCGCGCCCAGGCGGGCGTCGCCGACCGCCTCGGGGCCATCATCTCCGCCCAGCGGAACGTCCTGATCCAGCAGCGCGAGCTCAAGCGCATCGTCAACATGCCGGGCCTCACGCTCGACACGCAGACCATCATCGTCACCGCCACGCCGCCGGATCCCGTCGAGTACGACATGGAGCCGCGGGCCGTCGCCGACTTCGCCGTCAGCAACCGCATGGAGATGCTGGAGCTGGAACTCCGCCTTGCGGCGGACGCCGCCCAGGTCGACCTGGCCCGCAACCAGGCCCTGCCGCTGCTCACTCTCGACTACACCTACCGCGTCAATGGCCTGGGCGGCTCGATGCAGGACAGCTTCCACACGCTGCAGCGCAACAACTTCGAGGATTGGGAGATCGGCCTCTCGGCGGAGATTCCCCTGGGCAACGAGCTCGCCAAGAGCCGCGTCCGCGAGGCCATCCTGACGCGCGTCCAGCGGCTGTCAACGAAGGCCGCGCGCGAGCAGGCCATCCGCCAGGAGACGCTCAACTCCATCGACGACCTCACGGCCGGCTACCAGAGCATCATCGCCGCGCGACAGAGCGTCATCCTCAACACCCGCGCTCTCCAGAGTGAGCAGCGCGCCTTCGACACCGGCCGCTCCACCAGCACCGACGTCCTCGACGCCGCGGCACGCCTCGCCGAGGCGCAGGTCGCCGAGATCCGCGCCCTTGCGGACTACCAGATCTCCCAGGTCGATCTCGCCTTCGCCACGGGCACGGTCCTTGGCGCGAGCAAGGTCAGCTGGGAGCCCGTCGACAGGCCCGGCCCCGACACCACGACCTGGTACAAGCAGGCCATGCCAAACGAGCTGAGCGATGAGCTTGAGCGTGACCCCGGCGTGACCGGGCCGGCCGCACCGGCACCGGCCCAGCCCGCACCGGCGGTGCCGCCAACGTTCGAGGCTCCCGCTCCCGCGGCGGATCCCGCTCCGGCAGCGCCCTGAGGCGTTCATCGCGGCACCGCGCGACTCACGCGGCCCATGGCACGCCCGCTGCGCTGCCTCAGCTGCTCGACCTCAACTGCTCGACCTCAAGTGCGCGGCGCCCCCTGAGCCATCTGCACCAGCGCGTTCTGAAACCGGGCGACGAACCCCGGCGCATCGCACAGCGCTCCGCCCAGCAGCCGAGCCCGCAGCGAAGCGCGGTATGCGTCCAGGCGCGCCCCGTCCTGCACGAGCTCCGTCGCCAGGTGCTCGTAGGCCTCCAGCGTCGGGGCGACGAGCTCGGGCGTGGCCGCTGCGTGCATCAGCGAGACTCCCACGCGCGAAGCGTGCCGATCACCTTCCAGGCACACGGTCGGAACGCCCATCAGCAGCGCCTCGCAGGTCGTCGTCGTGCCGTTGTAGGGGAAGGGGTCCAGCGCGACATCGACCCGGGCGTACATCTCAAGGTGCTCGGCGAGGCCCTTGGTCGCGGGCAGGATCTCGAAACGGCCCCGCTCGACTCCCGCGGCTTCCAGCATCGCACCCAGGCGCGCCGCGGCGTCCTTGTCCGCGAGATCAAAGCTCTTGAGCAGGAGCCGCGAGCCGGGCACGCGCGACATGATGCGGCCCCACGATCTCGCCGCCGGCTCGCTGATCTTCCGCGACGCGTTGAAGCACCCGAACGTCATCTGCGCCGTTCCCGCGTTCTCGCGCCGAGGAGCGGGCGGATTCGGCACCGGCTTGTAGCAGAGGAAGCAAGGGTCCAGACGCCACAGCCGCTCCGTCGCTCGCGCGTCATAGGCCGGAGCCGCGGGATCCGTCCAGGAATCCACGATCCGGTAGTCCACGGTAGAGAGGCCCGTGGTGTCCGGATATCCGCAGTATGTCGCGAGCACGGGCGCCGGCTTCAGCGAGAGGCATGGGATCCTGTTTCCCACCGTCAGACCCGCGAGGTCCAGGAGCAGGTCGATCCCGCGCGACGCGACAAGCTCCGCAACACCAAGGTCCGTCAGGTCCGCCGTCTCGTGCCACTCGCGAACATGCCGCCGCAGACGCGCCGTCACGCCGTCGCCCTCTCGCGCGTTCGAGAAGGCTACCAGCTCGATCTGCGCACGGTCGTGTCCCTCGAAGAAGGGCTCGATGAAGAAGGCGACCGAGTGGGCCCGCAGGTCCGGCGAGAGCACCCCGACGCGCAGCGCCCGGCCGCACGCCGGCCTCCAACGCTCACGCCCGCGCCACGCCTCCACCCGTGCCAGCACCGCGCCATCCAGCCCGGCCCGGGCGCGGCCGTAGATCTCCCCGACGCGCCTGTGAGCCGCCGCGACTTCGGCGGCATCCACCCCGCCCTGATACTGCAGCGTCGATGCCAGCGCCACGGCCAGGGTGCCATGCTCCGGCCATCTCGCGAGCGACTCGCGCGCCGCCGTCGCGGCGTCGGCAGTGCGCCCCATCGCCACCAGCACGCTCACGAGCCCGACCGCGAGCTCGGCGTCCGGCCATCTCGCCAGCCCTTCGCGGGCCGTCGCTTCAGCTGCCGCGTACCGCCGCAGGTCCGTGAGCGAGCCCAGCACCGCCGCGCGCGCGCGGGCCGAGGATGGGTCCAGATCAAGGGCCCGCGAGAAGGCCTCGAGCGCCCGCTCAACCCGGCCCAGCTCCCCCTCGCAGATACCCACCTGCATCCATGGCTCGGGATGGTCTCGCACGAGGTCCCGCGTCCGCTGCGCGAAGAAGAGTGCCTGCTCCAGCCGACGCTCCCGCAGCGCGATGAGCGAGAGGAGCATGCACACCCCGGGGTCCGAGGGGTGCTGGCGCTGCAGCTGCTGGGCCAGGGCCTGGGCGCGGGCTACTTCCCCCCGCGCCAGCATCGCCTCGGCCTCCTCGATGCGTTGTGCCAACACCGACATGCGCAGCTCCCAGCCTTCCCAGCCTCTCCGGCTCGTGTGGGGCAGGCGTCCCGCCTGCCGATCCATCCCCCGTCCGCACAGGGTACAACCGAACGCGGGCTCGAAACGACCATCCCGACGCCCCGAAGAAGGCTGGTGATCTTCCCGTCCGCTGGTAGGATGGTGGAGTTGCTTTCCCAGGCTCGATCACGAGGTGGACCATGACCTTCGCACCACGACCCATCCCGCACCGGCGAACGGCCCCGGCCTTCCACCCGCTTCCGTCCCGCAGCCCCCTCCGTGCCCTGCTCGCGGCATCAGCCCTTGCGCTCTTCTCGACCATTGCGTGCGCTCAGGGCGGCGCCCTTGCGGGTCCCAAAGTCCTGGAGCCCGGCGAGAAGCCGCGCCCGACGCTCGTCGAGCGGGGCATCGACGGCAAGGTCAAGCTCCCCGACACCACGCCGGAGGAGGCTGCGGCCGAGCTTCTCGACCTGACCAAAGAGCAGCGCAAGGCCGTGGACGCCGTCATCGCGCAGCGATCAAAGAAGATGGAAGACTTCGTGATGGAGAACCTCGATCTCCTGACCAAGTTTGGCCAGGCCGAGGGGAGTGGCGACAAGAAAGACCAGATCAAGCTCCTGCTCGAGGCGGCGGGCAAGCTCGAGTGGGTGTGGCAGAAGGGCCCCTTCGAGAAGCAGGTCCGTGCCGCGCTCCCGGTCGACAAGCAGGGCGACTTCGATCGCCTCCTGACCGAGTTCTGGGGCGCGGTCGTCGCTGATCGGCGTGCGGTGGTGAAGGAGGACGGCACCAAGCCCAACAAGATCGAGGTGATGGTGGGCGCGAAGCTCGAGTCGGTTGGCAAGGAGATCGAGCGTGCGGCCCAGCGAGCCTTCGGATCGGGCGAGCTCATCTACCGCAAGGCGATGGAGGGGATCGAGCTCGGCCCCGACCAGGCCGAGAAGATCCGCGTCCTCTGGGATGACTACTGGCAGCGCACCAAGGGCGAAGGGAGCGAGTCGCAGAACGTCGCGATGGTCTTCAAGATCCTGCCGCTTCTGACGAAGGAGCAGCAGGCCCGCTTCATCAAGAACCTGAAGGCACTGGGCTGAAGCAGCAGGCAGTCGCCGCAGCGTGACGCAGCACCATGACCACAGGCACCCAGCCAGAATCACCACCCTCCATCGGTCGAAGCCTCCGGCGCGTTGCACGCTGGATCTGGAGGGCCATCTGCGCGCTCGTGTGTGCACTCATCCTCGGCCTCCTCGGCGGGCTGTTCGCCGGCAGCCTCTGGGTCGGTGTTGCCTGCGCCGTTGCCGGCGCGGCCATCGGCTGGTTCGTGGGGAAGTACGTCTCGCCGGTGGATGTGGTCGCAGGGCCGCTCACCGAATCTTGATTGGGCGTGCGACGAGCCCACGCGCCACGAGGGCTTCCAAAGCCCCGACCCTCGAAGCACCCCATGGCGGTCAACCTCGACACCACGCCACCTTGCCTAGCGTGCAGCATGACCAGCATCGACCCGGCCAGCCATGACCTGACCAGCGTGTCCAGCCTGACCAGCCCGCGTCTATGGCAGGACGCCGTTTCCTTTGCGGCGCGGGCCCACCGGAACCAGATCCGCAAGGACGGCCGGACTCCCTACTTTGCTCATCCCGTCCGCGTTGCGCTCACGGTCCGCGTCGTCTTCGGCTGCGATGATCCCGTCGCCCTCCTCGCGGCACTGCTGCACGACACCATCGAGGACACCACCACCGACTACGACGACATCGCCGATCGCTTCGGCGCCGAAGTAGCCACCTGCGTCGCGACGCTCACCAAGAACATGGCCCTTCCGGAATCCCCGCGCGAAGCCGCGTACGACGCGCAGCTCGCCGCCGGCCCCTGGCAGGCCCGACTCGTGAAGCTCGCCGACCAGTTCGACAACCTCAGCGACGTTCCCACCATGCCCGAGGAAAAACGCCGCGAGCATGTGCACAAGACCATCGACCGCTGTCATCGCGCCCTGGCCATGGTTGCCTCCGAGCGAGCGACCATCGCGAGCATCGACCGGGCCGCCAGCGCGCTCGAAGAGCTCATGGCCGTCGCGAAGCACTGACCGCCGCCTCTACCGGCGTCTCTAGCGCCGTCTCTAGCGCCCCTTCGCGAGCCACGCGTCGAGGCGCTCGCGCGACCACGTGTTGACGCACGCGTCTTTCTTGCACCATCCCCGCCTGGCGGTCGCGACGCCGAAGCGGAGGTTGTCAAAGTCACCCGGCTCGTGCACGTCGCAGTCGATCGCGATCATGGCGCCGGCCGCCACGGCCTGGCGCACGTGCGTGTCGCGCAGGTCAAGCCTCATCCAGTGGGCGTTGACCTCGAGCGCGACGCGGTGCCTGACCGCCGCCGCGATGAGCGCCGCCATGTCCGGCGCGAGCCCCGCGCGCCGGTTCACGAGCCGCCCGGTCGGATGGCCCAGCACGTGCACCAATGGGTGCGACACGGCCCGCACAAGCCGTGCTGTCGCGCCCGCCGGATCCTGCGTCAGCGCCGCGTGCGGGCTGGCCACCACGATGTCCAGGCGCGCCAGCAGCTCATCGTCATAGTCCAAAGAGCCGTCGGTCAGGATGTCCACCTCCGAGCCCGCGAGGACGCGGATGCCCCGGACCTTGGCGCCCGCCTCGTGCACGGCGTCGATGTGCCGGCGCAAGCGATCGGGCTTGAGTCCGCGCGCGATCGTCGAGCTCTGGCTGTGGTCCGTCACGGCGATGGTGTGGAAGCCGCGGTCCTGGGCCCGCTTCACGAGCTCCAGGATCTCCATCGTGCCGTCGCTGGCCGTCGTGTGTGCGTGCAGCTCGGCCCGGATGTCCTCGGTCGTCACCAGATCCCACGACTTCACCTCAAGCTCGCCATGGTCCTCGCGCACCTCCGGCGGCGTCCAGGCCACGCCCAGCTTCGCGTACACATCCTCCTCCGTCGCCGCCGCGACCGGTGCCACGCCCCGCTCCTGCGGCGAGACCTTGGTCGAAGAGTCCTCGGGAAACAGGCCCCACTCATTCAGCGTCATCCCCATCGAGAGAGCCCGCTCCCGCAGGCGCACGTTGTGCTCCTTGGACCCCGTGAAGTACATCAGCGCTGCGCCGAAGACGCCCGCCGGCAGCACACGCAGATCAACCTGGATCGATGGTCCCGTCGGAACCGCCTCCGGCCCTGCGCGGGCGGCCTCGTCCTTGGGCAGCGCCTCCAGGTCCTTCGCGTTCTTCCATCGCCCCAGATCGTGGTTGAGCGAGACGCGGACGCTGCTCTTGGTGTCGCCCGCCGCCAGCACGGCCACGACGCCCGGCGCGCTGCGAAAGGCCTCACCCACCGCCGCGGCGTTCCCCTCGCTGCCGGGCCTCAGCGCCACCAGAATGTCGATGTCGCCGACGGTCTCCTTGCCGCGGCGGAGCGACCCCGCGGGCTCCACACGCTCCACCCCTGGAAGCCCGCGCAGCCGCGCCACGATCTCCTGAGCCACCACCCAAGCCCGCCCCAGCGGCAGCCGGTCGTTCCCCGCCTTCACCACGGCCAGAGAGGCCTTGATCTTGTCCACCGCCTTCTGCCCCATCCGCGGCAGCGTCAGCAGGCTCCCGTCCGCAATCGCCCGCTCAAGCCCCGCCACGTCCGTGATGGACAACGTCTGCCACATCGCCCGGATCGTCTTGGGTCCAAGCCCCGGCACCTCGCGGAGCTTGAGCAATCCCGGCGGCACTTTCGCCGCAAGCTCCGCGTGCTCGGCGATCCGCCCCGTTCGCACGAACTCCAGCATCTTGTCCGCGAGCTTGGGCCCGATGCCGTCGATTGCGAGCAGCGCCGCCCGATCCATCGACGCCACATCGCCCGGCAGATCGCGCAACGTCCGGGCCGCGCGTGCGTGCGCACTGGCCCGGAAGGAGTCCTCCCCCAGCAGCTCCATCATCGCCTGCATGTCATCAAGCACCGTCGCCAGGGCCTCGTTCGCGCTCATGCATCAGGCTAGGCGGAGCCCACATGGGCCGCGCCTCAGCCGCCCGGCAGAATCCCAAGCCTCATCGCGAGCAGCACGACCAGGGGCACGAGGACTGCCGCGACCGCATCCAGCCACAGGCCCGCACGCACCATATCGCGCATGCGCACCAGCCCCGACGCGAACACCAGCGCGTTGGGCGCCGTTCCCGCGGGCATCGCAAACCCCAGCGACGCGGCCAGCGTGATCGTCACGAGCAGCACCGGCGCCGGGATCCCCAGCGCGGGCGCCATCGCCGCCCCGATCGGCAGCGCGATGGCCACCAGCGCCGTGTTGCTCGCAAACTCCGTCAGCACGAGGCACACCGCCGCCACCGCCAGCAGCACCACGAACAGCGGCAGCCCGCCAAGGCCCGACGCCAGCCCCGCGATCGCATCGTCGACGCCGTGCGTCTCGATCGCCTTCGCGAGCGCCAGCCCACCGCCAAAGAGCAGGAGCACGCCCCACGGAATCGCCACACCCTCCTTCCACGTCAGCAGTGGCCGCCACCCGGCCCGCCTCTGCCCCCGATCTGCCTTGCCCTGCTCCCGGGCCGGCACGATGAAGAGGAGCAGCGCCGCCATCATCGCCACCGAAGCATCCGGCAGGCCCGTCCAGGAGGACGTGATCCAACCAGCGCACGCGAGCAGGAAGACCGCCAGAACGCCCCACTCGCCCGCGCTCAGCCGCCCCAGCGCACGGCGCTCGGAGGCCAGGAACTCGCCCACGCCGTCCACCTTCCCCACGGAGAGGCGGAACGCGAGCCTCGACAGCACCACCCACGCCGCCAGCAGCATCAGCACCACCACCGGCAGCCCCAGCTTCATCCACTCGACAAAGGAGACCTCGACCCCAAGCCGCTCGCGCGCAAACCCCGCATACTGCGTGATCGGAGGCGTGCCGATGAGCGTCCCGACGCCGCCGATCGACGCCCCGTACGCGATCGCCAGAACCAGCGCCGGCCCCACCGAGCGCGCCACCCCCGGCGCTCGTGGATCGCCGCTCTCCCGCAGCCTCGCCACGATGATCAGCGCCACGCTCGCGCCGATCGGCAGCATCATCACCGTCGCGGCGGTGTTCGAGACCCACAGGGACAGGAACCCCGTCGCGATCAGGAACCCCGCCACCAGGCGCGTCGGCGAGGAGCCCACGCCCGCGATCACCGCCAGCGCCAGCCGCCGGTGGAGCTGCCACAGCTCCATCGCCCGCCCCAGCAGCATCCCGCCGAGAAAGAGCGCGATGATCGGATCCGCGTATGGCGCCGCGAACGCCGTGTACTCCGAGCGCGACAGCCCCAGCAGCGGCGCCATGATCGCCAGCGGTACCAGCCCCGTCACCGCAATCGGCAGTGCCTCGCTGATCCACCACACCATCATCAGCACGCCCACCGACGCCACGATCCGACCCTCCGGCGTCAGCCCCGCCCCGCCCAGCAGCCCATACACCGCCAGCGCCGCCAGCGGCCCGCCCAGGATCGAGAGCACCGCCGTCGTTGTGAAGTGCGTCGTTCCCGCGCCCTCCTCGGGCTCGGTCGTCACGATGGCGGGCTCGGGCCTGTCGGGCGTGGGCATGACTCAGGCTATCGTTTTTGGACTAGGAAAGCGAGGCAGCGATGGAGCAGGCCAGCCAGGCAACCAGGGAGGCTCAGGGCCACGGGCGTGATGCTGCCGCTCCGCAGGCGCCCGTGCTCCTTCGGTCGTCTCTCCTTGCTCATGTTCCGCATGCCTTCTCCACGCGCTGCGGCGGCGTCTCCGCCGGTTGCTTCGCCTCCCTCAACTTCGGCAACCCCTCCGATCTGCCAACCGATCAGCGCGACCCCGCTGCCAACATCCAGCAGAACTGGTCCCGCGTGGCCGCAGCCATCGACGCGCCCAGCCGCGCCATCGCGCAGGTCCACCAGGTTCACGGTGGCGATGTCATCACCCTGCGTGCGGGCGATGATCCAGCCCTCACCCCCGCCCCCAGCCCAACTCCCAAGGCCGACGCGATTGTCACCGACGCCCCAGGCCTCCTGGCCGCCGTGCGTGTCGCTGATTGCGCCCCGGTCCTGCTCGCGAGCAGCGACGGGCGCGCCGTCGCCGCGATCCACGCCGGCTGGCGAGGCGTCATCGCCGACGTCGCCCCACGCGCGCTCGCGGCCCTGCGCACCATCCACCCCAACACCCCCATCCTCGCCGCCGTCGGCCCCTGCATCTCGTTCGGCGCCTTCGAGGTCGGCCCCGAAGTCCTCGCCGCCTTCGAGGCGCGCTTCGGCACGGACCCCACCATCCTGCGCGCAGGCCCCAACGGCAAGGGCCACGTCGATCTCCGCGCCGCCCTCCGCCGCCAGCTCCTGGAGGCCGGCGTTGCCGATGTCGACACACTCCCCGGCTGCACCATGTCCGAGCCCGACCGTTTCTTCTCCCACCGCGGTCAGAAGGGCCTGACAGGCCGCATGGTCGCCGTCATCGGCCCGAAGCACCCCGCTCACGCCTCGCACGGCGGGTGAGCCTGGCTCACGACCCCTCACACCGTCCCGTACATCCGGTCGCCCGCATCGCCCAGACCCGGGCAGATGTACCCGTGCTCGTTGAGCTGCCGATCGATCGCCGCCGTGTAGATCAGAAGCCCCGGATGGTCCCGCAGCATCCGCCGGATCCCCTCCGGCGCCGCCACGAGGCAGATCATCCGCAGATCCTTCGCCCCCGCCTCTCGCAGGAGCCTCACCGCCTCGCTCGCCGAGCCCCCCGTCGCGAGCATCGGATCCACGAGGATCACGGGCCCCGCCGCAAGATCCCGCGGCAGCTTCCGCAGGTAGACCCGGGGCAGCAGCGTCGCCTCATCCCGGGCCAGGCCGAGGTGCCCTACCCGCGCCTCGGGCATCATCTCCAGGATTCCTTCCGCCATTCCGAGCCCGCTCCGCAGGACCGGCACCACCGTGACGACCGCCGACAGGCGCGCGCCCCGCGTCATCTCCACCGGCGTCTGCACATCCACCATCCGCACCGGGAGTGCCCGGGTCGCCTCATACACCATGAGCCCGGCGATCTGGTAGAGCAACGCCCGAAAAGGCCGGTGCCCCGTCGTCTGATCCCGCAGATGTGTCAGCTTGTGCTGGATCAGCGGATGATCGAAGACGACCACAGACTCAAACGCCTCAGAAGTGCTCGACATCGTCGCAGCGTACCGCACCCACGACCGGCCAGCGATCCCAGCATGCCCGGCCCCACCTCCGGCACGTCGCGTTCCCGTGCCTCGGTGGCTCGATGCCTCGATGCTTCGCTTTCCCGACCCCATCCCCTATCCTCCGACATGCCGCTCTCCCGACCCCTTTCGCAGGACGAGGTCGACCATCTCGCTCTCGAAGCCGCCATCGCCCAGGCCGAGAAGTCCCTGAGCGAGGGCGGCATCCCCATCGGCTCTGCCCTTGTCACCGCCGCCGGGGTCGTCGTTGCGGTCGGCCACAATCGGCGCGTCCAGTCCGGCGACTCCACCGCCCACGCGGAGACCACCTGCATCAGGAACGCCGGCCGCCGGCGCGACTGGCACCAGCTCACGCTTGCCAGCACCCTTTCCCCGTGCGCCATGTGCTCCGGCACCGCCGTGCTGCACCGGATTCCCCGCGTCGTGATCGGCGAGAACACGACCTTCCAGGGGCGCGAGGACTGGCTGAGGGCCGAGGGCATCACGGTGGTCAACCTTCGCGACCCCCGCTGTGAGGCCCTGATGCGAGAGTTCATCGCCCGCCGCCCGGACCTCTGGAACGAGGACATCGGAATCCCGCCCGCTGCCCACGTCTCCCCGGCCTGAGCGACGCCGACCCTCGCAGCCCTTCTCCCCACCCCTCCCGGCCGCAGAACCGGCCCACTCGCGCCACACGTTACGAACCGGCCCGTCCCCGCCGCGTACCTTCCATCTGGAGCGGGCAATCGGCAGCCGGCTGGCCCCGTCGCAAGGTTGCCTTTGGGCCAAGGCCGGCGTTGGCCGATCTATCGTTGCAGTTCTCGTCCCTCTTCTTCCGTCCGTTCTGTTCCGGTTCGGTTGCCCCAACGGCCCGAGCCGTCTCCCGCCAGGCCCGGCAAGGAATCGAAGCAATGGCCCAGGCCCTCGGATACGCGATGCTCCTGGCCACCCTGGCCAGCATTGTCTATTGCTTTTTCAGGCCGAGCTTTGCCATCGTCCTGGTCTTTGCCCTCTACCCCGCCAAGCAGCTCATCCAGAGCTATCTCTCCGTCTTCGCCCAGAACTCCGCCTACTTCAACTATCTCATCTTCCTGGGCGTTCTCGCCGCCGTGCTGGGGAACATTTCCCGCAATCCCAACACCTGGCGCGGCTATGCCAACCGCGTCTTCATCCTCACGATCATCCTCTACGTCTATGCGCTCATCGGCACCCTCTGGAGCCCTGGCGCCACCAACGCCTGGATGCTCATCGGAAAGGGCTACCCCTATTGGGTGATGCAGGTGCTCCTGCTTCCGCTCGCCGTCGCCAATCTTGAGGAGTTCCGCAAGAGCCTTGTGCCCACGCTTCTCGTGGGCCTCACCTGCGCCGTCCTCTTCTTCACCAATCCCTCGGCGCAGTGGTGGGCCGGACGGCTGACGCTGGACGTGATGCAGCTGGGCAACATCGAGCTCGACCGCGGCAACCCGCTCGCGATGGGGACCATGGGCGGCATGCTCATGATCACCGCCGCGCTCATGAAGCCCACCCGCGCCGGCTGGTTGATCCTGCTGCTGCGCGGCGGCGCCATCTTCGCCGGGCTGGGCATGGCCATCGCCTCCGGCTCGCGAGGCCAGACGGTGCTGGCCGTCCTCGCGGGCATCCTCGTCTTCCCCCTCGCACGCCGCGTCAAGAACGTGCAGCAGTTCTTCGTTACCTGCCTCCTTGCCGGACTCTTCGCGGTGATGGCGTTCGCCGCCTTCAGGCTCTTCCTCGGCCAGAACACCAACCAGACCACCCGCTGGAGCCTCGACACCTGGCAGGACATCGTCGACGGGCGTGCCATGACGGCCTGGAAGATGGCGGAGGTGTACCTCTCAAGCCCGGGTAACTGGCTGATGGGCCTAGGCACCAACGCCTTCAGCGAGATCGCCGGTGCCACCGACGTTCCTTACGCCCACAACCTGCCCCTCGAGATGCTCTGTGAGCTCGGCATCATCGGGCTGGTCATCTTCACCATCATCTCGTACATGGTCCTCAAGGATTCCAAGGACCTCTTCACCGGCTTTGCCGCCGAGGACCACGCCCGCGCCACCGTCGCGGTCCTCCTCGCGCAGGCCCTCTACCTCACCTTCCTGTCGTTCAAGCAGGGCACCTTCGTCTCCATTCCCGAGCCCTGGTACCTCTGGATGTTCATCTCGAAGCTCGCGGCCGCGGACCGAATCGCCCTCGCCTCCGAGCAGTACGAGCAGAGCCTCCAGACCGACATCGTGAACTACGACGAGGGCGAAGCCGCCGCGGCGTACTCCGAGGGCAACGATCAGGGCAGCCTGGCCACGAACAAGGGCTGAGCGGCGGAGCGAAGTGGCGAAGTGGCGAAGTGGCGAAGTGGCGAAGTGGCGAAGTGGCGAAGT
>CAZBXF010000042.1:0-20646 GCA_964495635.1 uncultured Phycisphaeraceae bacterium
GCTACTGGGCCGAGAAGACGTGGGAAGAGAGCAAGGTCTATTCGAGCAAGTGCTATGAGGCCTGGGACGGTCGGGCCGAGAAGCACGTGCGGTGTCCGGGCGATGAGCAGGTGGTGTACAAGGACAAGCCGGTCTATGTGCACATGTGCTCGAACAACACGATCTACGGGACGCAGTGGCGTCACGCGGATGGGTCGTTCAGGTATCCGAAGATGCCCGGGGCGGATGTGCCCTTGGTGTGCGACATGTCGAGCGACATGTACAGCCGCCCGATCGATGTGAGCAAGTTCGGGCTGATCTACGCGGGTGCGCAGAAGAACGTGGGTATCGCGGGCACGACGCTGACGATCATCCGCGAGGACCTGCTGAAGCCTGCCCGCAAGCTGCCCTTGATGCTGAAGTACGAGACGCACGCGAAGGACGGCAGCCGCCACAACACGCCGCCAGCGTTCGCGATTTACCTGAGCGGGCTGGTGTTCAAGTGGATCCTGGCACAGGGCGGTCTTGCGGAGATCCACAAGCGGAACATGGAGAAGGCGGGGCTGATCTATGCCGCGCTGGATGAGTGCAAGGCCTTCTATCAGGGGCATGCGCATCCGGGCAGCCGCAGCCTGATGAACATCACGTTCCGCGTCGCCCCGAGCGTCAAGAACGCCGAGGCGCTGGACGAGCAGTTCATCAAGGAGGCGGGCAAGCACGGGATGGACTCGATGAAGGGGCACCGTGCGACGGGCGGCATCCGCGCGAGCACCTACAACGCCTTCCCGCGCGAAGGGTGCGTGGCGCTGGCGCAGTTCATCCGGGACTTTGCGAAGAAGAACGGGTGAAGAGGAAGGCACTAGACACTGGGCACTAGGAAAGACAGAAGTGGTCGAGTGGTCAAGTGGCAGAGTGGTCAAGTGAAAGACGGAGAGGCGAGGCACTTGGCGTCAGGCACTTGACCACTTGACCACTTTTCCCAAAGGAAGCGAATGGATTGGTGGCTGGCGAACTGGTGGTCGGTCAGTCAGGTCTTTACGATCTCGTGGATTGTGTGGGTGATCGTTTCGATCACGCTGCATGAGCTTGGGCACGGGTGGATGGCGATTCGCTGCGGCGATGACATCCCCATTCATACGGGGCACATGACGCTTGATCCGCGCGTGCACATCCCGCCGATGGCGTGGCTGATGTTCGCGTTGTTTGGCTTCACGTGGGGGCTCATGCCGGTGCAGCCGGCGAACTTCCGCGGGCGGTATGACGACGCGAAGGTCTCGTTCGCGGGGCCGGCGGTGAACCTGATTCTGATGGTGCTCTGCCTGGTGCTGGATGTGCTGTGGGTCAGCTATGCGACGGGCGTTCCGGATCCGTACCGGCAGAATGTGCACACGTTCCTCTGGGCGGGGGTGATGATCAACCTGATGGGGTTCGTGTTCAATCTGATCCCGCTGCCGCCGCTGGATGGGGCCTCGATCCTCGGGAACTTCGTGCCGTCGTACCGGCGGCTGTTCGAGGGTGAGCGCGGCGCGGTGATCGGGCTGGTGGCGTTCGCGTTCCTGTTCATGGTCGGGTCGAGGTACGTGTGGAGCGCGGTGATGACGGGCGCGGTCGAGCTGACGCGGCTGGGGCTGAGCATCACGGGCGGGACCTGGATGAACCCGTTCTGAGGAGAGGCAGTGGGCACGAGGGAAGTGGCGAAGTGGCGCTACGCCCGCGGTGCGGGCGTTTCCTGGGTCTTGCGCTCCGCCACTCTTCCTGACGCGTTCACGCGATTCCGCACATCTTGTACAGGATCCTCGCGCCCACGTTCGCGTCCCACTCGTCGCCCTCGACGGTGCTCGGGCCGACCTCGACGAGGTCGAAGCCCACGACGGTCTTGCCGGAGTTCTTGAGTGCTTCGAGGAGCATCGAGGCCTGGTGGAAGGAGAGGCCGCCGGGGACGGGCGTGCCGGTGTGGGGGCAGAGGGATGGATCGAGGCCGTCGATGTCGAAGGAGACGTAGACCTTCTGCGGGAGTGCCGCGATGAACTCCTTGCAGAGTGCGGGCCAGGTCTCGCCGTTCATGAGGCGCTCAGCGTTGACGTCGTCGAAGTGGACGACGACGCGATCGCCCTGTGACTTTGCGAAGTCGAGCTCGTTCTCGCCGAAGTCGCGGATGCCGACCTGGACGAGCTTCTTGACGCCGGGGATGCGCGTCAGGACGTTGTGCATGATGGAAGCGTGCGACCACTGGAAGCCCTCAAAGGCGGGGCGCAGGTCCATGTGGGCATCGATGTGGAGAATCCCGATGTCGCCGTGCTTTTCGGTGCTGGCTTCGATGGCGCCGAAGGGGACCGAGTGCTCGCCACCGACGATGCCGGGGATCTTGCCATCGCGCAGGACCTTGGCGGCCTCGGCCTTGACGTAGCGGTTGACCTCCTCGCAGCAGCGGGCGATCTCCTTGAGGTCCTTTTCGTCCTCTTCGTTGCCCTCCTCGGCACCGCCGTTGGCGATGATGTCCTCGCCGAGCTTCGCGGCTTCCTCACAGAGCTCGCGGATGCGGACGACCTCGTCGAGCATGAAGATGCCGCGCTCGTAGATCCGCCCGAGCCTGCGGTCGTAGAGATCCACCTGCATGGAAGCGTTGAAGATGGCGGTGGGGCCGAACATCGTGCCACGGCTGTAGGAGGTGGTGGCGTCGAAGGGGACGGGGATGAGGACCACGCGAGCGTCCTTCTTCGTGAAGGGGAGGCCGAAGATGCCCGAGCCTGGCTGGGCGGCGGCGGAGGGGTCGAAGGCGGGTGTGGCCATGGCGTGGTCCTTGCGGGGTAGAGGTTTGGAACGAGGGCGATAGGGTAGTACGACGCGGGCTCCACCACGCGGGTACGCTGAGGGTGTGAAGTACGTGGTGATCATCCCCGATGGCGCGGCGGACCTGCCGATGGAGCAGCTTGGCAATCGCACGCCGCTGGAGGCGGCGAGCATGCCCAACCTTTCACGCCTGGCGAGCGTCGGGCGCGTGGGGTGTGCGTGGACGACGCCGGAGGGCTTTGAGGCCGGGAGCGATGTCTGCTCGATGTCGCTGCTGGGCTATGACCCGGCGAAGTACCACACCGGCCGGGCGCCGCTGGAGGCCGCGGCGCTGGGCCTCAATCCCGGTCCATCGGACTGGATCTTCCGGCTGAATCTGGTGACGACGGGGCCGGCGGCGTCTGGAGACTCCGAAGGGCAGGATGGTCCGGACGCTGGCCTGATGCTGGACCACTCGGCAGGGGCGATCAGCAACGCCGAGGCGCGGGCGCTCGTGAAGGATCTTGTCGCGGCGTGGGCGAGGCTCGAGCCGGAGCTGGTGCGGGGTGTTGTCGTGACACCGGGCGTGAGCTATCGCAACATCTTCGTCGACACGTCGGGACGGTCGTACGCGGACGTGATCTGCACCCCGCCGCATGCGATTCCGAGGGAGCCCTGGGAGCCGCACCTTCCCCGGGGCGGAGAGGGTTCGGAGGTCCTGCGCCGGCTGATGCTGCGCTCGCGCGAGGTGCTGTCGGGGCACGAGGTGAATCGGGCCCGGATCGAGCAGGGTTTGCGTCCGGCGACGATGGCGTGGCTGTGGGGGCAGGGGACGCGTCCGCGTGTGCCGAGCTTCAGGGAGCGTTTCGGCGTGCGGGGTGCGATGATCACGAGCGTCGACCTGCTTGCGGGGATCGCGGCGTACATCGGCTGGGACCGGCTCGAGGTGCCGGGGCTGACGAGCTATCACGACACGGACTACGCGGCGCAGGGGCGTGCGACGGTCGATGCGATCCACCAGCATGACATCGTCTGCTCGCATGTTGAGTCGCCGGACGAGCTCTCGCACCAGGGCGACTGGAAGACCAAGGTCGCGGCCCTCGAGGCCATCGACCGTGAGATTGTGGGACCGGTGGCCCGCGAGCTCGAGGAGAAGTTCGGCGATCCGCAGAAGGACCCCGGAGCGAAGGGGTGGCGGCTGCTGGTGATGCCGGATCACTACACGCTCTGCTCCACGCGCAAGCATGATGCCACGCCGGTGCCATTCCTGATGGCCGGCGCGTGGGTCCGGTCGCTCGTGCAGCGCCCTTTCTCGGAGGCAGCGGCGCTGGAGAGCGACCTGCGGATCGAGCATGGTCACGACCTGATGGAGTACTTCCTCCGTGGCGGCCTCGCCAGCGTACGGGGCCGGTAGGGACGCGGAACGCACTCGCACGATGGTGGCCGGGGAGCACGAAGCGCCATGAGCGATCAGACGACACCACCCACGCCCGGAGGCCAGCCAACCAAGGCCGGTGATGGCGTTGATCGTGTTGATCACGGCAAGGCTGCGCCGCAGCCCTCGGCACCATCCGGCGAAACGCCCCGGACGGCGGGCTCCGAGCGAGTGCTTCCTGCCGCGGACCTCACGCCCTATGACCTCGTCCCGGTGGAGGAGTCCCCGCGGCGCGGTGCTACGGGTGATCCCGCAGAGCCGGCACCCTGGACACGCGACGCTGTCTCGACGCGTCCCCTCAAGTCCGGCGCGGCGGCGGGAAAGGTCGGTTCCGGCCGATTCATCGATGATCTCCCGGACGATGCCGATCTGACCGACATCGGCCTCGGTGGCGCGGCCCGGGACGCAACGATCCCCAAGGGCGGCGTACTCGAAGGGAGTCAGACGAGCCCTCCATCGGAGGCGTTCGTCAAGGAGGGGATGGGCGGTCAGCAACTGATCTCGGGTATCGCGCTGGGCGTGACGCTGGTGGGATGCGTCTTGGCGGGGGTGAATGCCGCCAGCACACAGGGGGCGTGGTGGGCCGGGAGCGTGCTGCACCTCTTCTTCACGCTTGTCTTCTCGGCGTGCGGGTTCGTGGCTGTCGGGCTTGCGGCCCACCTCTCGGGCCTGACGATCGGCAACCTTGCGCTTGGCGCGGTGCGGATGTCGCTCCTGGCGGCACTCGCGATGACGCTGGGGGCGATCAGGATTCCGGCGCTGGGCCTGTTTTCAGGGCTGGTCGTGGTGGCGCTGGTGGTTGGTGGGTATTGGCTCGCGGCATCGCTCCTCTTCAGGCAGGGGCCGCGTCGGACGATGGCGATGGCCGCGTCCCACTTTGCGATCTCCATAGGGCTCTGGATCATCCTTCAGACGTACGCGTGGGTGCAGAGCGCGACGATGGCGCCGGCCCCGAGATAACTCCTGTAGCAGGCGTTCATGCCCGCGTGGCCCCTTGATCCCTACGCTGAGGGGCGTGACCCCGAATGAACCCGGCAAGCCCGACGCAGAGAACGCGGCCTCGATCCGTGATGTGGCGGTGGCCGCGGGCGTGTCGATCGCCACGGTCAGCCGCGTGATCAACGGCTCGAACATGGTGGCGGCCCCGACCGCCGCGCGGGTGCGCGATGCGATCCGTCGACTGAACTACGTGCCCAACGCGCTCGCGCAGGCGCTCTCTTCGCGCGGGAGCCATGTGCTGGGCCTGGCGCTGCCGCGATTCCACGGCGAGTTCATGACGTGGCTGCTGCACGGCGCTGATGAGGAAGCGACGCGCCTTGGCTACCACCTCATGATGACCACGATCGCGAAGAGCGACGACGGGCACGCCCGCCGGCAGATCGTGGGCTCGGCCCTGATCGATGCGCTGCTGGTGGTGATCACGGACGCCGAGGATCCGCTGGCGCAGGACGTCGCGGCGAGCGGCGTTCCGACGGTCATCCTCGATACGGACATGAGCGCCCGGGGCCTCGACAGCGTGGTGCTCGACAACGAGCGCGGCACGCGTGAGGCTGTCGAGCACCTCCTTCGGTGGGTCGAGCCGGACAGGCTCTTCTTCGTCGGTGGTCCCACGGGCAACTTCGACACGATCCAGCGGGCAAAGGCCTTCACCGAAGCCTTGCAGCGCCGCGGCGTGACGCCATCGCCCGAGCAGGTTACCTTCGGCGACTACTCGCTCGACTGGGGGAAAGAGTGGGGGATCCGGACGAATCGCCACAAGATGCTCGACGGTGCCGCCATCCTTGCCGCCAACGACAAGATCGCCTGCGGCATCATGCAGGCGGCGGGCGATGCGGGGCTGCGCGTTCCGGACCAGG
Source organism: uncultured Phycisphaeraceae bacterium (assembly GCA_964495635.1). Classification (GTDB taxonomy): domain Bacteria; phylum Planctomycetota; class Phycisphaerae; order Phycisphaerales; family UBA1924; genus JBBASU01. Next base: position 6,040 of record CAZBXF010000042.1, read on the forward strand.
TTCGGATCGTTGGGTTCAATGACTCTCAGATCTCCCGCCTCGTCCGACCACGACTTTCGACCATCGCCCTTCCCATGGCCGAGATGGGGGCGATGGCCGTCAGGCTGCTGGTGCGCCGTATCGAGGATCCGTCGGCCGAGGTCGTGTGCTCCAAGCTGGCGACGCGGCTCATCATCCGTGAGAGCAGCACGGTCGTGAACTTCTGACGCTCGCGTTCAGGCCATCACGACGGGCCGCCCATACGCTCGACCATGCTTCAGACGGTTCCTCACGAGCACCGCACCGCCGCGATTCTCTCGATCGGTGACGAACTGACCCTGGGTCAGTCCCTGGACACGAACGCGAAGTGGCTGGCGAGCCGGCTGATGGCGGTCGGGATCGTCCCAGTCGAGATCGACACGGTTCCCGACGACCTCCGGCGGCACACGGCGGCGCTGAAGCGTCTCGCGAACGAGGTCGACCTCATCATCTCAACCGGTGGCCTTGGTCCGACGGCCGACGATCTGACGCGGCAGGCCCTCGCGGAGGCGATGGGCGATGCCCTCGTTGAGGATCCAATCGCGCTGGCCCAGGTGGAGTCCTTCTACGCCGCGCGGGGGCGGGCGATGCCCGCGCTCAACGCGGTGCAGGCGCAGCGTCCATCGCGCGGGGCGTGCCTCTCCAACCTGCACGGCACCGCGCCGGGCCTGCACGCGCGGATCGATCGTGCGGGCGGCTGCTGCGACGTCTTCTGCCTCCCCGGACCGCCGAAGGAAATGGGTCCGATGTTCGAGTCGCACGTTCTGCCTCGTCTGCGTCCGCGTGCCGGCTGTACCGTGCGGAGTCGTTTCCTGCACTGCTTCGGCATCGCAGAATCGGACCTCGCCCAGCGCCTGGGCGGGCTCATGGCCCGGGATCGCAACCCGCTGGTGGGCACCACTGCGTCGGGCGGGGTTGTCACCTGCCGCCTCAGGTTCGAGGGAGCCGCGACGCCCGAGCAGGCCGAGTCCGCGCTGGACGCGGTCGAGAAGCAGGTGCGAGCCGTCGCGGCTGCCCACATCTTCGCCTCGGGCGACGAGAAACTCCCCGGCGCCGTCGTAGCGGCTCTCAAGGCGCGGGGCGGTGACCGGCCAGAGACCTTCGGCGCGGTCGAGTCCTGCACGGCGGGCCTCCTCTCTTCGCTCGTTGGAGACGTCCCCGGATGCTCGGGCGTCTTCCTCGGCTCACTGGTGACGTACTCGAACGACGCCAAGGTGGCGCTCGCTGGGATCGACCCCGCGCTGGTCGCGCCCGGAGGGCCGGGGGCGGTCAGTGCGGCGACGGCCCTTGCCATGGCCAGAGGCGGTCTGGCGCGGCTTGGCGTCGACCACTGCCTGGCCATCACCGGGATCGCGGGTCCCGAAGGCGGAACGCCCGACAAGCCGGTCGGCACCGTCTTCATCGCCAGGGCCTCCAGCGCCGCAGCGAGCGCGAAGCCTGGGTCCGGCCCCTCCGAGGATGTCCGGCGGTTCCTGATCGCCGCTGATCGCGCCACCGTCCGCGACTGGTCGGCAAAGAGCGCCCTCATGATCCTCTGGCAGCACCTTCGGGGGGTTCGTGCCGAGGGGGAGAGGGGTGGACCCGTCAAGCTCCTTCGCGAGGTCGCCCTGGAGGGGCCGCCTCGGCAGTAGGCGTTTTTTCGCGGTCGGCTCTGCATCCTGCCGAGGTCCGTGGCGGTAAGGTGGAGCATGCGTCGGTGTGGGCCCGTTCGCGTTCGAGGCTGTCGGATCATGGGAGTCTGGTCATGAGACAGAAGGGCTTCACGCTCATCGAGCTGCTCGTGGTCATCGCCATCATCGGGATTCTCGTGAGCCTGCTCCTCCCCTCGCTGGGCAAGGCTCGCGACGCCGCACGCCAGATCAAGGACGCCTCCAACATCCGCAGCATGATCCAGGGCATGGTCATCTGGGCTGGCACTCACGACGACAACTACCCGCTCCCAAGCCGGCTGGACCGCGGTGATCAGACGGTGGCGACCGGCGGCCAGCCGTCGGGCGTCAAGGACAACACGGGCAACATCTTCTCCGTCATGATCTACAACGGCTTTGTGCCGCCGGAGCTGCTGGTCTCGCCGGCCGAGGTCAACGCACGCATCGTCAAGGACCTCCGGTACGAGTACTCCTTCCCCAGTCTGGCCCGGGTGCCGGAGGCGGCGCTCTGGGACCCCGGCTTCGCGAGTTTCCCGGGCGAGAGCGGAGCCAGCGGCACCGGTACCGGTCGGCGCGATGGTGGCCAGTTCGGCAACACCAGCTACGCCCACACGCCACCCTTTGGTGATCGTGGCACGACATGGCGCAGCACCTTTGACTCGCGCCAGGCCGTCCTTTGCAACCGCGGCCCGCTGTACGACGGTGTGCCCGGCGCGTGGCGCCTGCGGAGCGGCCCCGCCGGCACCGAGTCACTCCGCCTCAAGATCTTCGGCGGCCCTCGCACCTGGGAGGGCAACGTCGGCTTCAACGACGGCCGCGTGTCGTTTCAGAACGGCCCGGACAACGAGTCGCTGCCGTTCACGTACCGTCAGCCGATCAACGGTGTCCGGACGCACGGCGACAACGTCTTTGTGAACGAGGACCCGATCGACGGCCAGCCCGTGGGCGACCAGTTCGTCGAGTTCGGCGAGAACGCGTTCATGCAGATCTTCGGCGATGTCTTCTATACGTCGAGCGGGGCCGCCATCACGCCGTACATCGACTGAGGGTGGTGCGGGGCTATTGCCCCGGCTGGGCGTCCTCATTGACGTCCTCGGGGCTGAGTTCGTCCGCGAGTGCAATGGCCGAGCGGACCGCCGCATCACGCCGCTCCCGCATGTCGGCGAGTTGTGACTCAAGCAGGGCCTGGTCTTCCGCGCTGCGGGAGGGATCAGGGGGCGACTCCTGATGGCGGTGGTGCTTCAGCCAGAGGGCTGCGTCCACGAGGCGTCGCCGGATCGGCTCGATGCTCTCCCGCGCGAGCTCGAGCTGTTCGAGCACTTCTTCCAGACGCTCGCGTGCCACATCCCTGCGTGCGCTGGCCTGCTCGCGCAGCGTGTCGCTGCTGTACTGGCGGAGATCGCTGGCCCAGCGGTCGAAGAGTTCATCCCCTGCGAACTCGACTCGATCGGCGTGCTGGAGGGCGTCGCGGACGCGTCCCTCGGTAGCCAGGAGGCCACGTCGCGCGTCCTCGTAGGAATCAAAGTTGGCCTGGCGTGCCTGCACCGCCTGATCCGCCGCTGAGAAGGCCTCGTCGGCGGTGGTGGTTGCACGATCCTGCATCTTTGCGGCGGTCCTCAGGGTCCGGGCCAGCACGGCCTCCCGATGACCGACGAAGGCCTCGCTGATTTTGGGGTCCGAGGCCTTGCAGCCTCCGACCACACCGAGAAGCAACACGCCGACGGGCGACAGGCCGAGGAGGGCCACGGTCGCGAGCGCATGAACAGGCTTCTGGCGCCGGGGGCTTGGGTGCGTTGTCACCTGCGTCTCCAGCCGGCGAAGAGGCCGGCGGCGCTCGCCGAGGCGCTGGGCAGCAGCCCCTTGACGAGGTTTTCACCCGACGAGACCAGCGACATCGCCCATTCGTGAAAGTGGTCGAAACGCTCGCCCGAGGCGACCCACTTGACCTCCATGAGGCCGGCGTACTGGAGGCCCATGAGTGCCGCGACCATGAACCCCGCTGAGGCGAGGGTGAAGTTGAAGAACATGCGGGCCGCGTAGGCAAAGGCGTACGACGCCGCGAAGGAGAAGCCGAGTCGGAACGGAACGCTCGAGGATGTCGTGGAGGTCGCGGCGGGCGCCAGGTCACCGCCCGAAGCGCCAAAGCCCGTGACGCCAGGAGGGAGCGTGCCCTTTGGCTCCGGTGCCGCACTGGTGCCGCGAAAGACTCCGATGGCCATCAGCAGCCCTGCCAGGACCAGAAGCACCTTGGCCCAGAGCGGGCTGGCGCGGCGGGGTGCTGGCGGCGCGGGGCTGGCTGGGACTTCGTTCATGCGGTGTAACCTGTCCCCGGGGGCGCTAGCGGACGCAGCGGTAGATGAAGACTGGCGGGATGTTCCGCCAGACCATCCGCGTCGGTTCGACTGTCGTGAAGTGGCTCTCGAGCATGCGACGAAGGGCCTTGGCGGTGGGGAGGCCGTCGGCGTGGTACGTCACCTGCGTCATGTATGCGCCGGGGCGGAGCGTGCTCGCCACGGCGCTGCAGATCTTGTCCTGAAGCTGGCGATTGAACAGCATCATGGGCAGGACGGAGACCACGGCGTCGAGCTGCTCGATCCCCATCTGGCGGCAGTGCTGCTTGATGTTCGCCGCGTCGTCGACGATGACCTGCACCCCCGGAACATTCTGCCTGAGCACGTCTGCCAGATTGGGCGAGAGTTCGACGGCGAAGAACTTGCAGTCGGGCGGGAGGTACTGGCGGATCACCTCCGTCACGGCGCCGGTGCCTGCCCCCAGCTCGGCGATGGACTTGGCATTCTCAAGTCCAATGTCGCGGATGAGCGCGCGCGAGACGTGCGGCGTGCAGGTGAAGCAGGCTCCGATCTGCTTGGGGCTGCGCAGGAACTCGCGAAAGAAAGCGAGGGAGTGACGCTTGGGCTTGCGGCCGGCAACGGTTTGGGGCGCCATGAGATCTTCCACTGTGCGGAAAGGTGAAAGGAACAGGGTAGCGGAGGTCAGCGCCGCCCGCACGGACCGAGCTTCCTCTGTGAACGATCTGTTGTTTGGATTCTGCTTTGCTCAGATTCGGTGAGGCGCGTGACCGGTGGACATGCTGGCTCGAGCGTTGCGGGGCTGGTCGGGGTGGGGCACGCTACATTGCTCGGGTCCGCCGTGAGCGCGGACCATGGTGCGGAGCGCGAGGGACGCGGGCGCGGCGTGTGTCGCGTCGAGCTTCGGAGTGCTCGGGCGGGCGCAGATCGCGTCCGCGGGAAGGATCGTGTATGGGGCGCGGCGTGGGAATCCGAGCGCTGGTCACGCTGATGGTCGTGACGCCGCTGGTGGTGGCCGTCGGCCTGATGCTTGGTTTACTGGTGATCACAAGCGGCCGCGTCGCGGAAGAGCTTGGCAAGGAAGTGGTCGCGAACACGACCAGCGACATCAGCGCCGAGACGGAGCGGTACCTCGCCTCCGCGATCCGGACCAGCGAGCTTTATGCCCGTCGCGTGGAGCGCGGCACTCTCCCGGCGCGCGACCTTCGAGCATGGGAGATCCCCATGCTCGATGACCTCGTCGTCAGTCGGCGGGTCGACTCCATCTGCTTCGCCAATATGGAGGGTGAGACGACATGGATGCTTCGCGGCCCGGGCGGCCGGCTTGAGGTCGGGCGCGTGCCGGGGCCCGGCCCAAATGAGGCCGTCGAGTTTGAGATCACGCCCGCCGGCGTCGTCGCTTCCGAGCCACTCAGGACGTACCAGTTCATCGCGCGCGAGCGGCCCTGGTGGAAGGCGGCGGAAGAGTCGCCGGTCCCGATCTGGACTCCCGTCTACTTCTGGTTTGGCGAGAAGGGTGGAGCGATCTCGACGGGGACCGGCTACACGCGTCGACTCACGGGGCCTGACGGCCAGCCCGCAGGGGTGCTCGTGATCGATGTGACGCTCGAGGCCCTCAGCAAGTTCCTGAAGTCGCTCCCGATCGCCGACGAGGGGGAGGTCTACATCGTCGACAGCGAGGGACTCTTGGTCGCGGCCTCGGAGGGCGCGGTCGTGTCCAAGTCGGGCGAGCGGTTGGCGCTGCACGAGAGCGACGGCCCGATGGCGCGCGACGTGGCGCGGCTCCTGGGCCCGCCGGAAGCCTGGGCCGGCCAGACGCGCGAGTTCCGCGCGCGGATCGGCGGCGAGTGGGCCCGCGTGAGGACGTTACGAGTGGCTCCAGAGCCCGGGATCGACTGGCTCGCCGTCGCCGTGCTGCCCGAGTCGGCGTTCATGGCCGATGCGCAGGCCGTTCAGCGCCGGGCGCTTGTTGCCGCGGTCCTGACGCTCGCGGGTGCCGGGCTTCTCGGCTGGCTGGTCAGCCGGCGTCTGGCGCAGCCGGTGCGGGCATTGTCCGAGCATGTCCGCAAGGTTGGAGCGGGGGACTTCGGCGCAAGGATCGAGCTCAAGGCCGCACGCGAGTTCGAGACGCTCTCGGCCGAGCTGAACAAAATGTCCGCCGGGCTTCGTCAGCGGATGGAACTCGAGCGCGCCCTCGAGGTTGCGAAGGAGGTGCAGCAGAGCCTGCTCCCCGAGCGCGATCCGGACCTCTCCCGCCTCGACGTGGTGGGGCGTGCCCGCTACTGCGACAGCACGGGCGGTGACTACTTCGACTTCATCGATGTTCGCGGCTCGGGTGGGGGCGGCACGCTGATTGCCCTCGGTGACGTGATGGGCCACGGCATCGGTTCCGCGCTGCTGATGGCGACCGCCCGGGCCGCGCTGCGTGCCTATGCCGAGGAGGGGCACGGTCTCGCGACGCTGCTGGACCGTGTGAACCGGGTGCTGTCGGCGGACGCCCGCCACGGGCGCTTCATGACGCTCGAGATTGCGCTCATCGATCCCGCCGCGGGGACGATCCGCTGGGCCAGCGCGGGCCACGATCCGATCCTCGTCTATCACCCCACGCGCGATGAATTCGAGGAACTCGGAACAGAGGACATCCCGCTTGGAATTGATGGCGAGTGGAAGTACCGCGAGCACTCCATCGCGGGCCTCGGGCCGGACACCATCCTCCTGATGGGCACCGACGGGATCTGGGAGACCCGCAACACGGCCAAGGACTTCTACGGCAAGGAGCGCATGAAGGAACTGGTCCGCAAGCACCGGTCGGGGTCGGCCAACGACCTTGCGGTCGCGATGGAGGCCGACGTCCGAGCCTTCCGGGGCGACGCGGAGAAGCTCGACGACCTGACCTATGTCGCAATCAAGATCAAGCCTGAGGTGCGGCCAGAGTCCCGGGCGGTTCCGCTCGCCGTTGCCGCGCGGGGTCAGCACTGAGGGCCTTCCGCAGTGCCGCGGACGGAGCGATGGCTGACTCGCTGACGGGCCGAAGGCTCCGAAGCCGGTTCGAGGGAAGAGGCAGAGCAACTGGGGTAGGGGGATGGTGGGGTCGGAGGGCCGGGCCGGGTTGATGCACGCCGAGCGAGGATGTGCTATCCTCCTTGCCGCCCGAGGAACTCGGCGGCTTCGGCGGTGGGGGTGAAGCGGCCGAGACCATCGGCAAGTGTCCCAGCCTTCGACGGTTCCGGCCGCGGGCTCCGCGCGATGGGGGCCGCGTCGAGCGGTGGGATGCGATGGGGCAGGCTGATCGCGGAGGGGAGTTGGTGGTCCCGAACCGGCCCTTTGGGTTCCGGGGCCTGTCGGTTCTGTGGGCGGTCCGCAGGACCAAGGGGTCTGGCGGAGGGTGGCGTCGGCCAGTGTTCCGCGTGAGCGGCGTTGGCGCAGTGGGCGTGTCGAGCGTTGAAATCCTGGGCCGTTGTGCGGCCCTGTAGCAGGAGTCTCCCGTGCATCCGCTTACCAAGATCTTCGTGCTGGTCTCCTCCGTGCTCGCGCTGGTCCTCTCGGCCCTGACCGTCTCGTACGCGGTCAACACCGACAAGGTCCTCGCGGATTACCGCAACGCTCTTGCACGCGAGAGCGCCGCGATGGCCGCGACGGCTGCGGGCGCCTCCGCTTCTGCCTCGAAGGAGCAGCGTCTGAGCGCTCAGATTGAGCAGCTCCAGCGCGACAACGCCTCCGCCTCCGCCCAGATCCGCACGCTCGAGGCCGAGCGGGCCACGCTCCTCACCGAGCGCAACAAGTCCGAGCTTGCCCGCCAGGGCATCGAGGGCAAGATCGCCGAGCTCGGCGAGACTGCCAGCACCCAGGCCACCATCATCGACAGCTACCGCAAGGAAGTCACGACCCTGCGGGCCAACGAGCTCTCCTTCCGCCAGCGCAGCCTCGAGATGGAGGACCGCCTGAGCGATCTTGAGTCCCAGCGCGAGGTCCTTGAGCAGAACTACCGCGCCCTCCAGGAGGAACTCGCCCAGATCAAGCAGGCCTCCGCCCAGACCCTCGCCGGCGGCGGCACCACCGCTCCCAGCGCTAACGCGGCTGACCAGCCCGTCGTCTACACCGGTCCCGTGATCCAGGGCCGCGTTGAGGAGGTCATGGCCCATCCCGCCACCGGCCGCAACATCATCAAGATCTCGGTCGGCAGCAACGACCGCGTCGTTCAGGGCATGAAGTTCCTGGTCGTTCGCGATGGCCGCTGGGCCGGAAACCTGATCGTCCAGCAGACCGACATGCAGTGGTCGATCGGCAAGCAGGGTCTTGGCGACGTCCGCGTCGGCGACCTCGTCCAGAGCAGCTCGATGTGAGCCGGCTGAGCGGTCTGGCTGCCCCGAGCTGGGTGGCGGTTGGTCCGATGGAGTTGAAGCCCGAGATCGTGTCCTGAGGTCAATCAATCCGCGGCGGCCGGGCCCACTGGCTGCCAAGCCGTGTCTGATGCAGGGAGTGTGCGATGAGTCAGTTTGGCATGCAGAATCCCGCGAGCGCCCGGCGCCGCTCGAGCTCGCCCGATATCTTCTCGGCCCTGGCCGTGATCTCCTCGGTGGCGCTGCTCGTCGCGGTCATCGTGATGTTCGGTGCCGCGTCGAAGGTCGGCCCGGATGGGAACGCCATGGCCATCCAGGGTGACACGATCAAGCTCGCGGCGCCCAAGTAGCGAGGACGCCTCAGGCCGCGGCAGCACCCACGCAGCCGTCGGTTCAGGCTTGACAAACGCCGCGAGCAGCCTAGATTTCTCCCCGCGATGGTGTCGACAGCCATCGCCGTGCAAGTCCGGCACTCTGTCGGACCAGCACGCGTCAGGATCGCAAGGGGCGGTAGCTCAATTGGTTAGAGTACCGGACTGTCGATCCGGTGGTTGCGGGTTCGAGTCCCGTCCGCCTCGCTTGATAACCCCTGCTTCGGCAGGGGTTTTTTCGTTTTTGTCCCGGACTGCGCGATCGTGACGGGGCTCCGGCGCGTTCTGGAGCGAGGTTCCTCGCCCCAGACTGCGTGCCGGCTTACGCGAGGCGCTTCATCGCCCGCGTGCAGGCGAAGTCGATGATCGCGACGACGATGATGATCAGGATCATCATCGTGGCGACCTCGCGGTACTGGTATGCCTTGATCTTGGCGTCGATCAAGAAGCCGATGCCGCCCGCGCCGACGAGGCCGAGCACCGATGCGGAGCGGACGTTGCTCTCAAAACGGAGGAGGCTCTGGCTCACGATGAACGGAAGCGACTGCGGGATCACGGCCCAGGAGATGGTCTGGAGCGGCGTCGCCCCGGTGGCTTGCACGCCCTCGACCTCGCCCTTCCGGATGGTCTCGAACGCGTCGGCGAAGACCTTGCCGAGCACGCCGAACGTATGGACGGCGAGCGCCAGCGTCCCCGCGAACGGTCCGAGGCCCAGAATCGCGACGAAGATCAGTGCCAGCACGAACTCATTGAATCCGCGTGATGCGTCGAAGAGGCGACGGACGCTCCCGGCGATTGCCCAGCGTGCGGCTCGACGCCAGCGCTGGTTGCCGCTGAGAAAGACCAGCAGCGTCCGCTGCGAGGCCATCAGGCTGAAGGGGACCGCGAGGGCCACAGCGATGAGCGTCCCCCAGATCGCGATCGCCACGGTCTCGAGAAGCGCGTCGGCGTATTGACGCAGGCGCGAGAGCCGAAGCTCGGGCGGGAAGTAACCGCCGCGCTTGTCCATGAGCATCCGGCGTTCCTCGACCTCGATGCGTGAGGCGATCTCAGCGGCCGGGGTTGCGGCCCGGGCCTCGGCGGCGAGCCTGCGGGTTGCTTCGCGGAGTTCCTCCGGAGAGCCGGCGGGGAACTCCCGCCTTGCCGCGGCGCTGGCGTCGGCCTCGAAGCGCAGATCGATAAGCCGCTCGGCCTGGCGGCGCGCGTCTGCCTGGTCCTCCTCGCTGAGGCTGCGCCCAAAGAGATACTCGCCCGCACGGTCACGCTGCTGCACCAGCCGGAGCGGATCGAGGTCGCTGCGCTCTCCGGACCACGCCAGGACCGCCACGATCAGGAGTCCGGTGAAGAGACGGGTGTCGAGCGGGAGGGACGCGATCGCCGCGAGGCCGCACGCCGCGGCAAAGGCGAGCGCGGGCGAGAGGCCGGTCAGCGTCTGGAACGCCATCAGCGCGATACCCAGCACCGCCAGCGGCATCGCAAGCCTGAACCAGCCCGGCACACGGGGCGCCGTGGAAGCGCTAGACATGCGCCGCTCCTGCGTCGACTTTGCGAAGGAGCTCCGAGCCAGTCGGAGCGTCGTGCTCGACATCCTCGCCGTACAGATCACGCGTCATGGCACGCGTCAGGGCGCGGGCCGGCTGATCGAAGACAACGCGGCCCAGTCGCATCCCGATGATGCGAGAGGCGTATCGCCGGGCGACCTCAACATGATGTAGGTTCACGAGCACAGGCACGCCAGTCTCGCGGTTGATCCGGGCCAGCGTGTCCATCACGACGCGGGCGCTGCGAGGATCCAGGCTCGCGATCGGCTCGTCTGCGAGGATGACCCGGGCACGCTGGGCCAGGACCTTGGCGATCGCCACACGCTGCTGCTGCCCGCCCGAGAGGTCCGAAGCGCGCCGGGATGCGAGCTCCGCGATCCCGACCTGCTCGAGTGCCGTCCGTGCCGCGGCGTGGTCCTCCGCGCTGAACCAACGGACCAGCGTCGGCCAGACGCTGATCGGGCTCTGATGGAATCGGAGCCGTCCGACCAGAACGTTCTGCAGCACCGTGAGACGCGCGACGAGATTGAACTGCTGGAAGATCATCCCGGTCTGGGCCCGCAGATCCCGGACGCGCCGCCCTTGAACGCCGGTCGTGTCGACGCCGCCAACGAGCATCGTGCCGGAAGTTGGATCCACCAGGCGGTTGATCGACCGCAGCAGCGTGCTCTTTCCGGCGCCCGAAGGGCCGATGATGGCGACCATCTCGCCAGCATCCACGCGAAGGGAGACGTCGCGCAGCGCGTGCACGCCGCCCGCGAACTCAACGCCGAGGCCCCTGATCTCGATGGCAGCGGGCGGGTTGTGGGTCGGTACGAGCATGGGACTCTGGGGTCGAGGGATGCGAGTACGTGTAGCGGCGCACGCGCATCATGAAGCGGGCGTGCCGCCACCTCGGTGGCCGGTTCCATCATTCAAACCGCGCGAAGATTACCCGTGCAAGGTTGTGTCTGAATCAACTTTGGATAGCATTCGTCAATTCTTGATATTCGCGAGATCGCTGCTCTTCCGACCGGGGATGTGTTCCCTCCGGGCGGCTCGGCACCGTCAGTTGGCCTAGTTGAGAGCAGCCCTCGGGCCGAATGAGATCTGATGCGCCACGTTCCGACCAACTCCTCTTCCACGCACACTCCCTCGATCGTCGGGCCTGGTGGGGCGGAGGCGCCGACGCTCTCGCGCGTGCTCGAGGTGCTTGACGGCGCCGAGGCCCGTGCGGGGGAGCGAGTGCCGCAGCGGATCTCAACCTCGCTCGCGGGCCTCTCCCACATGCTCGCGGAGCTCTTCGCCGAGGTTCACGCGTCGCGGGTCATGCTCGTCGTGGATCGCGGGGCCCTCGAGGCGACGGGCGCCGAAGCGGAGCTTCGAGCGTCGCTCGGCGACACGCTCGCCGCGGAGTTCGACGCGTTCACGCCAAATCCAACAAGCGATCAGGCCGCGGCGGCGGCGCGGCTCGGGGCTGCCTCCGGCGTGGACGCGGTCGTGGCGTTCGGCGGCGGCAGCTGCCTCGATGTCGCCAAGGTTTCGGCGCTCTCGGTGCGGGATCCTGCTCGCGCTGTCGAGCACTCCGTGGGCGGCGACGCCCGCGGCGCGTCGCCCATTCCCGTGATCGCCATCCCCACGACCTCCGGCACGGGCAGCGAGACGACGCACTTTGCCTCGATCTACGTCAAGGGAAAGAAGGCTTCGGTGGCGCATCCCGCCATCCGGCCCTGGGGCGTCGTGCTCGATGAGGTTCTTCATCGGTCGATGCCGCGTGCGTTGGCCGCGTGCACCGGTCTCGATGCCCTTTGCCATGCCGTCGAGTCCAGATGGGCTGCTGGCGCGACGCCCGCCTCACGTGGCTATGCGGAGGAAGCGGCCCGGCTTGCCCGAGCCCATCTCGAGCCCAGTGTGCTGCGTGTCCAGGACGAGGACCGGCGCGCGATGATGCTGGCCTCGCACCTTGCCGGCCGGGCCATCAACATCAGCAAGACCACGCTCGCGCACGCCATCTCGTACGACATCACTCAGCGCACCGGCACGCCCCACGGGCTGGCCGTGGCACTCACGCTCGGGCATGTGGCGGCAATGAACGCGGCCGAAAACGGGTCCAGCAGCGCCTCGAAGGGGGCGATCGAAGCGGTCCACGCAGCGGTCCGGCCCCTGGGTGTGGAGCCGGACCAGATGCCCGGCTACATGCGCAGCCTCATCTCAACGCTCGGGCTGCCCAGCACGCTTTCTCAGGCGGGCGTGACGGCGGAGATGCTCCCGGGGATCGCGGCTTCGGTGGATCCGCTCCGTGCCTCGAACAACCCCCGCCGGTTCACGATCGGCGCCATCCGGGAGATGCTCGCAAGGGCGTTCTGACCGGCCTCGACGGGTGATGGCTCACTCTTCCTCGTCCGCGACAGCGGCGGCGGAGGCGACGTCCAACTCATCAACACCCGCGTCGGGCGCCAGCCCAGTGAAGACGAGCAGCACGCGTGCCGCGCTTGTCCCGGGGTTGATCAGGCGGTGGGGGTGTGTGCCGTCGAAGTACGCGCTGTCGCCGGCATCCAGGTCGTGACGCTGCTGGTCGAACTGGAGCGTCACGGTTCCCTCGATGACGTGGATGAACTCCTCACCACCGTGCGACATCATCGGGCGAGTCTCGGTCGGCGGCACGGTGACGAGGAAAGGGTCCATCACGCGCGTTGGCCTGGTGTGTGCCAGAGACTCGTACGTCAGTTCCGAGAGTTCCTCGTCGCGCCGGACCGTGATGCGCTGATCCGATCTGACGACGACAAGCGGTGGCTTGGCCTCCAGCCCTTCGAAGAGGTCAGAAAGTGGCACTTGGAGAGCCTGTGCGATCTGGAAGAGCGCGGGCAGCGACGGCGTCACACGGAAGTTCTCGACCTTGGAGAGCCAGCCACGCGTCAGCCCGGCGCGTGATGCCACTTCCTCGAGCGTGAGCGCTCGCTGGGTCCGGAGCCGCTTCAGACGCTGGGCAAGTTCGACGAGGTTCATCGGAGGCAGGCTCCACGAATCGGTCCTCACGGCTCCCGAGGCCGACGAAAGGAACGACCGATTCGAGCATAAGCCCAGCGAAGGTCAATTCCGCCCTCTATGCGCGGTCTTCGCGCAGCCCGCCTTTGTTGGACCCTGCCCGGAAGGGCCGCCTACACTCGGGACGTGCGGGCGTAGCTCAGTGGTAGAGCGACGCGTTCCCAACGCGTAGGTCGCGAGTTCGACCCTCGTCGCCCGCTTTTCAGGCTCACGTCAGGGCCCGCGCCGGTCGCAAGCCGCCGCGGCAACTTTCTGTGCTCTGCCCGCCCACACGGTCGGATGAACCGCCGGCAGCACGAGGGGTCGCCTGATGCCTCAGATCACCACGTTTCTGACCTTCAACGATCAAGCCGAGCAGGCCGCGCGGTTTTACGTGTCGATCTTCCCAAACTCGACCATCACGCGCATCACTCGTTACCCAGACCTTGGGCCTGATTTCCCCGGAGTACCAGGCAGTGTCATGACGGTCGAGTTCACGCTCGATGGTCGCTCCTTCACGGCCCTCAACGGCGGACCCCAGTTCACCTTCACCAACGCCTTCTCCATCGCAGTGATCTGCGACACACAGCAGCAGGTGGATGAGTACTGGGACAAGTTCGTGGCCGCAGGCGGCCGGCCAAGCGCGTGCGGCTGGATTACCGACCACTTCGGCGTCTCCTGGCAGATCGATCCCAAGCTCCTGATCGACCTGATCGGAGATGCAGACCCAGACCGCGCCGCGAAGGCCATGCTCGCGATGATGCGGATGGTCAAGATCGAGAGCGAGCAGATCAGACGCGCCGTGACCGCCTGACCCGCACGCGACCCTCCCCAACGGTGAGGATGCACAAACGGAACAAAGGCCCAAAAACGAAAAACCCGCGACGAATCGCGGGTAGTTCAAGTGACCCCATGGGGATTCGAACCCCAGTTTTCAAGATGAGAACCTGACGTCCTAACCGGACTAGACGATGGGGCCAACCGCAACGAACGAGAGGAAGCGTAGACGCCGCCGGGCTTGGGTCAAGGCTGGGGCGGGATGGAAAGCGACCGCGCCGCAATCCACTGACGATGGGCCTGAACGATGCTCCTCAACTCCGGCGTCGCCAAGGTCGAGGGATCCGTGCCGCCCGCGGGCTGCCGCCTCGAGGCCGACGTTCACCGTCTCTCAGTCTGTGTCAGCGCGTGTCAGTGTGTGCTGGATTGTGCCGTCAGCCCCATGATGATCTCGCTCGCGGCTGCCTTCGGTGCCTCGAGCCTTTTGCGAAGCTGTGACATCGCGTACACAGCAGCCTCTTCTGCCGACTGGCCGACCACCGCCCCCACGGGCTCGCCAGACCGCGTTCGCCATTCGGCCCGGTAGCAGTCGAAGAGCT
>CAZBXF010000043.1:0-20508 GCA_964495635.1 uncultured Phycisphaeraceae bacterium
GGCACTTCCGCGACCGCCGCGGCCTTCGAAGCGCCACGATCCGGCTCGCCCTCAAACCCCTGCGCATGCGCAAGGCCCGAGACCAGCAGCAACGCCAACGCACCAGCACCAAGCGAGCAAGACCACGGACCACAGGAACGCTTCATCACGCAAACTCCAGCCCGCACGCGACTCATCGTCGCGCACGTGGAAAGCAAGCGTACGTGCGAAGCCACACGCCGCAGACTCATCCGCGACCCGCCGACGGTGAAGATCTCTGAACATCAGTGCGCACGACGCAGCGGCCCGCGCAGTCAGCACGCGCCCAGCCACACCATCATCAGCGTCGCATCACCCCCGCCCATCCTCACAGCGTGAGGATCTCCTTCGTCTTCTCCTCGATGCGCTTGTCGATCTCGTCCTCGTGCTTCTTCAGCAGCTCCTGGACTTCCTTCTTGAGGCGATCGATCTCATCCTCCGGCACGTGGGCCGCCGCGTCCTTGGCCAGCGTCTCGACGTGCTTGTTCGCATCACGCCGGACGTTGCGCATCGCGACCTTGGCCTCTTCGCCCATCTTCTTGATTCGGGCGGCCTCTTTCTCGCGCCGATCCTTCGTCATCGCCGGCATGTTCAGACGGATCGCCTTCCCCTCGACCATCGGGTTGATCCCGAGCCCCGCCTTCTCGATCGCTGTCTTGATTGCTGAGACGATGCTCGCATCAAACGGCTTGATCAGCAGCTGCGACGGCTCCGGCACGGAGATCGCCGCGACGCTCTTGAGGTCCGTCGTGCTGTCGTAGCAGTCCACCTTGATGAACTCAACCAGCGCAGGAGAGGCCCGCCCGGTCCGCACGCCGCGAAGCTCCCCCTTGAGGTACTCAAGGGACTTGTCCATCTGCTCTTCGGCCGTGAGAAGGATCGTGTCAGGGTCGTTCATGGACGTACTGTCTCCTCCCAAGCCCGCAAGGTCAACCCGGCCATCCACCGTCCCGCCCCCGAAAGGGGCCCCGGGGGACGCTGCAACCGCCGCCGCACCGGCCCGGTACACCTACCCGTGACTGACCAGCGTCCCGATTCGCTCGCCCCGCACCACGCGGGCGATGTTCCCGTTCGTCTTGAAGTCAAAGACGACGATCGGGATCTTGCGCTCGTTGCACATCGCCAGCGCCGCCAGGTCCATCACCTTCAGCCGCTGGTCGATCGCCTGAGCAAACGTCAGCGTGTCGTACCGCTTCGCAGTCGGGTCCTTCTTGGGATCAGCCGTGTAGATCCCGTCCACCTTCGTCGCCTTGAGCAGGACATCGCAGTCCAGCTCGCTCGCCCGCAGTGCGGCACACGTGTCCGTCGTGAAGAACGGGTTTCCCGTCCCCGCCGCCAGTATCACCACGCGTCCCTTCTCAAGGTGCCGGATCGCCCGCCCGCGGATGAAGGTTTCCGCCACGGCGCGCATCTCAATCGCCGACATGGCGCGGCACTCAACCCCCAGCGAGATCAGCTTCTCCCGCAGGGCGATCGCGTTGATCACCGTGCCCAGCATCCCCATGTGATCGGCCGTCGCCTGATGGATCGCCCCCGTCGCCGCAAGGTCCGCCCCGCGGATGAAGTTGCCCCCGCCAACCACGACTGCGAGCTGGCCACCGGCCACCGCAGCGTCCCGAACTTCGCCCGCGATGTGCGAGAGCTCACCCGGGTCGATCCCGAAACCCCCGGGCTTACAGAATGACTCCCCCGACAGTTTCAGCAGGATTCGCCGTTTCGATCCACCCCGCGACGCCGAGGAATCCTGACCCAGCGACGGACCTGCCGATGAAGACTGCGAAGCTCCGGCGGCATGAGATGGCGAGAGGCCAGAGGCCGGCGGCACGGAACTGGAGGCGGTTGGCATGCGGTGTCTTTCCATATCTCGGACGCGCCGCGCCAGGCGGGGCCCGCCCGGGCCCGGAGCAGCGTTGCCGGAGCGTACGTTCGATCGACTCGCCGCGAGATGCCAGCAGCACAGGAGGCCAGAGGATCTCGCAGCACCGCGACGACTGGGAGACCAGCCACCCTTCCATCACCCTGCCGCGGCAAGTCGACCGCCATCCGAGCGTTACACTCGAACCGAGGCCCTTCTAGCGAGTCGATCCCGCAACAGCACCCGCCGACAGACGTAAAGGACGCAATGGCCGACGCGCAGCCACAACCCTTCGATCCGCTCGCCACCCCCGCACCGGGAATCCCCGCCGCGGACGCCACGTCGCTTGCCTCCTCGCTCGGCTCGGGTGCCGGGGTGCTCCGCTCCCTCCTGCGGATCGCGACCGCCACGACCCTTGCCGCCCTCGGGATCTCGCTGGTGATCCACCTTCTGGGCGGCATCCTCGCCGCGATCTTCGTCGTGGGTGCTGTGCCCGGACGGGGCGGCGGCGACGGGCCCGGTGCACCCATCGAGATGGCGGTCATCAGCGAGGCCGAACTCACCCAGCTCCAGGACGCCGCCATGGGCGTCGCGACACCCACCGTCACCGACATCGCCCTTGCTTCGGAGGTGCCCGCCGCCTCCGAGACCATGGCCGACGGTGGCGACAGCCTCGGAGGCGATCTCGGTGAGGTCGGCGCCCTCGCCGGTGGCGGCGACATCGCCGGAACTGGCGAGGGGCTCGGGGGCTCCGGCGGCGGTGGGGGAGCGAGCTTCTTCGGTGTCGAGGTTCAGGGCAACCGCTTTGCGTACATCGTCGATGTCTCCGGCTCCATGGATGGCCCGCGCCTGGCGGGCCTGCGCGAGGAGCTCAACCAGTCTCTCGCTGGCCTCCTCGAGACCTCCGAGTTTGTGGTCATCCAGTTCAGCGACGAAGCCCGCATCATCGGCGAGACCAAGGGCTGGCAGCAGGCCTCCACCGCCGTCAAGCGCACCATGAAGACGCAGATCGGCCTCCTCGCCTCCACCGGCGGGACCAACCCGCTGCCGGGCTTCGAGATCGTCTTCCAGCTCCGCCCCCGACCCGACGCGATCTACTTCATGACCGACGGCGACTTCGCCGACCAGTCAGCCGACGAGATCCTGAGGCTCTGGTCCGGGTCCAAGATCCCGGTCCACACCATCTGCTTCGGCAGCCGCGACGGCGAAGAAAGAATGAAGCGCATCGCAAAGCAGACACGAGGCTCGTACACCTTCGTCAAGGGGCCATGACCAGGGAGTAAAGCAGCGAGGAAACCAGCACGTAATCCAGCACGATCATCAGGACAAACATCCGGACCGCCCCGCCCCGCAGGCTCCCCGCCGACCCAGCCCCCCAATCCCCTGCCACCGCTCCCCGCCCGCCGCAGCCCACATGAGGTCACGCCCGAACATCCTCGCGACGCTCCCGCTGCTCATCGCCGGCGTCGCTCACGCCGATGGCATCGTCCTTCGCGACCGTGCCGAACCGCCACCGGGTTCCATCGTCGCCGTGACGATCGAGGGCGTCCGTCTTGGGGGCGTCGCCGCGCCCGCCTCCGGCTCGACCTCCGGTGGTCCTGCGCGCACTGTCGCCTGGGATCGGGTGCTCCGCGTCGAAGGGGAGTGGAGCGACGAGGCCGCGATCTTCGAGGCTCTCGCCGAGCGCGCCTGGCGGGCCCGCATCCGCCTCGCCCGTGGCGATGCCGTCGGTGCCGAGCCGCTGCTCGAAGAGCTCGCTGAGGCGCTTGCCGGCCGCAGTGGCCCGACCGCCGCGGGCGTGGCCATCGGCCTCGTTCGCTGCCGCGTCGAGCGCGGCGGACCCGTCGGCGCCATCCCGGCACTTGTGGAGTTCCATCGCGCGGGCGGCGTCCGTGCGGGCGGCGAGGACCTCTCCGTCTGGTGGCTCGGCGCGCCAGGACTCGTGCCCACCGCGCCCCTCGTTGATCCCATCACCGAGCTCTGTCCCGACGTGCCCCCGATCTTCGTGCGTCTGCCCGGCGTCCAGACCCTCGCCCGCACCGACCTCATCGGCCCCGTTGACGCCACTACGGAAGCAACCCCAGACCCGCGATGGCGCGTTCTTGCCCGCCTGTACCTGGCGGCCGCAGGGTTCGAGGCCGGCCGAACCGCCACGCTACCACCGCGCCCCGGCGACGAGGACCGCCCACTCGCCTGGATGTGGGACATCGTTTCCTCGCGTGTCGGCGATGAGCAGGCCCGCGCCCAGGCCCGCGCGCGCCTGCGCTCCGGCCTTCCCCAGCAGACCGCACTCTGGCAGGAGGCCTGGTCCAGGGCTGCGATCGGCCGTTCACTCCTCCTCGAGGCCGACGCCGAGCAGCGTTGGCTTGGCGTCGCCGAACTGCTGAACCTTCCCGCCCGTCTGGGTGGCGAGGCGCCCTATGTCGGCGGCGTTGCCATGGCGGAAGCGGCCGTCGCCCTCGCGACGATGGGCGACCCGCGCGGCGCCCTCCGCGTCAAGGAGGATCTGCTCCGTCGATACCCTCAGCATCCCGCGCTTGAGTGGGACCCGCTCGTCCGCATCACTGGCCAGGCATCCCCTTCCGCACCGCAGCCGCCCGCCGGCACGGTCTCTGCCCCAAGCCCCTCGCCACCATCGGCACCATCGGCGCCATCGACACCAACCCCATCTCCGACCGGAGGAACTCCTTGAACCACGTCCTGCTGATGAACGAACTCGCCAGCCTCGCGGCGGCGTCCTCCGCACTCGCGCAGGCAACCCCCGCCGCCGAGACGCCCCAGGCAAAGACCGCCCTCGACTACGTTGCGTCGGGCGGGATCGTCGGGTTCGTCCTGATCCTCCTCAGCATCCTCGGCCTCGCGCTCATCATCGTCCACGCGGTCCAGGCCCGCCTCGCGGCCCTCGCGCCCGTCGACATCGTCCAGCGCCTCGAGCAGGCCCTCAAGGCCGGCGATATTCCGGGCACCCTTGCCATCTGCGACGCCAAGGAGAACGAGTGTTTCCTCACGCGCGTGATCGCCTCCGGGATCCGCCGCTGCTCCCGCTCCGCCCTCGGCTTCCTCGAGATCCGTGCAGCCCTGGAGGACGCCGGCGTCCGTGAGATCGAACGTCTCTCGCGCGTCACAGATGCACTCGGCCTCATCGCAGCCGTCGGCCCGATGCTCGGCCTCCTTGGCACCGTCTTCGGCATGATCGGCGCCTTCACGTCCATCAGTGAGCTTGAGGGCGCCGCCAGAAGCCGCGAGCTCGCGGGCTTCATGTCCCTTGCCCTCGTCACCACCGCCATGGGCCTGGCCGTCGCCATTCCCTGCACCGTCGCTTGGTCCATCGCTCGCCGGCGCGTCGAGCGCCTGGCGGGCGAGGTCGGTGAGATCGCCGAGGGCCTGGCCATCTACATCGAGAACAAGTCCGACGCGCGCGGCCCCTCCGCACCTGTCCTCCCCCGCGCTGCGGCCCCGCGTCCCGCGCCGCGTCCCGCGACGGCAGGCCCCGCCGCGACGGGCGGCGTTGCCGGTGAGGTGACCCGCCCATGAGACTCATGCACGCGAGGCGCGAGCTCGACGAGACACCCTTCGACCTCACGCCGATGGTCGACATCGTCCTCCTCCTCATCATCTTCTTCATGCTCACCGCCCAGTTCTCGCGGGTCCTGCTCGCCCCCATGGACCTTCCGCGCGAGCGCGGTGCCGCCGGCCAGCCCAAGCGTGCCCTCCAGGCCGTCATCGACCTCGGCCGCGATGGCTCGCTCCGCCTCAACAACGAGCCCCTCGCGAGCGATCGCCTGTTGCAGCGCCTCGCCGCTGACAAGAAGTCCGTCGGCGAGGTCGACGTCCTTGTGCGGGCCGACCGCCTCTGCGACGCCATCCACCTCAACCGCCTCGCCTCCAGCCTCTCCGCCATCGGCGTGCGCGACTGGCGCCTTGCCACCAGCGGCGACGGGGGTGCCCCTTGAACTTCGCCCGCCGCAAGCGCCGCATCGGTCTGACCCATCTCCCACGACTCCCGCTCGTGGCCTTCATCGACGTCGTCCTCTTCCTCCTGCTGTACTTCGTTCTCGCCACCAACTTCGTCCCCGACGAGAAGGAACTCTCGACCACGCTCCGCGGCCAGGCCCAGGGGCGCTCCGGCTCCGGGCTCATCCCGCAGATCCTCCGCGTTGAAGTCTCCGGCGACGCCGTCGTCTTCCGTCTTGGCGACCGTGTCACCGTGGATCGGGCCGCCCTCGTCGACCTCCTCTCACGACTCCCCAAGGACGGCGGACTCTTCATCCAGGTCGGCGAACGCGTCCCTGTCGGCGGCGCCGCCAAGGCGATCCAGGCCGCCAGCGAGGCGGGCTTCGCCAAGATCAGCTATGTCGGGGGTTGACCCATCCCACTGAGGCCCGCCTCCCGCACCTTCCCCTCGCACCACCCATGCCCAGACCCGCAGCGCCATCACGATCCTCCCGCAGACGCCCGCTCCTCGCGGCCATCTGCGCGCTGACCGCGGCGTGCGGGCTCGCCGTTGCACAGTCCCCTGAGCCCGTCGCACCCGCGACATCCGCCGAGGTCCTCGAGGCCTATCTCGCCGAACTGCAGCTCCGAGAGCCCCTCGCCGCGCACCTCCGCGAGCGCCTGCGCGAGTCCAGCGGCGACGCGCGCCTCGCCATCGCCGAGCGACTCGGGCGCCTCTACGCCCGCATGCTCTCGGAGGCCACCACGCGCGAGGCCCGCGAACGCCTCGAGGCCCTCAGCCAGGAGCTCCTCCGCTCCGTGCCCGAGGCATCGAGCTTCGACCTCCGCATCAACCTCGCCAAGGCAGCCTACCTCCCCGCCGAGGAGGTCATCGAGCGTGGCCGGCTCCGCCTTTCCAGCACCGCCGAGCTCGAGGAGGCGCAGCGGGCCGTCCGCACCCTCGCGCCCCTCTTCGCCGAGATGGCCGACAAGCTCGACGCCAGCGTCAAGCGCCTCGAACGGCAGGAGACCACCGCCCGCGACGAGGACATCGAGGGAATCCGCATCGAGCTCGCGGACGCACGCCGCCTGCGATCCCTCGCCCGCTACTACGCCGGCTGGACCGAGTACTACCTCGCGCTCGAGTCCCGGGCACCCCGGCGTGCCGAGGACGCCCTCCGAGAGTTCGGCGCGATTCTCAACGCCGTTCCCGGCAAGCCGGCCAGCATCGATCGCCTCCCCGTCAACATGCTCCGTTTCGAGCACGTCGCCCGCGCTGCGATGGGATGCGCACTCGCCTCCTCACTCGCCGGCAACCACGTCGAGGCCTCGCGCTGGCTCGACCAGCTCGACCGCGCCGAGAACCTCCCAGCCTCCGTCCGATCGCAGCTCTTCAGCCGGCGCATCATCGTCGGCGCCGCCGCCGGCCAGTGGGCCGACGTCGACCTCGCCGTCAAGCGCCAGCGGCGCGACCCGCAGGGGGCCGAGCGCCGCCTCACCATCGCCGAGGCCCGCCTCCTCGCCATCGCCGCCCTCGATGCCTCCCGCTCCGGCGAACTCCGCGAGGGCCTCCGTCCCACCGCCGAACAGCTCGGCCAGCTCGCGCTCGCAGACCTCATCGCCCAGGGAGAGATCGGCCACGTCCTCGACCTTGTGGGCCAGTTCGGCACCGCTCCCATCGGCACCGATGGCTTCATCGTCGCGTACGTCCGCGGCGTGCAGGCCTACGAGAAGGCCCGCGCCGCTCACGAAGCGGCCGGAAGCCCCGAGGATCCAGCCTCCGATCCCGCCATCATCAACATGTACATCGAGGCCGCCGACCTCCTCGACGCGGCCGTCACCAACGCCGACGCACCCCGGTTCGAGGCCGAGCGAGGCCGCGCAGGCATGCGGCGCGGTCTGGCCCTCTTCTACGCGGGTCGAATGGAAGAAGCCAGCCGCGCCTTCGAACGCGCCGCCGGCGCCGAGGGCACCACGGCGCGCCTGCGCGAGGACGCTCTCTGGTACGCCGTCGTTTCGCTTGATCGGGCCGTGGAGTCCGGACAGCTCTCCCTCAAGGCCCGTCGTGATCAGGTCTCCGAGGTCTTCCTCCGTGACTTCCCGGGCTCGGAGAACGCCGCACGGCTCCTCCTCCGGAGAACCAGTGCCGAGGGCTCCACCGACGCCCAGTCCATCGAGATCCTTCTCCGCCTCCCGCCCGAATCGCCGCTCCACGCCGCAGCCCAGCGCCAGGCCGCACGCCTGCTCTACCAGGCCTTCCGGCGCGCCTCTCCCTCCGACCAGCCCTTCGCCGCCACCCGCTTTGCCGAGGTTGGCGAGCGCGTGATGCGCGAGGACTTCGCCCGCGCCATGGCTGGCAACGACATGACGGCCCGCGAGGCCGCTGCGGCCGTCGTCGTCCGCGTCCGCCAGCTTGCCGACGCGCTCCTGAGCCTCGAAGCGCCGGACCTCCCGCGCGTCGAGAAGGCCTTTGAGATCCTCGATCTCGTCTCCGCCCAGCACCCCATCGACACCGGCGAGTTCGCCGCCGAGATCGAGTTCCGCCGGCTCCAGATGGATCTGGCCCGCGGCGACGAGGCCGCGGTCCTGCGCCGCCTCGACACGCTCCGTGGCTACGGCGGGCCCTTCTCCGTCGCCGCCGACCGGCTCCTGTACCGCGCCGCGCTCCGCGCCTGGCGAGCCGCCGGCGGCGATGCCTCGCGCGCCCGCAGCGTCGTCCGCCACGGCGTCCGGGTCCTCGCGGAGGTCGGTCGGGCCGCCGATGCCGCCAGCGTCGCCGTCCGCGACGCCGTCGCCGACGCCGCCATGACTCTCCTCCGCGCCGAGCAGGACTCCTCGATGGGTGACCTGGCCCGGCGGCTCGATGAGGAGCAGCTCTCGCTCGGGCAGCGCACCGCCCCGAGCCTCCGGCGTCTCGCGGAGCTCCGCGAGCGTGCGGGCGAGACCTCCGCGGCCCTTGACGCGTGGCTCGAACTTCTCCTCGGTCTCCAGCGGGGCACCGAGCCCTGGTTCGAAGCGCGCCACGAGTCCATCCGCATCCTTGCGACCACCGATCCTGCCGCCGCTCAGGCCGCCATGGCCCAGTTCAAGGTCTTCTACCCCGACTACGGCCCGTCTCCGTGGGGTGAGAAGTTCCGCCTTCTCGACGTTCGCGTTGGTCAGCCCGCCGCGGCCACCAAGGTCACGCCGCAGGGAGGCAAGCCATGACCGCGCAGCGCCTCATCGCCGAGGTTTTCGGCATCGAGCTCGCCAGGCTCCCCCTCTCGGTCTCCGATGCCGCGGCACTGCTCGGTGTCCAGCCCGATGCCACCGACGCGCAGGTCATCACCGCGCTCAAGACCTGCCTCCGACGCCTCGACGCACACCCCCTCGGACGCGACGAGGGAGGCGTCGAGGCCCGCGTCATCCTCCACGGCGCCGCTGCGCGCCTCCTGGAGCACACCGACGCCAGCGACGGCGCCGGCGGCATCACCATCACCTCTCCGGACTCTGCCGACCATCGCCCCGGCCTCGCACAGGAACTCGCCCGCACGCTCGTCCTCGGCGGCGGCTGGAACCGTGCCTCGATGGCCCAGTTCGCCGCGATCGCCCGGCGCGAAGGCCTTGAGATGGAGGAGCTCCTCGGCGTCCTGCGTCAGCTCCAGACTGGCGGCGCGGTCCAGACCGCGGCCGAGCGCGCCGCGCCTGCCGCGCCCGCGCGTCCGACTGTCCAGACGCCAAAGCGCCAGTCCCAGCCCGCCCGCCCCGCGGCACCCACCAGCAACTCCGTTCCCCAGAGCCCTTCACTCCCTGCCCGCGCAGGGCCCGTCCCGCGCTCGGAGGACATCGACGATCTCTCCGCCCTCGCTGACGCGTCGAGCGCCGAGCCGCGCATGGACAACAGTGGTGTCGGCAAGGCCCTCCTCCTCATCGGCGCCGCCGGCGGTGCGCTCCTCCTCACGCTCGGCGCCGTCGCGGTCATCCTCATCATGACCCTCCGCCCCGGCACGACGCCCGAGGGCGGTGGCTCTGCCGCCAGCCCGTCGCAGTCTGGCCCCGTCGCGTCCGCACCGCCAGCAGCGCCGCAGCAGATCCGCCCGGCGCCGCCCGTCAGCGACAGGCTCCAGCCGGTACCCGGCACCGACGCACGCACCGCCGACGACTTCGCGGCGCTCCAGCGCGAGCTCCGGGCGTGTGTCGAGGGAATCTCGACCGATCCCGCGGCCGCGTGCGACCGTTTCGACACGCTCCTGCTCGCGATCTCGGATCGCTGGCCGGAGGGCACCGCGGATGGATCGCTCGTGGTCGTGGTTGGCGACATGGTTGAGTTCGTGTATCGAGCCGGGGCCGCCGGCGATGCTGGCCGTCGCGCCGTTGGTCGCCTCGCCGAGCTCGCCCAGCCCGCGGGAGATCCGGCGTCGCTCGCTCCGGACGGGGTGCGCCGAGGGGCGTTCATCGCGGGCCTCGCTGCCAGGCTGATGCGCGAGCGTGATCTTCCCACGATGTCATGGAGCGCTGCCGAGGCTGCCTATCGCCGCGCGTTCCAGGGCGTCACGGCGCCGAGCGAGAGCACCTTCGCCGCCGGCGCCTCGGCCTGGTCCGGCGCGGTTCTCCCGAGGCTCATCGCCGCCCGGCCCGGCACGCCCGATGAGATCGTCGCGGCCTCGCGCGCTGCATGGGGCGCTTGGCTCGAGAGTGTCGAGGCTCTCTCGCCCCAGGGCTCACGCGAGCGAGAGCGAGCCATCCTCGCGGCCCTCGACACCGTCCTGACGTCGGGCCCCGAGACCACCGACGCCCGCTGGGCCTACGAGACAGTCGAAGCACTCGTCCTCCGACTGACGTGGCGCCCCACGGACGACTCGCGGCGCTGGCTCCTCCGCTGGTTCGCCAGCCCCGCCGTCACGACATCAGATCTCCACACGCTTACGCGCATCCTTGCCGAGCGCTCCAGCGCGGAGGGCATCGACCTGTCGATGGTCCTCTCGCGCGCCGCCGGGGAGAGCGAGCGCGCCCAGCTCCGCGAGCGCTTCGCCGTGGTCTGGGGCATCAGCGCCCCCGCGCGGGGCGAGCTCATCACGCGATGGCTCGACGCTGCCAGCGCCGATGCCGCCCGCGAGACACCCTCCGATCCGCTTGCGGCCCTCGCCTCGGCCGTGCGCCTCGCGCGACTCTCACGCGCCGCCAGACTCATCCAGTCCGGAGATGTCGGCGAGGCCGAGTCCCTGATCCGCAGCGAAACGCCGCAGGTCCAGGCTCCGTCGCTCGCTGCCCCCGTCCCCACGGCGCCCGCCGGCACCGTCGTCACCCTCACCACGCCCGGCAGCGTGGGGGCACCCGCGGCGAGCGTTGCCTCCGGCTGGGCCCCGAGGTACATCGCGGCCGGGCAGAACATCCCGATCCGCCGCGAGATCCTCGCCGGAGTCTCATCCGTCCCCACGCTGATCGAGGCCGAGGTGCTCGTGGAGGAAGCCGGGCGCGGCGCACCATGGCAGGTCCGTCAGGCTGCGCGGGCTCTCGTCGAGCGGTACGCGCACGAACGCACCATCGTGGAAGCCATGCTCAGATTCGCGCCCGTCCTCCCGCCGACCGCCGACAACGCGCTCCTGGCCGAGGCCGTCTCCGGTGCGCGCCTCCCCTCCGCCCGCTCGCCGCAGTGGCGCGTTGCCGTACGCCGCGCCCTGGTCGAGCGACTCATCCAGGTGATGGCCTCCTCCGGCGACGCCCGCGCCGTGGACGAACTCGCACGCCTCCTCGGCGAGGCGTATGCGCCCGCTCTCCCGCCGCCGGATTCGCCGGAAGATCAGCCAACCGACCCCACGGGCTCGGCCCAGAGCACGCCCCCGCTCGCGCCCGAGGACCTGACACTCGAGGCCGCCGCACGGCGCCTCCGCGTCGCACTCCAGTCGCAGGCCGCCTCGGGCCTCTCCAGCGGGCGCGAGGTCCTCTCGCGCGAGCAGATCGCGGCGAATCTCGCCGTCCGCACCAAGGTGGCCGCGGGCCGCATCCAGGACTTCATCGCTGAGCAGGGCGCCATCGCCGAGTACCTCGCGTTCGTCGTGAGTCTCGAGCAGCCCACCGCGCGGCGCGAGATCGCCGCCATCCTCGACGAGCTCTCCCGCTCTCGCCGCACCACGCCGCACGCCTTCGCACAGATCCACGGCACCGAACGCGCCATCGTTTCGCTCTGGAAGATCCGCCTCGGAGGGGCCGAGCCATGATCAACGCACCCACGACATCCATCGAGCTCGGGAGGGGCAGCATGGTCCGCAGGACGAGCACGCGTGCCGGCGCCGGGCGCACGATTCTGTTCGGCGCCTTCGCCGCGTGCCTGCTCGCGCTCCCCGCCCTCACGACTACACCCGCCGCCGCCCAGACCGGGCAGTCCGTTCCCGCCGCCACCGCCTGGCAGGAGCGCCTGGCTGCGTTGACGCCCGCCGATCCCGCGGCGTATCTCGAGCTCGGCGAGGAGATCGCTGCGACCATCACCGAGCCCCAGTCCGGCGCTCCCGCGGAGTCGGCCGCCGCCACGCGACGCCTTGTCGTCGAGCTCTACGTGCTCGCCCTCGCGCTGGATCAGCGTGACACGGGCATCTCGCCCACCGGCGCCTCTGCTGCGCTGGCGCTCGCGTCCATCTCCATCCGCGACGAGGAGAAGCGCTGGCTCACGGCCGTCGCACGCACGCTCGACCCGCGTCAGGCACCGCCACCATGGATGGCCCGGCCCGAGGTCGCCAGCGTCGAATCCGAGGCCTTCCGCGCCGCCTCCGCGATCGGCCTGATCCGTTCCGGCGATGGGATTCGCGCTCGCCAGCTCCTGGGCCACGCCGAGGTCCGCGCCGTGCTCGAGCGTTCCAGCTCGCTCATCGAGCGACTGGGCTTTTCCGGCGGCGCAGGCCGCCTGCTGCGCGAGGCCGAGCTGTGGCCCTGCTCCCAGTGCGCCAATCAGCGCATCTTCAAGCGCCTGACGGCCTCCGGCGAGCCGCGCCTCTGCACCAACTGCGAGGGCGTGCCGGGCCCGCGCCTCTCTGAGCGCGAGTTGCTCGCGCTCCTTCAGTTCGAGTCATGGCTGCTGGACGGTCGCCAGCGGTCCTGGGCCGCGCAGTCCACCGCCGATGGCGGCGCGCCGCTGCGCGATCCCGATCCCACCGAAGTTTCCAGCTTCTTCCGTGTGGATCCCAAGCGGCCCTACTGGCGCCGTGGTGCGTGGCGTTCCAACGCCGACGGGACCGACGCCGCCCCTTCACCGCCACCGGCAGCCACCACGCCCCCGGGCGACACGCCGCAGCCGCCCCCCAGCGGCGGCTGATCGCGCCGTCGCGTTCACCAGCACGGGCCGGACCAACACCTACACTCGCTCTTTCCAAGGAGCCGCGATGTCAACCCCTTCCACCCCCTCCACCCCCTCCTCACCGGCCGGCACGCCCGCCCAGCCCGAGGCCAAGCCGCAGATCACCTTTGATGAGTTCGCGAAGGTCGATCTTCGTGTCGCGAAGATCCTCTCGTGCGAGCCACACCCCAGCGCCGATCGCCTCTGGAAGCTCCAGCTCGACGATGGCAGTGGCACACCACGCCAGATCTGTGCTGGCATCCGCGAGCACTACACGCCCGATCAACTGGTTGGAAAGAGCATCGTCATCGTCGCCAACCTTGCGCCGCGCGTGATCCGTGGCGAAGAGTCGCGCGGCATGCTCCTCGCCGCCAGCAGCGCGCCGAAGGACGCAGGCGCCGCCGACCGGCGCGTCGTCGTCCTTACGCCCGCCAGCGAGATCGGCCCCGGCGCGATCGTCTCCTGATCGCCCTCGAAATCGATCGGCAGCCCCACCCGCCGCGACCGATCAGCGCGGTGGTGGCGGCGCGTCGTTGGGCCTGTCACCGGGCCGCCCTTCCGGGCCTCGCCGCGGCGGACCGTCCGGCAGCGGCTTGTTCTCACGCAGCCGCTCGATCAGTCGATCGATCACCGCGTCGCGCTCGGCACCGCGTGAGTCAAACTCCCTGCGGCGTTCCTCGAGGCGAGCGGCCATCGTCTTCATCTCGTGGGCCTCGAGCGCACGGCGCTGCTCGAACTGCGCGACCAGCGCCGCGCGTGCGGCGGCCTCGGCCTGCGCCACTCGCTCCGCACGCCCCTCCTCGGGCGACGCCTTCGCATCCCGGTAGGCCTTCACGGCCTCGATCACCGCGAAGCCGCCCCTGATCTCATCCAGACGCAGCTCGAAGAGCTCGGGATCACGCCGACGCACCGCCATCGCCTCGCGGATGCGCGGCGCCATCCGCACCAGCAGCCGGTCGGCCGTTTTGCTGTCCGCGCTGTGCAGCTCATCGAGCTTGCCGGCAAAGCGCGGCGCCGTCTCGCGGAGGAAGCCCATGATGCGCTCGCGCTGCGCATCGGTGAGCGCATCGCCAGGACGGATGTCCATGAGCACATCGTCGGCGCCTTCGCCTCGCCCGCCCTCGCGTCCACCTTCGCGTCCTGCCTCGCGTCCACCCTCACGAGGCCCGCCGCGACCGCCTTCACGCGGTCCCTCGCCCATGCGATCATCATCGCCGAGTCCGCCGTCGCGTCGTCCGGGTGGCCCACCGGGCCCGCCGCCGCCACGAAGGCCAAGGCGAAGTGCGTTGAGCTCGCGCAGCAGGTCCGCGATGGGCTCGCCCTTATCCAGGCGTGCGATGGCCTCGTCCATCAGTGTCTGCGCGCGTGCGAGATCCTGACGCTGGCGCACCAGTCGCTCGCGCAGCAGTGTCCCATCGGGCTCGCGCTCGCCCGCCTGCGCAGGTTCACGCGGACCCTGGCCCAGCGCATCCGGAACGACCGTCGTGAGGCTGAGCCCCGCGAGCAGCGCGGTGACCATCGCCATGGACAGCGCCGGCTGACGTCGCGTGCCGGTTGATGCCGCGTGGTGCGTCGGTAGGTTCAAAGTGACTCCTCCGAGATCGCGTCGAATGACCAGAACTCCGCCGTGAGCGAGGCCTCGGGCGAGGTGCCGTCGGTGCCTGCAAGGTCGGCTGGCGCCAGGATGTCCAGGATCTCCTCGCCCAGAGCGATGTCGGCGGAGGTCAGGCCCGTCACGGCGACGCGTACCGACGCAGCACCACCAGCGTCGGCCGCGAGTGAGCCGCCCGATGCGGGAGTGGCGGGACGCTGCGCGATGACCGCGCCGAGCACGGCGGCCCCGATGGCCACGCTCGCCGCCAGCCTCATGGGCGACAGCAGCCGCACGCCCGACGCGCCGCGACGAGCGACTCCGATGGGGATGCTCGCGGGCGTGGGGTCAGCGCTGCGGCCGCGTTGAGCAGAGCTCAGCAGCGGGGCCGTGCTCGCTGCCACCCGCGCGGCGATCCCAGCCGGTGCGCTGTCGATGTCCGCGGCGGCCATGCGGTCCAGCGCGTGCGCGATCTCGAGAACGTCTGGCGCGAGGGCCGCGTGCTCGGTCGTCTGGTTGTTGTGCGTGGTGTTCATGGTCTCTCCAATCGGGCCCGACGGACGGGTCGCGATTCTACTGGCGTGCGCTCCTGGCGCGGGTGGCGGGGTGGGTCAGGGCGGGCGCGGGCTCCATCAGTTCCTTCAACTTCCGCAGCGCACGATGGTGGCGCGCCAGCAGCGTTCCAAGCGGCTCCTCGAGAAGGTCCGCGATCTGCTTGAACGAGAGTCCGCCGTGGTGGCGCAGCTCGATGACCTCGCGATCCGCGTCCGGGAGTCGCAGCATCGCGGCACGAAGGTCCTCGAGAGCCTCGGCGGGGGCCTCAGGCCCCGCGGGTCCGCGGGCCTCGTGACGGTCCAGCGCCTCGGGCTCCTGCGAGGCCGGCCGCGTCCTGGCCCGGCGTGCGTTGTCCCGCAGGCGGTTCATCGCGATGCGGAAGAGCCAGGACTCGAAGCGCCCCTGCTCGAGGTAGAGGCCGCCGGAGATCTTCTGGGCCACGGTCGCGAAGACGGATTGTGTGATCTCTTCGGCCATGTCCGCGTCCCGGCACCGGCTCCTCGCGAGCGCGAAGACGCGCCGTGCGTAGCGAGCCACGAGCTCGCGCCACGACGCCTCGTCCCCACGGGATGCCGCCTCCAGCAGTTTCGCCAGATCATCCGGACCTTGATCCATCCCGGCGTCCTGCGTCACTGCCGCGGCTCCATCCTTCGTGCCTGTCCAGGGCTCAACGCTCGAGACGACCGTGTATTGCCCGTCGCGCGGTCTGCTCGACCCTGCCCGCCGGGTCCGGTATGCTCTGTCGCATGTCGGCCATCGCCTACACGGTTATTGCCACTCTACCCGACGCCGCGACCCGCGACGAATACGTCGCGTGGCTGGAAGATGGGCACCTGGATGCCGTGATCAAGGGTGGTGCCCACTCGGCGATGATCGTGGTTGTGGAGGAACCGGCGGCTCCGCTGCGGGTAGAAACCCGGTACATCTTCCAAACCCGGGCGGTCTTCGACCACTACGTTGCTCAGGTCGCTCCGGCACTCAGGGCTGATGGAGCGCGGCGGTTCCCGCCGTCGCGGGGTGTCGGGATGGAGCGGCGCGTGGGTCGAGTTCTGTAAGATAGACGGCTCGCCCGCCGCTTTGGTCGGGTGTTAGTAGGGAGATTCCCCTGGCATCCCTGCCCTTTCCCAGCGATGAGGTCCTCTTCGAGCAGCACCGCACTGGCGATCCCAACGCCATGCGGACGCTCATCCAGCGCCACCAGCCCGAGTTGCTGCGGTTCCTGACGCGGCTGATGGGCGATCCGGCCGCGGCGGACGATGTCTTCCAGGAGGCGTTCCTCCAGGCCCACCTGTCGTCCGATACGTTCGACCCGACCCGCAGATTTCGCCCGTGGCTCTTCACGATTGCGGCGAACAAAGCGCGGGACTACCTGCGTAAGAAGGGTCGTCGCCGGACGCTCGAACTCTCGGCGTCTGTCGACGGTCGTGACGACGGTGGTTCTGGATCGTTCGTGGACCTGATGGAGGTTGATGTACCGGCACCCAGCGACGGGCTGGAAGCGCAGGAGACGAGCGCGCAGGTGCAGCGGGCGCTGGACCGAGTGCCGCCGCTGCTCCGGGAGATTCTGCTCCTGGCGTACTTCCAGCGGCTGAGCTATGTGCAGGTCGCGGACGAGCTGGGCATCCCGCTGGGGACCGTGAAGTCGAGGTTGCACGCGGCGGTTGCGTCGTTCGCGAAGCAGTGGAAGGAAGTGTCGGGAGGCAAGTCGCAGGCGTGAGCGTGCTGATGAGTGGGGCGGGAGTGGTGGGGGAGCAGCGCGGGCCGGTGCTGCGGGCTGCTTTCGAGGGAACTGGCGTGGGTGCGGTGAATCGAGAGGCGAAGTGATCTGATCTGACTTGATCTGAATCTGACTTGATCTGACGGGCATGTTGGGGTGTGTTGCGGAGCGAAATGGCAAGCATGAGCGACGGACGTGACAACATCGCTGGGCGGCTGGGTGCGTCGGATGATGGCGCCTTCGAGCGGGATGGGCACTGGCCCGACCAGCTCGGGGAAGAGGATCGTCGCGCGGTTGACCGTCTTGCGGAGATGGGCTGGCGAACAGAGTCGAGTGGCGTGACAGGCGGTTCGGGTGCTGCCGAGTTCCGCCACTCCGGGTCCGGGCACCGGGCGCAGCGTGTTGCGGACCTGCTCTCGCTCCTGGAGCTCGGCGGCGCCGGCGCCGCGTCGGATGGTCTTGCGGAGCGCACGCTTCAGTCGATCCGGAGCGCGCCGTTGCCAGCGTTGACGGCGGCGCCGGAGCGCGACGTTGCGGCTGCGGACCTGGAACTGTCGGTGGATGATCAGGAGGCGCTGGACGCGCTCATGCTGGCGGGGTTCAGTGCGCGGCGGGTGCCGTCGTCGCTGCGCGAGCGGGCTCAGAAGATCGAGTCGATGGCGGATCTGGTGGCCCACACGCCCGTGGCCAACGAGGTCCGTCCGGATCTTGTCGAGGCGACGACGCTTGCGGTGCTGCGCACTCCGAAGGCTGTCCGCGCCATCGAGCCCTCGGGGTGGCGTGGCAGTGGGTGGCGGCTGGCGGATCTCGTGTCGGTCGCGGCGGTGCTGATGATCGGCACGTCGGTGCTGTGGCCGGTCGCCGCGAGCGTGCGGGCCCACTCGCTGCGGAGCGGGTGCGCCTCGAACCTTGCGACGGTGGCGACGGCGATGGGGACGTACGCGGGCGACTTTGGCGGGCAACTGCCGATGGCGACGGCGGGCTTCGGCGGCGGGACGTGGTGGAACGTCGGCGCTGGGCCGGGCAAGTCCAACTCCGCGAACCTCTTCACGCTGGCTCGCGCGCAGTATGCCACGCTCACGGACCTGGCGTGCGGCGGCAACGAGCACGCGGTGCGCGGCAGGTGCGGCGAGGGGGCCGAGGACTGGAAGTCCATCGCCGAGGTGTCGTACAGCTACCAGATTCTGGATGGAGAGGCCGGCGCGACGGCGACATGGTCGCGACAGCCGGACTCGATCATCCTTGCCGACCGCTCGCCCGTGACGCTCCGCGCCGCGCGCGGTGAGCCGATCTACACGCTCGAGAACTCACCCAACCACAGCGGGCGCGGCCAGCGCGTGCTCCGCAACGATGGATCGGCTGTGTGGCTCAGCAGCCCGGTCTACCTTGGCGACAACATCTGGCTTCCGGGCCAGCTTGAGGCGCTGATCGAGCGGGCCCGCGAGATGCAGCGTTCGGGCCTCACGAGCGGCATCATCCATGGCAACGAGCTGCCTGTCTCGCCCAACGATGCGTTCGTCGGGCCGTGATTCGGTCGGCGGCGAATCGTTGCGGAGATCCTCCACCCACAGAGACAGCGATCGCGCGGCGCGGGAGCTGATGATCCCGCACAGCCTCGCTTGATCGGATGGAGCGTGATCCAACGGAGCTTGATCGGACGAGCCGTGTGGCCTCCGGTTGTTCATGCAGAAGCGCCTTCGGCCCTCTGGCGTTTGGGTCGGGTGCCGGTGCGTTTATGCGGCGAACTCGTGCAGTTCCGGCGGCAGGCTCTTGATGCCGCGGCGGGTGGCCTTGCCGACGGCGTACTTGAGCGAGCGGCGGACGCGGTTTCGCACGCGGTCGGTGATGGGGACGCCGAGCTCGGCCATGGACTCGAGTGCGAAGCGCCAGGCGTGGTACTCCTCGAGGCATCGGGGCTTGTAGCGGTTGAAGCCGATGGCGTGGTGGCCGATCTCGTGGAGGAAGATGGCCATGGAGAGGGGGCTCTTGGGGCGCGGCGATTCGAGGTGGCGCGTGACGGTGCCGTCCTTGTACGTGAGTTCCCAGGCGACGCCGGACATGCTCGAGCGCCAGCGCCGGACCTTGACGCTGTAGCGCGCGAGCATCATGCGGACGATCTCTTCGTAGCGCTCGTCGGCGGTGGGGCGGCGCTTGCGTGGCGCGCGCGTGCCGCGAGGCGCACGCGAGGCGGGCTTGGTTTCGATGGCTGCGCGCGGCGCGGTGGATGGTGCGGGACCGACTCGCAGTGATCGCGGTGGCGCGACGAGCTTTGGCGCGGGCTGGCTTGATGGTGTGGGTGATGTCGGACGCGTCGGCGCGATGTCCGTTGATTCCGGGCGGATGAAGACATCCTTGATGGGCTTGAGGATGAGGTCCCAGAGCGTCAGCACGTGGCGGCACCTCCGCCGATGAGTCGGTCTGCGTCGGATTGCCCTGTTTCACTCAGTGCACGCACGCGTTGACCGTTTGCGAAGTCGCGCCAGGGCATCGCGCGCTTGCCGGCGGGCTGGACCTCGATGAGCTGCAGGGTGGTGCGGTCGGCGCAGGCGACGAGGCCTTGCGTCGCGTCGAGCACGGTGCCGGCGGACGCGTCGATGGCGGACGCGGGGCCGGGAGCGGCGCGCAGGAGCTTGAGCTGACCGCCGCGGAACTGCACGCTGACGCCGGGCCAGGGCGAGAGGCCGTTGATGCGGCGGCGGCAGAGGTCGGCGGGTTGCGTGAAGTCGACGTAGGCGTCCGCGCGGCCGAGCTTGCCCGCGAGGGTGACGAGGCTCTCATCCTGAACCTGCGGCGTGAGCGCCGATGCGGCGTGCTGGGCGAGGACGCGATCAAGGAGCGCAGGGCCGTCGGCGGCGAGGAGGTCGTGCAGGTCGCCGGTGGTGATGTCCGAGGGGATGGTGCGGGTGGACTGGCCGAGTACCAGGCCAGCGTCCATCTTGTCGGCGAGGGTGATGACGCTGTTGCCGGTGGTGGTGTCGCCGCCGAGGATCGCGGCGTGGATCGGGGCGGCGCCGCGCCAACGCGGGAGGAGTGAGGCATGGAGGTTGATGGCGAACTTGCCCTCGAGGAGCGTTCGGCCGAGTTTCTGGCCGAAGGCGATGACGACCCAGGCGTCGGCGTCCAAGGCGCGGAGGGAGTCTCGGATGGAGGGCTCGTTGACGGTGGCGGGGCGGAGGAGCGGGACGGAGGTGAGTGACCGGCTGGCCCACTCGGCGATGGGCGTCGGGGTGAGCTGCGAGCCGCGGCCTGCGGGCTTGTCTGGCTGCGAGACGATGGTGAGCAGCGTGTGGTGTTGCGCGAGGTGCTGGAGCGATGGGAGGCCGAACGCGCCGGAACCGAAGAAGACGATTCGCATGGGTGCGTGGACCTCGGGGACTTGCGGTGGACGGGGTGGAGGGGCACGGTGCGAACGACCGGAGAATCTAGGCGGGCTGGCTGGAGGGGGAAGAAGGGAGGGCGGGCGGCACTGGGAGACGGGTGGCGGTTGAGGATGAAGACGGCATCGAGTGGTCTGATCGAGCGGTCTGATCGAG
>CAZBXF010000044.1:0-20455 GCA_964495635.1 uncultured Phycisphaeraceae bacterium
CAGCATCTGGAGTCGATCAACGACGTCGTCGCGCAGATCACGGGCGTGAAGGTCAATGAGACCGTGCCCGACCGCGTCTTCGACGAGGCCGACGAGATCGAACTGGTGGACCTGCCACCCGATGCGCTGCACGAGCGGCTCAAGGCGGGCAAGGTCTATCTTGGCGAGAGCGCCGTCCGCGCGGTCGATCCGAGCGACGGCTTCTTTCGCAAGGGGAACTTGCTGGCTCTGCGGGAACTCGCCCTCCGGCGCACGGCGGCGTGGGTGGACTCGGACCTGCGGCGGTACAAGCAGGACCGCGGCATCCGTGCCGTCTGGCCCGCGGGCGAGCGGATCGTCGTCGCCGTCAGCCCGAGCCCGATGTCGGGCAAGTTGGTGCGGGCCGCCAAGCGGATGGCCGCGGGGCTGCACGCGGAGCTGATCGCGGTGTACGTGGAGACCCCGCGGACCGCGAACCTGTCGGCTGCGAACCGAGAGCGGCTGGACGCGAACCTGCGTCTGGCCGAGTCGCTTGGGGGGACGACACACACCGTCGCGGGCGACAATGCCGCCCGGGAGCTGATCGCCTTCGCCCGTTCACGCAACGTCGGCAGGATCGTCGTCGGCAAGACCGCGCGGCCTCGCTGGAGGGAAGTTCTGTTCGGGTCCTTCGTCGACAACCTGATCCGCGAGAGCGGCGACATCGACATCTACGTGGTGCGGGGCGATGAGTCGGGGGCTGCCCTGATTCAACCGGCGCAACGCTCAGGAGTGGTCGGCACTCGCGTAACCAAGCCGCCCGCCCGCGTTGCTGGGGAACTCGCTGCTTCGGCTGGCGTGGTCGCCGCGTGCGCTCTGATTGGACTTGCGTTCTTTCGACCCCCGGACCTCTCCGAGGAGGCCCTCGTCCTGCTTGCGGGCGTGGTTGTCAGCGCGCTGTGGTTCGGCCGCGTCGCGGCCATCTTCGCCAGCATCCTGGCGGTGCTGGCCTTCAACTACTTCTTCACCGAGCCGCGCTTCACGCTGAACATCAACGACACCGGGTATCTGGTCACGTTCTGCGTCATGCTCGCCGTGGGTGTCGTCGTCGGAACGCTTGCGGCTCGTGCACGAGAGCAGCGGCTCCGCGCCTGGTCTCGCGAGCGGGCGACGGCCGCGCAGCACGCACTCGCGCGAGAGCTCGCAGCCGCACGCAATGCCCACAGCGTGGCCGCGATCGTTGCACGGCACACGCAGGACCTACTCCAGGCTGATGCGGTCGTGTGCACACCCACGCCGGGAGCGGGAGTCGGCGCCTCATCCCGACCGAAGCGCCTTGATGTTGCCGCCGCCGCGGGGTTGGGCGGTCCTGACTGGTACTCCGGCGAAAGTGAGGAGGCGGCCCGCGAGCGCGGGGTGGCTCAGTGGGCCTTCGACCACGGGAATCCCGCTGGGCGCGGCACATCAACGCTCCCCTCGGCTCGGGGCCGCTATGTGCCCCTGATCGGCAGCAGCGGCAGGGTCGGCGTCCTCGGCGTGCGGACGGAGCAGAAGAGTGACGTCGATCCCTTCGACGCAGCCCAGCTCGCCACGCTCGATTCGATCGCGTCGCAAGCCGCTTCGGCGCTGGAGCGCGTCACGCTTGCCGAATCCGAGCAGTCCGCCCGCATCAATGCCGAGCGTGAACGGCTCCGCAGCGCGCTCCTCAGTTCCGTCTCCCACGACCTCCGCACACCGCTCGCCAGCATCACCGGCGCCGCGAGCACGCTCCAGCAGGCGGATGCCTCCCGGAAGTTGGAAGGAGTCGAAGGCGTAGAGGGCGTGGGGGGCGGCATCGACGAGCCGACTCGCGCAGCCCTCCTCCGAACGATCGTCGACGAGTCGTCCCGCCTCAATGACATCATCGCCAACCTCGTCTTTGCCACGCGACTGGAGTCCGGCTCCGTTGACCTGCGGCGGGAGTGGACGACGGTTGAGGAGATCGTGGGGGCTGGGCTCTCACGCCACCGTGATGCTCTCGCCTCGCGCCCCTTCCGTGTGCATGTTCCCACCGACCTGCCCATGATCCGCGTCGACAATGCGATGCTCCCTCAGGTCGTCCACAACCTCGTCGAGAACGCGCTCCGCTACACCTCGCCGGGTACGGCACTCGGGATATCAGCGTGGACCAGCGAGACGAATGTCGTCGTCAAGGTCTGGGACGAGGGTGCCGGGCTCTCCGATGATGAGTCATCCAAGGTGTTCGAACGCTTTTATCGAGGGCGCGCCAGCAAGACGGTCGGCCCGAGTTCCGGCACTGCGGCATCGACGGGCATGGGCCTGGGCCTGACGATC
Source organism: uncultured Phycisphaeraceae bacterium (assembly GCA_964495635.1). Classification (GTDB taxonomy): domain Bacteria; phylum Planctomycetota; class Phycisphaerae; order Phycisphaerales; family UBA1924; genus JBBASU01. The sequence goes on from CAZBXF010000044.1 coordinate 2,293, forward strand.
TGTGAGGGGATCATCCGCGTGCACGGCGGTCGCATCTGGGCTGAGCCCAACACCCCTCGCCCTCCACATGGTGTCGCGTTCCTCTTCTCGCTTCCGATCGACTACCCGCAGCCCGCGCTTCCAGCCAAAGAGGACGCTGCAGCGGATCGCGGCGCGACCACCTTGCCGACGACGATCAACAGCGGGCAGATCGGGAGCAGTGCGCCATGAACGACTCAACGCCAAGCCCGGCACGTGCGCAGCCGCTTCAGGCCACGCCGCCAGCGCACATGCCACTCGTGCTCATCATCGAGGACGAGGAGCCGATCCGCCGCTTCCTGCGCGCCACGCTCGAAGCCAACCACTACCGCGTGAAGGAGGCGGGCACAGCCCGCGAAGGTGCGTTGCTGGCAGTGACCACCTATCCGGATGTCATTCTGCTGGATCTTGGCCTTCCCGACGGCGACGGCCTGAACGTCACCCGCTCGATCCGCAAAGAGGCTCGCACGCCGATTGTCGTCCTCTCCGCGCGCGGGCTTGAAAGCGACAAAGTCGCGGCTCTAGATGCCGGAGCCGACGACTACCTCACCAAGCCCTTCGGCGTCGGCGAACTGCTCGCCCGCTTGCGGGTTGCTCTGCGCCATGCGAACTCGGCGACAGGTCGGGGGCCCGTGGGAAGCGCAGAGGTGCCGCCGTATGAATGCACCGCCGACGGCCGGACCCTGCGTGTGGACCTCGCCGCCCGACTGGTTTTCGTGACCGATCAGGCAACCGACCGCGAAAGCCCCGGACGTCGCGAGGTCCGCCTGACGCCGTTGGAGTTCAAGCTCCTGGCGTTCCTGGTCAAGCACGCGGGCAAGGTGCTCACCCACCAGATGATCCTCAAGGAGGTCTGGGGTCCGCAGCACGCCAGCGACGTGCAGTACCTACGTGTGTACGCGGGAGAGCTTCGCAAGAAGCTGGAGGTCGATCCCGCACAGCCGCGGTTCATCGTCACCGAGCCCGGGGTGGGCTACCGCCTCGCGGAGGAGCGCAAGGCGCCGATCTCCCCTGCGTGACCGTGTGCAAAGGCTCCACGCCACAAGCGACCAGGTCTTGTTGGGGAGGTTCGCCGGACGTTCAGTTTCCTGTGGGTTCTCGCTCCCGCGATCTCGGCGTCAATCCAGGAGATGGCTCTTCGAACCGCTTCTCCCAAGGCCTGCTTGTGTTGTGGCTTGGGCGAACCTACACGATTGGCGGCTCGGGGCAACGGCCCCGCCCATGGGATCACCCCTCTCCGTTTCACAATCGAGGGTCGTCAGTGTGTGCCTGCAACGCAGGCGTGAACTGATGGCCCTCGGTTCTTCTTCTGGTGGGTGTTGCCCTGCTGGGCTTTGTCGGGCTCGGCGCGGGCGGCGGAGCTAACGCTGAAGGGGAACTGGGGCACTCGTGCCCGAGCTGCCTCGGGCTCGACTCAGAGGCAGGATTGACTCCGAGCGCTCCGCTTCGGTTCGTGCGTCTGACGCGGCACTCCTGATAAGCCCCAGACGAGCTTGCGGGCGGTGCATCACGGTGCGCTCTGGTTCGACGTCGGCCCTGCTGGTGAGTGCACGCTTGGCAGGATCAGGGAGCATCTCTGACAGGCTGGGGCGACGACTTTTCCGAGTTGTGCGCTCGATCCCGCGGGGGCAACCGGGCGTTCACTCCCGCCGCGGCTCGACTCCCAGCAGGTTCCTCACCAGAAAGTCCGCCCGGCGTCTGCGGCCATATGGCGACTCCGCCGCGCCGTGGCCGGCGCCCGGTATGACCAGCAGGTCAAAGTCCTTGTCCGCCTTGATCAGCGCGTTGGCGACCTGCATCGTCGACGCTGGATCGACATTGCGATCCATCTCGCCCACGATCAGCAGCAGCTTGCCCGTCAGCCTGTGGGCCTGCGTGACGTTCGACTGCTCCGCGTAGTGGTCGCCGATGGGCCAGCCCATCCAGGCCTCGTTCCACCAGATCTTGTCCATCCGGTTGTCGTGACATCCGCAGTCGGCGACCGCCACCTTGTAGAAATCGCCGTGGGCCAGCAGCGCCCGCAGCGCGCTTTGCCCGCCCGCCGAGCCGCCGAAGATGCCTACGCGCGAAAGGTCCATCTCACCGTGCTTCTCCGCCGCGGCTCGAATCCAGGCGATCCGATCCGGGAAACCCGAGTCACCCAGGTTCTTCCAGCAGACATCGTGGAACGCCTTGCTGCGGTGCGCGGTGCCCATCCCGTCGATCTGCACGACGATGAATCCAAGCTCCGCGATGTCGTGCATCACCCCAAGGTGCGCGGCGAAGGCCTTGGGCACGAACGCGCTGTGCGGCCCCGCATAGATGTGCTCAACAACGGGGTACTTCTTGCTCGCATCGAAGTTTGTTGGCCTCACGATGACCCCGTGAATGTCTGTCTTGCCATCGCGTCCCTTCGCTACGAATCGCTGCGGCGGCACCCACCCCATCGCGGTCAGCCCCGACAAATCCGCTCGCTCGAGCTCAGTCACAAGCCCTGTCACGGGCCCTGTCACGGGCGTGCCCGCCCCTTCGCCATCCGCGCGCCGGAGTTCCACAACACCCGGCATGTCCACGCGCGAGTACCGGTCGATCAGGAACTGACGATCGGGCGAGAACTCGACATCGTGCGTGCCATCACCCTCGGTCAGCACCGTCAGACCCGTGCCATCAAAGTTCACGCGCGCAAAGTGGATGTAATACGGATCCTGACCCGCGTGGATCCCTGCTGCTCGAAACCAGACCTGCCGCTTCTTCTCATCCACCCAGTCAACGCCGCGCACCACCCACTCCCCGCGCGTGATCTGATTCCTGATCCCCGGCACGCTCGCGCCACCCCCGCGTTCGTCGACCAGATAGAGATGCCGCCACCCATCTCGCTCTGACATCCAGATCGCTTCTCCCGTCGCATCGATCCGGTGCAGGAACGTTGAGTTCACGTAATCCACGAACGTGTCGGGCGTCTCCTCCACGATCGTCCGCGTCTGCCCATCTCGCGTGACACCCACCAGCCGCATCACCTGATGCCCGCGCTGGTTGTACACGAATGAGAAACCACTTGAATCACCAGCCCACGCCAGCCGGTCGTTCGACCACGGCGTCTTGAACAGATCATCGCTCAGCGCAATCTCCGATCCCCGCTCCGCATCAAACAGCCGCGGCTTTGACGTCTCGATCACATCTCCCGGCTTCAGATAATCAAACGTGTGCAACCGCGGCTGCACCTGATCCGGCGGCGAAGACTCCACAAAGCTCACCGGCCGCTGCTGCGCGGGCGTCGTCCATCGCACCACGAATCGCGTCGAGTCTGGCGACCACCACACCGGCCCCGCGTAGCCCGCCTCCGGCGTCCCCTCACTTGTCAGCGGCCTCTCCTCGCCGCCCTCGATCAGCACGACGTTCCGATCGCGGATGACCACGCGCCGCTTCCCATCCGGCGACTCATCGCCACGCGGCCGACCACCCTCCCGCGAGCGCCTGCCGCGCCCTGCCTCACCCTCGCGCCCCCCGCGCCCCTCCCACCCCCCTCGCGCCTCCCCCACCGCTGGCAACTCCCGCTTCTCCGCGTCGTCCCCCGGCGCGGGCTCCTTCTTCGTGCTGATGACCACAACCGACGGCTGATCGACCGCCGCACCCTCAAACCTCGTCGTTCCATCCGCACCCACCACCGCCCACCGATGCCCGCCGAACGTGTGCTGCCGGCGCACCTTGCCAGCTGCAACCTTCCCGAACGATCTGCGCCCATCGCCGCTGATCCAGAAGAGCTCGAACTCTTCCTCCGTCCGGTTCGCGATGATGATCGCCGATGAGTCACCGCGTCGCGACAGCTCGGAACCCTCAAGCAGGAACCCACGCGCCTCCTCGATCGGCACCTCGCTCACGCCGCCGCTCGCCCGATCCACCCGCAGCACCCGCGCCTCATCACGCACCAGGACATCAACCAACTCCGCCGTCACGCTCGCCCGCTCGATGGGAAGCCGCTCCACGTCCATCTCACGCCCGAGTGCCGCACTCATCGCTCCCGCAAGCTTCGTCACATCGAAGAGGTCCCGCTTCTCGCCCGTCGCGGCATCCACCTCCACATACCCGCGCCGCCCGTCGCCTCGATCAACGACATACCACAGCCGCGTCGCACTGCTCCACGACACGCCAGACACCGTGTTGGTCACCTTCCCCTGCACCCGCTCCCGCAGCCCCGCGGCCCGCTCATAGTCAGCACGCGTCCCCTGCGCCATCGCTCCGGGTGCTGAGGCAATCACACACACCGCTGCAAACGCGATCGCAAGCAGCCACACCAGTTCACAGAAGGCGCCGCCCACTGAACCCGCACACCAACCCATTCGACGTGTACTCATGGACCCATTCTTGCAGATTCCGCCGCCGCCCGCGCGGCCCACGTCGCAGTCGCAACCTCAACCACCCCATCCGCGGCGGGCGGGAGAGAGGACGAGCGATGTCAGTCCCCGCACTCCGGACAAGGCGCGCCGGCAGCAAGACCGTCGCGGGAGTAGCCGCACTGGAGGCACTGGTTACGACGGAGTCTCCGCGAGCTTCTCATGGACGGCCAGTAGAGGAGCGCACCCGACGCGAGTGACAGCGGCGCGAGCGGCCAGATGGTGTAGGCGGAGACCGGCTCCCAAGAGTTCGCTCGCTGACCCCACGCCCACCAGGTCCACATCCACGAGCGCCCTGTTCCGTTCGGATTCGTGTCGTAGTTGACCCCTCCAAACCAGCCGAGCAGCGGCTCGGTGTATCGTCCCCGCGCTCCTCGGTAGGGATTCACGTACAGCGTCCCATCGCCGATGTCCACGATCCACTCTGGCGAGCAATACCCCCACCACCACTTCGCGCTCACCGCCATCGCGATGGACCAGATCGTCCCGAAGGCGAGCAGCGCGAGCCCTGCTCGCCGACGCCACCGGCCAACCCTCCAGTCAAGTGTCCGAGCGCCGCGCTGCTTCACCATCCGTTCATCCTCCCCGGATCGTGAAGGAACGCAAAGGGCGTGATCTCTCTCACACTCGTGACGGTCAACAGGTCTTGCGAAAGCGTGACCCTGAGCGTTCTCGGAGCGGCACCATCGATGTCGTAGTCCACCGCAAACCCGTCTGCCGTGTACATCCTCGCATCAGGCAGCCCGATCAGATCCACCATCCGCTGCGAGGGCATCCCCGCCTTGATCAACGACGCGTTCTCGACTCGAACATCCGTCGGGACTGGGACTCGTTCGGCCTCTTCTCCGCTGCTGCCCGTCGAGCTTGAACCCAGCATCGCACCCAGAAAGTCAGACCCCACGTATGGCCGCGGCGTGCGCCCGATGGCGCGCAGCGCCGCCCGCAGATCCGGCTCGAGCGACCACGGATATCTTCGACCCGACCGGTCCTTGACCTCGATCTTCTCGAGCAGTGGCCCCGCCTCCGCGATCCGGAGCAGGATCACCGAGGTCAGGGCCGCACTGACCTCATGATGCCGTGCGTAGTCCTCATCGACCGACGTCGAAGTGGCCTCCTGCTCAAGCGCTGCCAGGGCAGATCGGGTCTCCTCCGCGATGCACGCGGCGATGATCCCCCGTCGAAGCTCGTCGGTCTCAGCGAGTCCAGCCGCCGACGCGGCTGAGTGGAACGCGCCCAGATCAACGTGCTCCACCGCTTCAAGATCCACCACGATGCGATGCCCCCAGTAGGGCCGCACGACGAAGTACGCTCTGGCAGCCTTCCCCTTCGCTGGAACGGCATCAACGAAGTACCACGAAGAACCTTGCGCCCACATGGGGCCAGCCGTGGTCTGCGACACGAACAGGTCCTGCTGTACCGCCGGAAACGCGCTGAGAATCTGGGCCGAACCCCGCTTCTGGCCATCATCGGGCTCAAGAACCAGGATCGAGTCATCCGCGAGCCCAGCCACAACGAGCCCATCGTTCCTGACGAAGAGGCTTGTCGGCGAAGGCTCCTTCCATGACGTATAGCTGCTCGCCTTCTCGCGGCTCATCGGCTGCCGGCGTGTCCACACGACCGTCTTCGTGCTCTGGTCCGTCAGCGTGTACGTGAAGCTACGTGCGAAAGGTCGCGAGACTCCTGGCGCATTGTCCGGGCTCTTGGCATCGACCCTGTACCGCCCGTCGGGGGAGATGGCAAACGAGTCCAGATAGAAGCGATCCGTTGCGCACGCGACTTCAGCGGGCACGATGACCCCAAGCATCGCGGCCACAGCAACCATCGCAGATTGCGTCGGGTTCATTGTGCCTCCGATCATCTCTACCGGGGTCTACCGCGTGCCCGCGTGTGGGATGCACGGCTGCATGTCCGCCACGATTTCGAGATCTGTCGTGGAGCCTGCCTCGGTTCTTCACCTGGGTGCCACGATCGTCCGGATTCCCTTCGCCTCCACCCTGTTCGCGCGAAGGTCCCAGCGCAGCGAGTCCGCACGCACTGGCGCGGCTCCCTGCGACGGGTCCAGCAGCACGACGGTGCCGTTGGGTGGTGCCAGCACCGTCACGACCTGTTCCTGGGCCTCGAACGTCATCGAGTCGCCCGCCATCTCGCGTCCGGCGGAGCGCATCCACGCGGCACCGGAAGCCGTCACGCTTCGCAGCGATGCCGCGAAGGGTGTGGCGCCGCCGGCCTCTAGAGCGGCTGGGGCGGAGGCCACATCCTCGGTGAACGTTGCCCGGAGGCGTTCGCTCTCCAGCTCTGTGACGCCGCCACCGAGGTCCTCATGGGTCATGCGCACGCCGCGATCGAGGACCAGCGTGCCGTCGGTCCGCTTGAGTTGGAGCGAGCCGGTCCAGGTAAAGAGCGTGTCACCCTGCGAGCGCGACCCGAGCAGATCCACGCGGCCGGATCCGTCACCGGTGGCGCCACGCGTGCCACTCGCGGGTGCACTCGACGCGCCGCCGTCGGCCCGATCCGAGGCCAGCAGCCGGCCCGCGCTCGGGACGTCGAGCGTGTTCTTCGTGTTGTCTGCCAGGATGGAGGCGCCCTCAAGGTAGAGGAGTCTCTGAAGCTGGCCAGGACGACCTGGGTCGTAACGCCGGGCCTCCACGAGCGCGGGCGTGGCTCCCTCGCCGCGGACCGTCGCGCTCAGCACACGCCGCGCGGGCGTGGCGGGATCCGACTCGGCCCCCGGCGTCCCGCCCGGGGCTGCGCCAGCGGGACCATCCGGCGCGCGCGGCTCAAGCTGGAGCACAATCTCCTCGCCCTGAGCGCGGTCGCGGGCGGCCTCGCCGGTCCAGGCGGCTCGCGCCTCGCCGCGGAAGACGGCGATGCCGTCGATGTCCGCGTATGTCATCGAGCGCGTCCAGGACGCCTCCGCACGCCCTCGTCCGCCGAGCTCCTTGGCCTCGCCCTCGTGGGTAAAGGTGCCGTTGCCTACGACCGTCAGCCGCCGATCCAGGCCCTCCAGCCGCACGAAGGGGCCATCGATCCGCGTTCCCGTTCGCTCCAGAACGGCCGGCACGCCACGGATCTCCGCACGCTGCTCGCGTGGCCATGCCGTCAGTTCATCACCGGTTGCCAGGCCGCCGTCGGCGGTCGCCACTGAGACCTCGTCGCGTGCCACGAGGCTGACCACCTCCGTCTGTCCATCCGCGTCCTGCGAGAGGCCGGCGTCGATCGTCCGGGCCGAGATTACGTCGCCCGCGCGCTCTGCCCGGGCGCTCCCGCGTGCAACCAGCCGTCCCGGTGCATCCTCCCACACGCTCGAGGCTCCGTCGTCTGCGAGCCGCTCTACGCGAAGCATCGTGACGTCGACGCTGTCGGCTGCGAGAGAGCCGCCCTTGCCGTCCGTCGCCACCACGCCGCCGATGGCCTGCACGAGTTCAGGGCGTGATCCACCCACCGCCTGTGTTCCTTGTGCTCCTTCGGCCCCTTCCGCCCCCTCTGCAAACTTCGCGACCAGCGCGTTGGCCCGCACCCGCGCCTCGCGTCCGTCGGTTGCGACGACGTCACCAGCGGCGCGGGCCTGCGTGATCCGCACATCCCCTGAGGGTCCCGTCACGAAGTCGAGAGACGCATCCTGCGCCCACGTGATGCGGCCGGCGCGACCGCCCTCCCCCACTACCTCGCCCGGACCTGGCACGCGGGCCTGGCCGTCGCTCGCGTCGATCTCCAGACGTGGCGTGCTGATCAGCCCGGAGCCAGCGACCCGGGCCCGCGCCGGACGCTCGACCGGGCCCGACATCACGACCTCTCGGCGTGTGGCGCCATACTCCAGCGATTCGGCGTCGCCTTCCAATGCGGACCCAACGTCGGCGAAGCGCACGCGCGAGTCTGGATCCGAGACAAACCGCACGTAGACATCGTTCTGTGCGAGCTCACGTGGGGCCAGCTCGAGCGGCACAACCTCAAGCCCGCCCGCCCACCGCAGGACCGTGTCGGTGGGGCTCAGGGCCGGCAGATCCGGACCCGGCGCGGTCGTCCCGCGGGGTTCATCGGTACCGAGCGCCGCCAGCACGATGCTCGCCACCCGCATCGCCATGGGCATCGGCGTGGGTGCGGTCGTGGGCGCGGGGCGCTGCAAGGGCGGGGTGCCCATCGCGATCGCCCCCGGCCGGAGACGATTTCCGACCAATCGCAGCCAGGCGTCGGCCCGGTCCGCGCGGATCTCGCGCTGGCCCTGCACGATCCAGACGTCCTTCTCCGCGACGATCTTGTAGCGGGTCTCGATCTCCGACCCGGAGGGTTCTTCGACCACCGCCTGCGCGAGGGAAGCCTCCCCGCCGCTGGGGGCGGGCGCGGGGCCGGGGCCTTCGCCTTGCAACTTGGTGTCGCCCTCGGACGTGCCACCGTGGGCGGCTGGGCCAGCTGTCCGGACCACCATCCAGTCGGTGCGAGCGATGCTCAGCCGCTCCAGCCGCTCCGCACCCTCATTGAAGAGCACGGTCACGCCGGAGCCGGAGAACGCCACCTCGCGCGACTCAATCCGAAGCGCCTCAGGAAACTCAGCCCGACCCAGCGTTCCATCGAACCGCATCGTCGTCGTCGTGAGCGTGAGTTCGGGCCGGGCTGCGGCCAGATCCGGCCAGCGTCCGTCGGCCGTTGCGGCGTACAGGCGGATCAGCACGTTCCCTTCGAGCAGCGCATCCTGCGGGCGAGAGTCGCCCCCGTCGCCCGGGAGGAGGGCACGGGCCGAGTCAGACTGCACGTGCGCGACGCGCTGGTCCGACATCACGATCCACGCGCGAGGGCGCTCGAGGCGGTACCGCTTGCCCTCCAGGGGCTCCGAGCGATCCGCCGAGATCTCTGCCCGAATTCGGGTTGGATCGTCCTTGTCGACGACCTGAACGAAGGGCCGCTCGCCGCCCGCGAGCCCGCTTGCGGCCCCGTCGCCGGCGAGCACGCTTCGGATGTCGGGCGGAGCCTCACCCCGCTCGCGTGGCGGCTGCGAGCTCCCAGGACGCCCGCGGAGCACGAGCCCGCCGAGCGCCAGCGCGAACAGACCCGCCACACCGACCGCGAGCAGCAGCCCCGTGTGGCGCACGGCCCCAGTCCGCGTTCCTCCCATGCAAGCAGCGGCAGAAGTTCTCGGCATCAGGACCGATCCTAGTCGACGCCCCGCCCCCGCACGCTCAGTCCTTCACCAGCCGCATCGCGACAAGATCCTGAACGTCAAGGATGCCCACCGGCCGCTGGTGTGCATCCACCACGGGGATCTCGTCGGTCCGCAGCTCCCTGATGAGCCGCACGGCGTCCGAGACGCGGGCCGAGTCTGGCAGCGTTCTGGGGCTGCGCGTCATCACATCGCGGATGGGCCGGGAAAGCTCGGCTACATCCCGCAGCACGAGCCGGCGGAGGTCCGCGTCGGTAAACAGGCCCGAGATCGCCCCGGTGGCAGCGTCGACGAGCACCAGCGCTCCCGGCCGTCGCGCCACCGAGGCCGCCTTGCGGAGCGCAACTTCCACGGTCGCGGTGTCGGCGATCACCGGCATGTTCTTTCCCGCCACAAACCGCAGCACGTCCGTCACTGGCCGCAGAAGGTCGCCGAGGGTGCCTCCGGGGTGCCTCCTCGCGAAGTCGGCGTGTGTGAACTGCATCCGGCGGGCCGCGGCGAGGGCCAGGGCGTCGCCGAGGGCCATCGTTGCCGTTGTGGAGGACGTTGGCGCGATGAACTCCGGACTGCCGGCCTCGATCCCGATCTCGAGGCGCAGGGCCACCGTGGCCAGTCGCTCCAGGGACGAGGGCCCCGCGCCCTCGCGGGCCCGGGCGTCGGTCATCGCCGTGATTGAGATGATGGGCAAACCGTCCTGCCTCAGCAGCGAGCACAGCGCGACGACCTCCTCGGTCTCTCCGGATGCTGAGATGGCGATCACGGCATCCCGCGACCGGAACCGCCCCAGGTCACCATGGGCCGCCTCGGCCGGATGCACCGGGTGACTTGGAATCCCCAGCGACGCAAGCGTCGCCGAGATCTTCGCCCCAACCAGCCCGCTCTTGCCAAGCCCGGTCACCAGCACCGTCCCGTCCCGCCCGGCGCACGTCACAAGCACCTCCACGGCCGCCGCGAACCGCTGGTCGAGCGCCGCGGCCGTCCGGCCCAGGGCATCCGCCTCCAGCCGGAGGATCTCCCGCCCGTGCTCCACGCTCTCCTGCCAAGCCTGATGATTCCCGGGTGTCGCCATGCATGGAGAGTAAACTGCCAGTCAGGCCCGTGCGCGCACCGCCCCAGCCGGGCCCCGTCCGACCGAGGAACCAACCCGTGCCAGACCAGCCACTCCACAGCACCACGACCAGCGACACCGGCTACAGGGTCCGCCTCGACGCCTTCGAGGGCCCCTTGGACCTGCTGCTCTTCCTCATCAAGCGTGAGGAGGTGGATGTCCACGACATCGCGGTGTCGCTCGTGACCGAGCAGTACCTTGAGTTCCTCCGCGTCGAAGGACGGGAAGGCCTTGCGCGAATCGACATTGACCTCGCGGGCGAGTTCCTCGTCATGGCCGCGACGCTGATGGAGATCAAGAGCCGAATGCTCATGCCGACGCCCCCCGCGGCGGACGGCACGACGGCCGGGCGCGACCAGGATCCGGAGGACCCGCGGGCCGAGCTTGTGCGTCAGCTCCTGGAGTACAAGAAGTACCGCGACGCCGCGGACTCTCTGGAGCGACGCGGCGACGAGTGGCGTCAGCGTTTCGGAGCTGCCGCCGCCGCGATCGACAACGAGGCCCTGCGTGCCGCAGCGGAGGCCGCGGCGAGCGACACGGAGCTGGAGGATCTTGATCTTCTCGACCTCGTCGAGGCCTTCCAGAAGATCACGGAGACGGTCAACTTCGACCGCCTCGGCGAGCACCAGGTGACGTACGACGACACGCCGCTGGAGTTGCATGCGGAGGACATCCTGGACCGCCTCCGGCGGGACTCACAGCCGCGACTGGATGGCCTTCCTGGCGAGCTCGTCTTCGCGTCGTTCTTCAAGGGGCGGGCCCGGGGCGAGATGGTCGGCCTCTTCCTCGCGCTGCTGGAACTCTGCCGCCGAAGGGCCGTCGGCTTCCGCCACGGCGAGAACGGCCAGCTCATGCTGCGACTCCGGACGCCGGAGGAAGTTGCTCAAGACCAGGCCGCCGTCAACGGCCCAGTTTCGCCGGCGCCATGATCCAGCTGCAACTCCCTCCGCTTTCCTTCCTCCACCGGCTTGCTTACTTCCTCAGCCCATCCAGGAACCCCGCAAACCGCTCCAACCCCCGCGTGATCTGCTCCTCGCTGCAGGCGAAGCTGATGCGCACATGCTCCTTCCCACAGCCGCCGAAGTCTTCGCCTGGCACGAAGGCTGTCAGCGACTCCTCCAGCAGGGCGTTGCACATGTCCAGGGCTGAGTTGATCCGCGTCCCTTTCGGCGTCACCTTCCCAAAGTGCGCCGCCACATTCGGGAAGGCGTAGAACGCTCCGGTCGCGGGCGAGCAGGTCACGCCAGGAATCGCGGCGAGAAGCCGGTTCGTGAGTTCTGCCCGGCGTGCAAACGCCTGACGCATCTGCTCGACCTGCGGCCCGCACTCCAGCAGCGCCGTGCGGATCGCCGGGTACGTGAAGCTCGTGATGTTCGTCGACATCTGGCCCTGCAGCGTCCCCATCGCTTCCGTGAACTTCTTCCCAAAGTCCCCCGGCATCCCGGTGTAGCCGATGCGCCAGCCTGTCATGCCGTACGCCTTCGACAGACCGTTGAGCGTGAGTGTGCGGTCGGCTACTTCGGGCGATGAGCCGATCGAATAGTGCTGGATGCCGCCGTAGACGATCTTCTCGTAGAGCTCGTCGGAGAGGATGACCAGGCCCGGTGCCACTGTTGCAGCGGCCTCGGCGCAGACCCGCGCGATCGCCCGAAGCTCTCCGGGGCTGTACATCGTGCCGCAGGGGTTGCTCGGGCTGTTGAGGATGACCATGCGCGTGCGGGAGGTGATGGCTGAGCGGATCTGGGCTGGCGTGGCCTTGAAGCCCGACTCGACCGTCGTCGGAACCTCAACGACGCGTCCACCCGCAAGCTCCACGATCGGTGCGTAGCTCACCCACGCCGGCACCGGCAGCACAACCTCCTGGGGTGGCTCGCCCTGCTCGGGCGGGTCGATCAGGCAGTGCACCGCCACAAACAGGGAGTGCTTCCCGCCCGCCGAGATCGCTACGTGCTCGCCCTTGATCCCGGGAATCCCGTTCTCCTCCGCCAGCTTGCGGGCAATCACGCCCCGCGTCTCGGGATCACCCAGCGTGGGCATGTACTTGGTCTGCCCCGCGTGAAGGGCCTTGATCGCGGACTCCTTGATCGGGTCGGGCGTGTCAAAGTCCGGCTCGCCCGCGGCGAATGACAGCACGTCCAGTCCCTGGGCCTTCATGGTCTTGGCCCGGTTCATGAACGCAACAGTAACAGACGGCTTGAGGGACGCGACGCGGCGTGAGAGGTTCGGTGACATGCGCCAACGGTACGGCGTCGGACCGCCCCGATCACGCCGCCAGCGAACCAGGAAGTTCCCGCCCCGCCACCAGCCGCGCGAACTCCTCCGCCCGCAGCGGCTTGGCAAAGTAGTACCCCTGCCCGGACGTGCACCCCAGTGCCTGCAGCGCGGCCACATGCTCAGAAGTCTCGATGCCCTCCGCCACCGTGGAGAGGCCAAGATTCGCCGCGAGGTCCACGATCGACCGCGCCAGCGCCATGAACTGCCGCCCCTGGTCCAGATGGTTCACGAACGAGCGATCGATCTTCACCACGTCGATCGGCAACTGGTGCAGACCAGACAGCGACGAGAGCCCCGTTCCAAAGTCGTCCATCGCGATCTTCACCCCGACCTTCCGCAGCCGGTGCAGCGCCTCGATCTGCTCCGCCCGATTGGCCATCACCTGATTCTCCGTCACCTCCAGCTGCAGCCGATCCGGAGACAAGCCCTGCTCCCGCAGGATCGCGGCCACCCGGTCCGGAAGGTCCCGCAGCGCCAGCTGCGCCCGCGACACGTTCACACTCATGACCCGCGGCGCAGCAGGCCCAAGCTTCCGGTCCCACCCAGCCAGCACCCGGCACGACTCCCGCAGCACCCACTCTCCAAGGTCCGCGATGAGTCCTGCCTCCTCCGCTATCGGGATGAACTCTCCCGGCGATACGCTGCCCCTGGTCGGATGGTCCCAGCGCATCAGGGCCTCCGCCGCATACCACTGCCCGGTCTCCATCGACACGATCGGCTGGAAGGCCGTCCAGAGCTGCCCCGCCGCCAACGCCCCACGGAGGTCCTGCTCGAGCTGGAGCCGGTCCTGCTGATGGTTCCGCATCTCCGCATCGAACACTACGACGCGGCACTTGCCCCGCACCTTCGCCTGGTACATCGCCGTGTCCGCGTCCGACAGGATCTCCTCCGCCGTGTCCCGCGCGTTCACGCTTGTCACCACCCCGATGCTCGCCGTCGAAACCACCTCATGTCCCCGGATCGAGTACGGCTGGCGCAGCACACGCAGCAGACGGTCCGCCACCACCAGCGCCTCCTCGGGCTTGCGCAGCGAGTCGAGGATCACCACGAACTCATCCCCGCCAAGCCGCCCGGCCGTCGGGCCCGTCGCGTCCCGAGCCACCGTGTCTGCCGGCCGCAGCACGCCCCGAATCCGCTGACCAATCTCGCGAAGCAGTTCGTCCCCCGCGTCGTGCCCGAGGCTGTCGTTGACCAGCTTGAACCGGTCAAAGTCCATGAACAGCACGCCAAAGTGCCGCTCCGGCTCGCGTTCGCGCCGCGCCAAGCACTGCCCCAGTCGGTCCAGCACGAGCGCCCGGTTGGGCAGCTCCGTCAGCTTGTCCAGCAGCGAGTCCCGGTGCAGCATTTCCTCCGCGTGCTTGCGATCGGAGATGTCAAACTGCAGCCCGTCGAGGTACTTGGGCGCGCCGGTCGCCTCGTCACGGATGATCTGCCCGCGCTCCAGTACCCAGCAGACAAGCCCGCTGCGATGGATGATCCGGTACTCAACCGTGTACGTCCCCCCCTGCTCGATCGCACCGGTCACCGCGGCGTCCACCTTTTCGAGGTCATCCGGGTGTGTGATGCTCGCGCAGTCCCGTACCGCGTTGTGGATGAAGTCCGAAGACGGATACCCCGTCAGCGCCTGGATGCCATCGCTCACAAAGAGATTGGTCCACTTGTCGTCAACCGCTACCCGGAACGCCACCCCCGGCAGGTTCTGCACGAGCGTCCGGAACCGTGTCTCGCTCTCCTTCAGCTGACGCGTCCGCGCTGCCAGGACCTCCTCCAGCTGTTCCGCGTGGCCCCGGATCTCCTCGTCCAGCTCTCGGCGAAGCCGACTCGCCTGAAAGGCCTGCCGGAACGGGCCAAGATTGAAGCAGAAACGCCACGAGAAGAAGTTCAGCACCGCCAGGAAGACTGCAAGCAGCCGGTATCCCGGCCACACGAACATCAGAACCGACATCGCGTACCCGCAAATCGCGCACATCAGGAACACCGCGGCCAGGTCGAAGAGTTTGGAGTTGCGGTCTCTCGCCTCCTCGCCAAAGTAACACCGCATCCAGAAGACAAAGATCCGCAGGTAGGAGGCGACGACCCCGCCGCACAGCACCACCAGCGCGATGATCCACGGCCAGTCTGTCTCACCTGCCTCGTTGACGAGACAGTGCGTCCGCGACAGGTAGCTCCCGCCGCCCGTGAAGAAGTCGATTCCCCAAAGCCCGGTCCCACTTGGCCCCTCATGCCCCGCGTGCCCGCTCCGGATCACAGCGGCTTCCAGAGTCCCCCTGTCCCCATCGGAGACGAGCTCGAGGGCCCGTCCTTCGATCGGGCCACAGAAAGGATCCATCGAGGTATCGCGAAGTGCGACGCCGCGTTCCGCGTCACCTGATTCCGCTTGCAGCAGCCAGCCAAAGAGCGTCACCATCGCGCCGACCACCAACGCCACGCCGAGCCAAGCGACGGTCCGGGTCTGGTGCCAGCTCGTAGTGATCTCGTCGCATCGATCTGCCATCGAATCCTCCGCCTCTCCAGCTGGTTATCCGGCCGTCGGCTGCCTGTTCGATTCCGGGCTATCTCCCAAAACTCCATCGGCGGAACGACACGTGGCTGTGCGACCCACTCACACGCTTCCCTCCAAAAACGTCTTCAATAGGCAACTGCCGCAGCCAGCTCGCGTCGAGATCGAGGGGCTCACGTCTCGATGATCGCCCCCGTCCCCACCCGAGAAAGGTGGCCAGCGACCCAGTCAGGGGACACGACTTCTGCAAGCGCAGGACTGCTCATGCACGAACGCCCGCACTCCGCAGTGCGATCCCTCCAGCCGCTCGGCCGCGCGGCCCGACACTCCACCCAGCACATACCATCTCTCAATCCACCCGCGCCCTGCAGGAACTCCGGCCAGGCCTCCACCGACGCAGTGTCGGACTCAGGAGCAGTGCAGGCGCTCCTCGCCGCCGCGGGAACACCGGAGGGTCCACCGATGAATCTCCAGCACTGCCGCCCCGCGCCCACCTCGCGCCGCGCCGCCCTCACGCTCGCCGCCGCAGGCCTCCTCGCTTCCATCGGCCTCGCCGGCGCGATGCTCGGCTCCGGCCGGGCCGCCACACGCTTCGAGTACGCCGTCGTCAGCGGCGCCAGCGCCTCTGGCCTGTACGTCCGCTTCGCGAGCGGCGAGATCTCCGACCGAGAGACTATGGCCGAGTTCCTGAAGCTCGAACGCTCCTTCGACCGCGAGCAGCTCGGCCCGCTTATGGCCGTTGAGATCATGACCTCGACGGGTTGGGAGCTCGTGGACTTCGAGATTCTGCAGGACGGCGACCCCCGCCGCGTCACGGACCGCGTCTATCTCCTTCGGCGTGGCGTCTAGCTTTCCGAAGCCCTCGTCGCAGCAGGTGCCTTCCGCATCGGACGCTTCAGCAGCCCGCGCACGGCCCGGTTTGCCGGTCGCTCGATCGCGAAGGTAATGACCGTCGCGATCAGGATGGCGACCGCGCTCGCCGCACCGATGGACGCCAACGGTGACAATCCTCGTTCCTGCGCCTCTCGGATCACGATGTACCCGATGTTCTGGTGCACAAGGTACAAGGCGTACGAGATCGTCCCCAGGAAGATGAGCGGGGGCAGTTCCAGCACTCTGACACGCACACGCGAGCAGATCGCGATCGCCGCCGCGAACGCCACGACCGCCAGCACGTACGGCCATCCCGCGTGCGGCGCGTCCGTCACCTCGCGGTAGAGGTGACGGAAGGCCACGCACCCAAGCCCGAGCGACAGGAGCACGCCATGCCACCAACGGTCGCCATGGCGCATGTCGTAGAGCGTCATCCCCACGAGAAACAGCGCGAACCAGTGGGTTTCAAAGCCCAAGAGCTTGTCCTTGCCTGTCAGCGTGTACAGCACCACCGCCGCAACCGGCGCCATCGCCCAACGCCCGAGTCCGAGGGCCACGCACGCGAAGATCACGATGTAGAACGTGAGCTCCACCTCCAGCGTCCAATAGACGCCGTCGATGCGGCCTACACCGAGGCGGACGGGGATCATCGTCAGGTTCCAGAGCGCGTCCCGGAGCGACACCTCGCGCAGCGCGAGCCCAAAGATCGAGACGGCGGCGTACGTCACGGCGCACGATGCCCAGAACGCCGGGAAGAGACGCCCGAAACGCGACACCGCGAACGTCATCGCACTCCGCGACCGATCGACCGACATGAAGATCACGTACCCGCTGATGATCATGAACAGGGGCACACCGAGGTAGCCCCAGGTCAGCTCGAACGGCAGGCGGCCCGAGTGCCCGTACAACTCGCCGTAGCGCGTGGTGTAGTGGTAGAGCAGCACCATCGCCGCGGCGATCCCGCGAAGCGCGTCCAGCGAGAGGATCCTCGAACCTGCGTCGTCCTTGCTCATGTTCCATCAGCGTACCGCACCAAGCGTGGCCCTTCACGCCCGGTCAGGCGCTGACAAGCTCTGGCACGCTCTGGCACGTCGTGCCAGGCGCGGGCGGGTCCTGCAGGGCCGTGTCGGGTCCCGTCGCGCCCGCGGCAGCCCGATACCATCGACTCGAACATGCTCGAGGCCGCTTCCCGCATCATCGATGCCAACGTCAACCGCGCCCGCGAGGGGCTGCGCGTCCTTGATGACATCGCACGTTTCGCACTCAGCCACGGAGCGCTGGCCGCGGACTTCAAGTCCCTCCGCCACGACCTGGCCAGCGCCATCGCCGCTGGCCCGTGGAGGGCGAGCGACCTGATCCTCGCACGGGACACACCGGGGGACGTCGGCACCGGGATCTCAACGCCGGGCGAGTCCCGGCGCGAGAGCCTCGCCGCCGTCGCCGACGCCAACGCCTCTCGCGTCGCGGAGGCTCTCCGTTCGATCGAGGAGGCTGCGAAGCTGGTGTCCACCAGCGCACCCGTTCAATCGCGGTCGGCGATCACCACGTCAACCACGATCGAGTCCCTTCGCTACCGCCTCTACGACGCGCACAAACGCCTCATGCTGGCCATCGGCTCCGGCTCCCGGCGTCAATGGCGTCTGTGCGTTCTCATCACCGAGTCGCTCTGCACGCACCATGCGTGGCAGACCGTTGCGATCCGCGCCCTCGAGGCTGGCGTGGATGCGCTCCAACTGCGGGAGAAGTCCCTGACCGACCGCGAGCTCATCACCCGCGCGCGCCGGCTGACGGACCTCTGCACCCAGCACAAAGCCGCCTGCGTCATCAACGACCGCCCCGACATCGCCCGCCTTAGCGGTGCGCACGCG
>CAZBXF010000045.1:0-20356 GCA_964495635.1 uncultured Phycisphaeraceae bacterium
TTGAAGCCGCCCGCGATCTCAGGCTCGAGCCCCGCCTCCGTCGCGCGGTCGATCATCTGGCGAGCCAGCGCCGGCCGCTCTTCCGCCTGCATCAGTGATGCCAGCAGCAGCCACCCCGACGCGCTGTTGCTCGCGTTTGCTCCCGTGGAGGCCCGCGTGACCAGCGTGCGCCAGCGGCTGCGCGTGATGCCCATCTCCCGCGGCAGCATCGGCTCGCCACCCAGCGCCGGGTCCGTGCGATACGCCAGCCGCATCATCGCCTGCGCGTCGTCCATGCGCCGGTCCTCGAGCAGCGCAATCGCCAGCCAGCGCTGGGCCCGCATGTCGTCCGGATCGCCCCTCAGATGGAGCCGCAGTTGCACGATCGCGTTCGCCGCGCTGTTGGGCTCGTTGGCCGCCATCAACTGCTGCGCCTTCTCAAACGGCGTCAGTTCAGGCTCTGGGATCGCCACGTTCGGCTGCGTCTGAACGGGCATGGGCGCTCCGTTCATCGTCAGCCGCGGGTCATACTCCCCGGTGCCCTGCGCGTAGCCGAAGTAGGGCTGGCTGCCCCACGACACCGTGCGGCCCCATCCGATCCAGGGATTGCCGTAGAAATGGCACCAGTTCCAGACCGGCACCGCGACGCATGTATTGCGACGCCACCGCGTGTGGAAAGCGCCGCCGCTCCCGACGTGGAATCCAACGTTCCAGCGATCGTTCTGCCAACTGCCCCCGACAGAAATGCCGCTCCCCACCGTCACCACCGGCAGCGGCCGGATCGGAACCTCGCAGCCCGGCGGCGTCACCGGCGGCGGGCAAGGCGTCGGCCACGGCCGAGGCCACGGCGTCGGATAGATGATCCGCGGCGGCAGCGGGTTCCAGGTCTGCGGCACGCCATTGCGCGCCGCACCGTTGATCAGATCGATGTTCATGCCCCCAGAGCGGAAGTTCGGCCGCCTCTGGTTGATCGGCGGCGGCGTCGGCGGCTGCACGATGATCGGACCCGGCGGCAGCGGCTGAGGCAGCGGCTGCGGCGCGACCTGCGCCTCCGTTGGCAGGGCCACCGCCCCCACCAGCACGCACGCGAGCGACAAAGCCCGCCCGGAGCGTCGAGCCCCGACGGATGAACAGGCGCGTGATGAAGCAGCCAAAGAGAATGAAGCTGTTGATGTCATGGGGCCGGACCTCTCGGGCTGGAGCACGCGGGCAGCAGTCCAGCAAGCAACACTCACGACCGAACCGGGCAAACGTGCACAGCCTTTGGACGTCTGGGAGGGCAGGCGGTTCCGCTTGAGCGTCCAACGCCGGGCATCCAACGCGTGCCTCACACTGGCCCGCTCGCCGCACATCCCCTCTCACGCGGCCGCCACTCTCGGGCCACACAGGGAGTCTAACCTGCTCCCCATGTACGGACTCATACCACGTCGGGTTGCGAAGGTTGCGGACGCGGCGGCGCGGGTTCATCCCTTCCGACGCGCGGCCGTTCGGTTCCTGCTCGCCTCGACCCTGGCAGGCGTCGGGCTCGCCCTTGGTTCGTGCAGCGGCTTCGGCCTCGGCGGCGGCGGTTCAGGTGAGCTTCGCGGCGTCGCCACAGGCAACGCCCTCTCCCTCGATCTCCCAACCAGGATTTTCGACGCCAAAGACATCAACACCGCCGATGTCTACCTCACGGACCTTCCAAGGGAGGTCTGGATGGGGCAGGATGGCCAGCCCTTCGACGCGACGGAGGTCCGCGGCACCCTCGTTCACATCCGACTCTACCTGCGGCCCAGCGCGGGCGACACGCCGATCGCCTCCAGCGCATCGTCCTCCAACGTCCGTGTGCTGGTCCTCTCGGGAGGTGAGCTCGGTGTCTACGCGGGGGGAGCATTCATGCGGGCGTCGGGCGATCCGGGCGATGACTCGCTCAGTGGTTCGGTCTCGGGCGGAACGCTCAGGCTCCGACGTGCAACGGGCGGCTTCGACGATCGCCTCGGCCCCGCGACCTTCGAGGGCTCGTTCAGCGCAACCCGCGACCCGGTCCAGGCCCGGGCCATGGCCAGGGCGCTGCTGGCCCTCTCAGCCGTCGGCACGCCAACCGAGTGAGTCGGACAAGCACGCACCGGCTACCAGCGGTAGCGGACACCAGCGTCGGAGAAGTGCAGCACGCCGAGTCGCGAGCGGACGCCGGGGCCGCGCCGAGGAAAGTGGTCAAGTGGTCGAGTGGCTCTGGATTGCCGTCTTCATCCGTCCCTAGTGCCAAGTTCCTTTCGCGATTTTCGCCATGTACCAATCGCTCCTCACACGCCGCTACCTCTTCAGCAAGGTGATGCCCCTCCTGGCGTCGGTGGCCGTGATGCTCTGCTCGGCTCTGGTAATCGTGACGTGGTCCGTCATGGGGGGCTTTCTCGCGATGCTGATCGGCACGGGCCGCACCATGATCGGCGATGTCAGCATCTCCTGGCCCAACACCGGCTTCCCGCACTATCAGGATCTCCGTGACCGCCTCGAGGCCGATCCGATGGTGAAGGCCACCACGCCCGTCATCCAGGCATACGGCATGGTCGCACTCCCCAACGGCATCACCCGCGTCATCACCATCCGCGGCGTGGACGGTCCCTCCTTCGCCAACGTCACGAAGTTCAAGGAGACCCTCTGGTGGCAGCCCATCGATGAGCCGCTGCCCAAGGACCCCGAAGGCCGCGACCCCAGGTTCCAGCTCCGCGAGTCCCCTGGCTTCCAGCGACTCAAGGACGCCGGCCTCACCCTGACGCGCAGGAACCAGGAAACCGGCGAGGACGAGGGCGGCGTCGTGATGGGCATCGAGATGTCCGGCTTCAACCTCCGTGAGCCCGAGGGCTTCTACACGCCCAAGGTCGTTCTCCGGCGCATGCCCGACGGAAGCATCCAGGACGTCGACACATTCCTGCCCGCCGGCGGCAAGGTCGGCGTCACGGTCCTGCCGCTGGATCGCGCCGGCAACCCGCTCGAGTCCCTCACGAAGAAGCTGCCCGTCACCAACGAGTTCCGCTCCGGTGTCTACGAGCTCGATCGCAACATCGCCCTTGTCCGCCTCGACGTGCTCCAGGAGATGCTCCGGATGAACGCCGGCCTCCGCGTGCGCGACGACGCGGCACCGGGCTCCCAGGGCGTGGTCGTCGTCGATCCGGCCACCGGGCGCGAGAGCTTCGCCCGCCCGACCGATGACCAGCTCGTGGAGGATCCCGCCCGCGTCACCGACATCCTGATCAAGGGCCACGGCAAGACGGGCACGGGGGAGGAGGCCGAGGCCCTCCGAGCCCGCGTCCGCGAGATCTACGCCGAGTTCGCACGCGCCCATCCCGGTGAAGTGCCCGACGAGTTCGACATCGAGATCTCAACCTGGGAGGACAACAACCGTTTCATGATCGAGGCCGTAAAGAAGGAAACCGCCCTCGTCCTCGTCCTCTTCGCCTTCATGTCGATCGTCGCCGTCTTCCTCGTCCTCGCCATCTTCTGGTCGATGATCTCCGAGAAGACCAAGGACATCGGGATCCTCCGCGCCCTGGGCGCCAGCCGCGCCGGCATCGTCTGGCTCTGGGTGCGATACGGACTGGCCATCGGCCTCGTCGGCGGCGTCGCCGGGCTGCTCCTCGCCTACACCATCGTCTGGAACATCAACCCCATCCATGAGTGGATGGGCCAGCAGCTCAACATCGTGATCTGGGACCCAAGGATCTACTACTTCACCAGGATCCCCAGCGAGGTGGATCCATGGCACGCCTTCTACGCCGTCGTCGGCTTCGTCCTCTCGTCCGCCGTCGGAGCCCTGCTCCCAGCCATCCGGGCCGCCATGCTCCACCCCGTGAAGGCGCTGCGATTCGAGTAAAGAGAACCGATCACCAAGCCCCCGCACGCCACTCTTCACGTTCGCCGTTCCCTGCCTGCTTGCCTGCCCGCCCCTCCCCATGCCCCTCCTCACCGTCAACAACATCCACAAGACCTACCGCCTCGGCCGCATCGACGTGCCCGTCCTGCACGGCGTCGATCTCACGCTCGAGCCCGGCAGGATCGTCGCGATCCTGGGCGCCTCCGGGTCCGGCAAGTCCACGCTGCTGCACCTCATCGGCGGCCTGGACCGGCCCGACGCCTCACCCAAGGGCACCATCACCTTTGACGGACGCGACATCGGCCGCTTCTCCGCCGGGGACCTTGACTCCTACCGCAACCTCGACGTCGGCTTCGTCTTCCAGTTCTACCACCTTCTCCCTGAACTGACGGTCCTCGACAACGTCCTCCTGGGTCTCATGATCCGCCACGGGCGGCTGGGGTATCTCGCTCGTGCCAAAGAGTGCCGCGAACGGGCGGCCGCGCTCCTCGAGCGTGTGGGTCTCTCCCACCGCCTGAAGCACCGTCCGGCCGAGCTCTCCGGCGGCGAGCGCCAGCGGGTGGCGATCGCACGCGCACTCGTCACCAAGCCGCGCCTCCTGCTCGCCGACGAGCCCACCGGCAACCTCGACCAGACGACGGGCGCGGGCGTGCTTGACCTCCTCCTCGACCTGCGTGCCGCCGACAACGCCGCCATGGTCATCGTCACCCACGACCCCAGCACCGCTGCCCGGGCCGACCACATCGTCCGCCTGGTGGACGGACGCGTCGTCCAATCCTGAGCCCGCTGAGTCGCCGGGGCGCCGCCGGGCGTCAAGGCGATGGACAGGATGGTGAACGTGGTACTGGGAGGGGCAGTGGGGGAGGGGGGAGGGGCCGGAATGGGACGGGGGCGGGGGGTGTCGGTTGGTCGCCTGACAGATGCCGAGCCCTTTGCGTGGTCTTTGCGCAATTGACCCTCCCGCCAAGCCTAGCGTTTACTATCATCGACGTACCCATGGCGACCCTTCCCACCAACACGATGCTGGCGACCGCCCCGAAGACGGTGATGGTGTCGGGTCTGGGCGGCCTTCCCGTCCGGGCCAACGTGGTCGAGGTTGGCCAGGGTTCACCGGTGGTCTTCCTGCACGGCCTCGTGGGTCTCAACGACCACTGGGAGGACGTTGTGGCCCGGGTCCGCGCCAACCATCGCTGCATCCTGCTGCAGCTCCCCCTCCTCGATCTTGAGGGGGAAGATTGCTCTATCGACGGCGCCACCGAGCTCACGGCCCGCTTCCTTCAGAACTACTTGAAGGAGCCCGCCGTGCTCGTGGGCAACTCCTTCGGCGGACACGTCGCGCTCCGGCTCGCGATCGACCGGCCCGCGCTGGTCTCGGGGCTCATCCTCGCCGGCGCCAGCGGCCTCAACGAGCGCACCACCATCCGCGAGGTGCAGATCCGTCCCTCCCGCGAGTGGCTCGAGGAGAAGATCGGCGAACTCTTCCACGACCGGTCCAAGATGAACCCCGCCGACGTCGACCGAGCCTTCGCGGAGCTCTCCAGCCGCGGTCACGCCCGTGCCATGGTCAAGCTCTCACGCTCGGCCCGCCGCAATCACCTCGGCGACCAGATCGCCAGGATCGCCGCACCCACGCTGCTGATCTGGGGCAAGCAGGACATTGTGACCCCGCCCGATGCCGTTGAGGAGTTCACGAGCAAGATCAGGTACACGAAGGTCGTCTGGCTTGAGCAGTGCGGCCACGCCCCGATGATCGAGTGCCCCGAGCTCTTCGCGCAAGGCATGCTCGAATTCCTTACGGAGATTGAGGCCCGCAAGCGCTCGTAGCACGCCAATCCACGCCAGCCGGCACCGACTGTCATGCAGGCACCCATCAACCTCGGACCCTTCTCCTGGACCAGCCTCGTCGGCCTTGGCCTTCGCGCGTACATCAACTCACGCATCGCGCTCCTCTCCGACCGGCGCCACTGGCAGCGCAACAGCGCAGGGATCCAGGCCGCTCAGCTCCGCAACCTGCTCGCGAACGCGGCGGAAACAGAGTTCGGCCGCGAGCACGGCTTCTCGCGCCTCACCGACCTCAGCGGCCCCGACCTCATCGACGCGTATCGCAAGCAGGTCCCCATCGCCGACTGGTACGCGTTCAAGGATCGGATCGCTCGGATGCGTGAGGAGGGCCGTCCGGACCTCCTCTGGCCCGGCCTCGTCCGTGACTTCGCTCAGACCAGCGGCACGACGGCCGGCGACAAGTTCATCCCAGTCTCGGAAGCCATGCTGCGGAGCAACTTCCTCGCCTCGCTCGACATCTTCGCGCACCTCCACCGCTTCGGCGTCTCCATCCCGCGCCTGATGGGCGGAAAGAGCCTCTTCCTCGGCGGCTCCTCAGCGCTCGAGACCAACACCCACGGCGTCCGCACCGGCGACCTCTCGGGAATCGTCACGCCCCTCATCAAGTGGCCCATCTCCGAGATCTACCTGCCGGGCAAGGACATCGCCCTGATGTCGCACTGGCCAAGCAAGATCGACGCGATGGCCAGACGCTGCGTGAGCGCCGACATCCGCATGGTCTCGGGCATGTGCTCCTGGGGTCTGGTCCTCTTCGAGCGAGTCATGCAGCTCGCACGCGAGCAGGGACGCACCGTCCGCACCATCCGCGACGTCTGGCCCAACTTCACCGTCTTCGTCCACGGCGGCGTCAAGTACGGGCCCTTCGATCCCAAGATGCGAGCCGCCTTTTCCGGCGATCCCGCCGGCGCGGACCTCCCCTGCCGCCTCGAGCTCTACCCCGCCTCCGAAGGCTTCCTCGCAATCCAGGATGTCAAGGGCGATCCCGGCCTCCGACTCAATGTCGACCTCATGAACTTCTTCGAGTTCGTCCCACTCGAAGAGATCGACTCGCCGGGCAGACGCGCCTTCACCTGCGACGCCGTCGAGAAGGGCCAGAAGTACGTCGTCGTCATGTCCACCTGCGCAGGCCTCTATCGCTACATCCTCGGCGATGTCGTCGAGTTCGACACCATCCCCGACAAGCATCCCTCCCTCGGCGGCGGCGGCGGCGACGGTCCCGCACGCCTCCGCATCGTCGGACGCCACCGCCACTTCATCAACGCCTTCGGCGAGAACCTCATCGTCGAGCACATCGAGAACGCCGTCGCCGACGCGTCACGCGCCGCCTCCATCCTCGTCGGCGAGTTCTCGGCGGCGCCCGTCTATCCCAGCGACGCCGTGCGGGCAGGCCTTGAACTCTGCGTCGAGATCGAGTCCGCCGCCGCGCCCCAGCAGCTCCAGGACTTCGCCAGCGCCTTCGACCAGAGCCTCAAGCGCCAGAACGTCGACTACACCACCAAACGCACCGACGGCCTCGGCATGGCCCCTCCGACCATCACCCCCCTCGCGCCCGGCGCTTTCCACCGCTGGATGGAGTCCCGCGGCAAGCTCGGCGGGCAGCACAAGTGCCCGCGCTGCGCAAACCACCGCGACATCGTCGATGGCGTCAAGGCGCTCCCCGGCGCGACCAGAGCCTGAGGCCTACGGCGCGCCCACCACCTCCGCCAGCGCACGCCCCAGCCGCCACACGTCATGGAACGTCGTGTACAGAGGTGCCGGCGCCACCCGCACCACATTGGGCGAGCGGAAGTCGCAGACCACCCCGCGAGCCTTGAGCCCGTCGTGAGCCCGCCGCGCATCCCCCGGCAGCACCAGCGACAACTGGCACCCGCGCTGCCCCGGATCACGCGGCGTCAAGACCCCGATCTGACCCGACGCCACTCCGGACGCGCCCCTGCCGACTTGCCCGGTCATCGACCCCGTGCGCGGCGCCGTGTCGGGTGAAGTCTTCGGTGCAGCAATCCGCGCATTGATCCCGTCGATCAGCCACTCCGCGTACCCCGTCAGCCGCAGCGACTTCGCCCGCAGCCGGTCCATCCCCGCCCGATCAAAGATCTCCAGCGACGCCTTCACCGGCGTCATCGAGAAGATCGGCGGGTTCGAGAGCTGCCACCGGTCGGCGCTCGCCACCGGCACGAACTCCGGACCCATCGCAAACCGCGTCGAAGGGTCGTTGCCCCACCAGCCGGCAAACTGCACGAGATCAGTCCGCGAGAGGTGCCGCTCATGCACAAAC
Source organism: uncultured Phycisphaeraceae bacterium (assembly GCA_964495635.1). Taxonomy (GTDB): domain Bacteria; phylum Planctomycetota; class Phycisphaerae; order Phycisphaerales; family UBA1924; genus JBBASU01. Next base: position 7,947 of record CAZBXF010000045.1, read on the forward strand.
GCACCCGCAATGGCCCCCGGCCCGGCGTTGAGGTACTTGTACGAGCACCACGCCGCAAAGTCCGCCCCCCAGTCGTGCAGCCGCAGCGGCACATTCCCTGCCGCGTGCGCAAGGTCCCAGCCGCACACCGCCCCGGCGGCCCGGGCCGCCCGCGTGATCGGCTCCATCTGCATCCACTGCCCCGTCAGGTAGTTGACGCCCCCCAGCATCACGAGGGCCAGCTTTGGACCCTCCCGTTCGATGGCGTCCAGCACGTCCTCCGTTCGGAGTGTCGCCTCGCCCTCGCGCGGGCGCAGCCGCACGATCGCGCCCGACGGGTCCTGCCCATGCCGCTCCGCGTGCAGTCGGGCCTGGCTCGCGACCGCGTGCGAGTCGCTCGGGAACGCCGCGTCCTCGATCATGATCTTGAAGCGTGCGGGCGTAGGCCGGTAGAACGACGTCATCAGCACGTGCAGGTTGACGGTCAGCGAGTTCATCGCCACCACCTCCCGCTCCAGCGCCCCGACCAGCCGTGACAGCGGTCCCCGCAGCGACTCGTGGTACGGCAGCCACGGATCGCGCCCGTGCAGGTGCCCTTCCACCCCCAGCCCCGCCCAGTCATCCAGCTGACCCATCAGCATCTCGCGGGCTCGCCGCGGCATGCACCCGAGCGAGTTGCCCGTCATGTAGATGCACGACGCCGACCCATCCCCTCGCACCCGGTCCGCCGGCAGCCCGGCCCACGCCGCGTGCACGCCCGGAATGTGGAACTCAGCCCGAAAGGCCGCAAGCTCGTCGGCCGCGTCCTGGGCCAGGGCGAAGGACTCTCCATCGGCAAAGACGTCGTGGTGGTGCATGCGCGGTGCATGGTACCGCGCCCGGATTACCCCGCCCGAACTTCGAGCCAGCGCTCGCGTCTCTACCGCCGCCGGTCAACAATGCACCATGACAGCCTCTACCCCACCCTCCACCGCCGCCTCCACCGCCGCCGGATCCAGACCCGGCCCGCACGCCCTCCCCAGCGATGGTGTTCCGGGCCTTCCCGTGATGCCCGACGCCGCGATGCACCTCGTGACGCCCCTTGCGCCCGTCATCGGCCGCGTCGTCTCCACCGCACGCTGCACCGCCTCCACCAAGTCCGCCGCCTTCGTCCGCCACGTCGCCATCGACGTCTCCGGCACGCCGCTCGAAGGCAGGTTCCTCGCGGGCCAGTCCTTCGGCGTCCTCGCGCCAGGCGTTGACGCCAACGGCAAGCCCCACAAGGTCCGCCTCTACTCCATCGCCAGCCCTACCCAGGGCGAAGACGGCCATGGCAAGGTCCTCGCCACCACCGTCAAGCGCACCATCGACGAGCACCACGACACCCACGCCCTCTTCCTCGGCGTCGCCAGCAACTACCTCTGCGACCTCCAGGTCGGCGCCGAAGTCCGCGTCAGCGGCCCAAACGGCAAACGCTTCCTTCTCCCCGCCGACCCCAGCCTCCACGACTACGTCTTCATCGCCACCGGAACCGGAATCGCCCCTTTCCGCGGCATGGTCCTCGAGCTCCTCGCACGCAAGGTCCCCTCCCGCATCGTCCTCCTGATGGGCTCCCCCTACGCCACCGACCTCCTCTATCACCAGGATTTCGAGCGCCTCGCCCGTGAGCACACCAACTTCACCTATCTCACAGCCATCAGCCGCGAGGCCAACACCCCCGGCGGCGGTCCCATGTACGTCCACGAACGCCTTCGGACCCATGCCGATCACCTCGCCCCCATCCTGAGAAGCGAGCGAGCCCTCGTCTACGTCTGCGGCATCGCCGGCATGGAACTCGGAGTCCTCCAGTCGCTCGTGGGAACCCTCCCGCAGGACGCTGCGGACCAGTACGTCAAGGTCGATCCCGAGATCCGCTCCCAGCCAGAGACCTGGAACCGCCGCATGATCCACAAGCAGATCTCCCCCACGCGCAGGGTCCTGATGGAGGTCTACGACTAATCCAGCCCGGCAGTACCGCCACCACCCCCGCGCCCCAGCCTGAGTCCCTCTCTTGTCCCCGCCTAACCTCCCCCCAAGTTGACCCCCGGCCGCCCGACCGATACCTTGCCCTTCCCCACCGAGCCCGCCGGCGACCGGCCAAGCCCGGCTCCGTTTGGTACCTGAGAGGATCATTGGCGTGAACGATCGATCGTCGAAGGCAATCCTGAACTCCGTCGGAGGCGTTGTCTCCGCGATGACCACGTTTGCCAGCGTCCTTGCGGGCGTCGGCATCGTCGCGCTTGGCCCGCTCTCTGCCGCCAGCGCCCAGGTCGTCGCGCTCCCTCCCGAGCTCATCACCGATCCTGACCTCAACGCCGACGAGCTCGCCCAGCTGCGCGCCTTTGTCGAGGAGCACGCCCCCGCGCTCCTCCGCCAGGCTGATCGCGAGAAGTTGATGGCCGCTCGCCTCGCGCTCGTCACGCCGCTCGCCAACCCCGGTGCGTCCGCCCCGTTCCGCATCAGCATGGCCGAGGTGCTGGATCCGACGCTCACGCAGATGATGGCCGCGAAGGAAGACCTACTGGTCATCAACGCGCTGGTGATCAGCGGCGAGCTCGCGACGCCCACGGCCCTCTCGCGCCTCTCGGGCGCGCTGGCGAGCGACAAGGCCCCGATCCGATTCCAGGCCGCGGCGGGCCTTCGCCGTGCCTTCCTGGCGATGCAGGGTGGTAACCCCGCCGTCCGGGCCGATCAGGCCGACGACGCCATCACGGCCATCGGCAACCGCCTCGCCCGCGAGGACGACCCGATCGTGATTGACGGCCTCGTTGCCGCGGCACTCGCGGCCCTGAACGTCGATCGCCACCGCGCCATCGGCATCGCCCAGCTCAGCCAGGGCCTGGTTGCCAGCACAAAGGCCGCGGGGGCCAACTTGCGTGGCGAGGCCTTCGCCAACGCGCTGCTCCGCGCCTGCTCGGGCGTGCGCGATGCGCTGGGCCGCCCCGGCGGTGCCGCCGCGCCCGAGTCCGCCAAGCAGGCTGCCGAGCTTGCGGGCTTCGTGATCTCGCACACGAAGAAGCTCGTCCAGGCCACACGCCTCCCCACCAAGCCCGAGGACGCGGACAAGACTCCCGCCGTCCGCGAGGCATACGCCCAGGCCGTTGGCGCGGCGGGCCAGTTGCTCCAGCTCGCGGCCACGACCCTCAACGCCGGCGCACGCGTCACGCTCCCCGATCTTGTCGGCTCGCTCCGAGCGGGCACCGTGCAGCGAGACACGCAGTTCGCCCTCGACGCCGAGACCGTCATCGGCGGCGGCGTCGGCAACGCGATCATGACGCGGCCGCCGTTCGAGTTCCCGCCGAATCACTTCGTCAGGTGATCGCTCCCAGCAGTCGCCCGCCGGTGCCGTCCTTACGCCAGCGCCGTGATGTAGCAGATGAACGACGCGTCCGCCACGCCATGCTTCCGGGCCGTGAACACGCCGTTCCCGCTGCCGCGCTTGTCCTCGCCTTCCCAGTAGACCGTCGGCTGGCGGAACCCCGCCTCAACCAGCAGTTCCTGGATCTCCGGCAGCGTCCACAGACGCCACTGGTACGTGAAGGCCCGCTTCATCGCGGGGCCCTTCTTGAACTCAAAGTGAATATGGCACGTCATGTCACCCGTGATCGGGTCGTACTTCGCCTGATCCCAGACGTACGTGAAGCCGCCCTTGCAGCGGCGGCGTTCCTGCTGCTCCTTCATTGACTCATACCCGCCCCAGGCATCCATGAAGAAGACGCCGTCCTTCCCGAGCGTCTCACGCACCTTGCTGAAGTAGGACCGCAGCACGTCCCGCGTCTTGAAGCAGAAGTACGAGAAGTTCATCGCGAGGACCGCGTCCACGCCGCGGGCCTCAGCCCCGGGCTCCAGCACGTTGCACTGGAGCAACTTCAGTCTCGACCGCTGCTCCTCTGTCAGCTTCGACAGGTTGTGCCGCTTCCCCCAAGCCAGCGTCGGTCCATGCAGATCAAGGCCCACCGCGGTGTGGTCCGCCCCCCGACGCACCCACTCGCACGACGAGTGGCCCGTGCCGCAGAAATCCTCACGGATAGCGCGGCAGGGACGCCCCCGCAGCTTCTTGAACGTCGCCTCAACAAAGTCCATCTCCGCGTCGGGCGACTGAACAGCAATCTCATACAGCACGTGCCGGTCGGCGGTCTTCGCCGTGAGAGGGGCCTTCCTGACGGCCGTCCGCGAGGCCGCCGCCGGGTTCTTCGTGACTTTGCGAGAAGTAGGCATGGCTAGAATCCGATAATTCCGTCTCGACTCGATCGATCCTGAACGGAGCGCTCGTCTCCCGAGGGCCACGGGCCCTCTGGAAGGGGCAACGATACGTCCTCCGCGCGGCCTCATCCCGCGATCGGCAAGCCTCGCAGGGAGTCCTGGCATGCGACTGACCATGGTGGGCACCGGATACGTCGGCCTCGTCACCGGCGTCTGCTTCTCCAACACCGGCAACGACGTGATCTGCCTCGACGTCGACGCAAAGAAGATCGATCGCCTCCGCAAGGGCGAGTGCCCGATCTATGAGCCCGGCCTCGAAGAGCTCCTCGAGCGCAACATCAAGGCCGGTCGCCTCCGCTTCACCCTCGACAAGCGCGAGGCCTACGCCAACGCCGAGATGATCTTCATCTGCGTCGGCACGCCCAGCGACGAGCGTGGCCACACCGATCTCCGGTACATTCACTCCGCCGCGGACGACATCGCCGAAGTCTTGAAGTCCCTCGGACCAAACCAGAAGCCCAAGGTCATCGTGATGAAGAGCACCGTGCCCGTCGGCACGACGCTCATGGTGCGCGACCGCATCCGCGAGAAGGTTGGAGCCGCCATCCCCTTCAAGGTCGCTGACAACCCCGAGTTCCTCAAAGAGGGCGACGCCGTCAACGACTTCAACAAGCCCGACCGCGTCGTCGTCGGCGTTGAGGACGAGGCCTCCGGTGCCGCCTTCCGCGAGCTCTATGACCCCTTCGTGCGCAACGGCCATCCGATCTTCCTGATGGACGTGCCCAGCGCCGAGATGGTGAAGTACGCCAGCAACAACTTCCTCGCGACCAAGATCAGCTTCATCAACGAGATGGCCAACCTCTGCGAGGCCTACGGCGCCGACATCGGCCGCGTGCGCGAGGGGATGTGCTCCGACAAGCGCATCGGCAATGCCTTCCTATACCCGGGGCTTGGCTACGGCGGGTCCTGCTTCCCCAAGGACACCCTCGCCTGCATCATGATGGGCGACAAGAGCGGCATCGAGGCCAGCCTTTCCAAGTCCGTCCACGCCGTGAACCAGAAGCAGCGCGATCGCTTCTTCGACAAGATCGTCGGTCACTTCGGCGGCAAGAACGGTATCGGCGGCGGCGCGGCAGGCCTCCAGGGCAAGCGCATCGCCTTCTGGGGCATCGCCTTCAAGCCCCGCACCGACGACATCCGTGAGGCGCCGGCCCTCACGCTCATCCGCAAGGCCGCGGGCTACGGCGCCACGTGCGTCGCGTACGACCCCGTCGCCAACGCCAACGCGCGAGCCGAGCTTGGACCCACCGCGACGATCGTCGATGACATGTACGAGTGCGCGAAAGGCGCCGACGCGCTCGTCGTCTCCACCGACTGGGACGAGTTCAAGAGCCCCGACTTCGACCGTCTCAAGCGCCTCCTCAAGTCGCCCGTCATCTTCGACGGCCGCAACCTCTACCGCGTAGCCTCCATGCGCGACCATGGCTTCACGTACCACAGCGTCGGACGCGCCCCCGTCATCGCCTCGTGAGGACCGCGTGGCCTCTCGCGCTCCCGCAGTCTCCGTCCTCCTCGGTGACTGGCTCGACCTTGCCCCTTCCCTCGCCCCCGCCAGCATCGACCTCCTCTACGCCGATCCTCCGTTCAACACCGGCGCCGAGAAACGCACGCCCCCCGGCGCCGGGCGGCGCCGCTCGGCCATGCCTTCCAGCCACGCCTCCTACGCCGATGCCTGGCCTGACACGGCCTCATACATCGCCTGGCTCCGGGCCCGCCTCGTCGCCACCCTGCCGGCCCTGACGCCCGCCGCCAACATCCTCATCCACTGCGACTGGCGAACGAGCCACCATGTACGCCTGATGCTCGATTCGCTCCTGGGCGAGCGTCACTTCGTCAACCACCTGATCTGGACCTACGGACTGGGCGGCTCCTCGCCGCGGCGCTTCGCCCGGAAGCACGACGACATCCTCTTCTACACCCGCGATCCCGCTCGCTACTGGTTCCAGCCGCCACGCATCCCCGCCACCAGCAACCGTCTCAGAGGCCAGACCAAAAAGGCCACCGACGTGCTCGACATCCCCAGCCTCAACAACATGGCCCAGGAACGCACTGGCTACCCCACCCAGAAACCCCTCGCGCTCCTGAACCTCCTCGTCGCAGCCTGCTGCCCTCCCGCCGGCACCGTTCTGGATCCCTGCTGCGGCAGCGGCACCACGCTCGTCGCCGCCGCCTCGACCGGCCGGCACGCCATCGGCCTCGACATCTCTCCCGCCGCCGTCTCCCTCTCCCGCCGCCGTCTCGCTGCCGCGCCGCCACTGACGCGCTAACCTAGCCAAACATGCCCCGCCTGTCGGACTGGTACGACTACCGAATCGTCAACGTCAACGTCAACGTGATCGCCGCGGGTGTGGCTGCCCTTGGTTTCACCGTTGGCGTCCTCCATCTCATGGACCGCACGGGTGCCCTCGGAGCCGTGACCAACCTCGTCCGTGGGCGAGAGTTCTCCCTCCCCGGCCTCCCCTTCCGCTTCATGGGCGAGAAGATGGTCATCGGCGGCCTCACCTTCGCCATCGACCTCATCGCCGACGTGCTCGTCTACTACGCGCTCCACTGGGTCGCCAACCACATGCCCCGGCCGCGACAGGTCCCGCGCACCCGTGCCTACGCCGACATGTCCTTCATGCGCGACGCAACGCTCGTCCAGTTCGAGCGGGCCCTCCTCTCGCCGGTCCTCTACATCGCTGCCCTGGGCCTCCAGCAGCGACTCCTCCACACCGGCTGGAGCGTCGAAGCCTCGACCGCGATCGGCTTCACCGTCGGCATCGCCATGACCCGCGTGCTCCACACCCTCTGGATGCTCCGCGCCGAGCGCCGCGCCGGGCGGTACTCCGCCGCCGACATCGTCGGTCCCGATCGTGTCCGTCCCTCGCCGCCGGGCCGCGCCGCACCCTGATCGCCGCCCGCCCCTCTCCTTCCTCCTCCCGGAGCATCGCCCATGTGCGGCATCGCCGGAATCCTCAGGGTCCATGCCCGCGGCACCACGCCGCCGCCCCAGGATGCCGCCATCCCCGGTCTCTGGCTCGATCTCCTTGACCGCCACATCGCCCACCGCGGGCCCGACGGCGCGGGACGCTTCCGCGACCGCGCCACCCGGTCCGATGGCGCCATCGTCGACGTCGTCCTCCTCCACCGGCGCCTCGCCATCATCGACCGCGAGGGCGGCGCCCAGCCCATGGTCTCCACGCTCGCCGCAGCCGCCCAACCCGCCCGCACCGACCTCCTCGCCGTCAGCTTCAACGGCTGCATCTACAACCACCGCGACCTTCGACGCGAGCTGGAGTCCCTCGGCCACCGCTTCACCACCCACCACAGCGACACCGAGGTCCTCCTGCACGGCCAGCGCGCCTGGGGTGATGAGGGCCTGGCTTCCCGCCTCGATGGCATGTTCGCCTACGCGATCTGGCAGCGAGCCGCCGCCAGCCTCATCCTCGCGCGCGACCGCGTCGGCGAGAAGCCCCTCTACACAGCCACCCTCGCCCCCGGCCTCTACGCCTTCGCCAGCACCGCCGCTGCCCTCATCGCGCTCCGCGAGCGACTGCGGTCCGAGGGCCTTGTTCAAGGCCCGCTCGCTCCCGACCCGCGCGGCATGGCCCTCTGGCTCCGCTTCGGCGGCTCCACTCTCCCGATGCTCCAGGAGATCGATGAACTCGACATCGGCGTCGTCGCCCGCCTCGGAGCCCACGACCTCGGCAACGGCGCAGTCTCAAACTTTGCCCGGCGCGTCAGCTTCGAGGATCTCCCCCCGCGCGGAGAAACGCCGACGCTCACGACCGACTCACTGGACTCGCTCCTCAACAACGCCGTCACGTCACGCCTCGAGGCCGACGTCCCGCTCGCCTGCTTCCTCTCCGGCGGCGTGGACTCATCCCTGATCGCCGCCATCGCGCAGCGCCACCTGGGCAACCTCGCCACATTCACGGTGCAGATGCCCGACCCCAGGTACGACGAGAGCGCCGCCGCCGCCGCTACCGCCGCGTTTCTCGGCACGCGCCATCAGACCCTCACCTGCGAGCCAACCCCCGCCTCCGACCTCGTCACCCTCACACACCAGCTCGGCCTCCCCTTCGGCGACAGCTCCCTCCTTCCCACCCACTGGCTCAGCCGCGCCGTCCGCCACCATGCCCCCGTCGCGCTCAGCGGCGACGGCGGCGACGAGCTCTTCGCCGGTTACGAGCGCCACGCCGCCGCCCGCTGGATCGCCCGCTTCGGCGGCCTGCTCCGCAACATCCCCCGCGCCATCGGCCACGCCGCCCACCCCACCTCCCGCTGGTCCAAGGTCACGCGACTCAGCGACGCCGCACGTGCCGGCTACGAGGACCTCCTCGCGATCTTCCCGCGAACCGAACTCGACCTTCTCCTCGAGGGCAGCACGCACCTCCTCCCACCCTCCTCCACGCCCGTGCTGGACGCCCCCCGCCACGACTTCCGCTGGTACCTCCCCGGTGACCTCATGCGCAAGAGCGACACCGCTTCCATGGCCGTCGCCCTCGAAGTCCGGGCCCCCATGCTCGCCACCAGCCTCGTCCGCGCCGCCCTCGCCACCAGCCTGGACTCCCTCTCCCCCGGCGGCCGGCGCAAAGGCCTCCTGCGCGCTCTCGCCAGCCGCTACCTCCCCAAGGGCGTCACAAACCGTCCAAAGATGGGCTTCGCCATCCCAGTCGGCGAGTGGCTCCGCTCAGACTTCGGCGGCATGCGAACCCTCATGCTCGACCACATCGGCCCAGCAGCCACAGACCCCTTCCCCGAGCCAATCCTCGGCCTGCGTCTTCGCCGCTCACGCGTCGACGCCATGATCCAGGAGCACGACTCCGGCCAGCGCGACCACGCCCAGCGCCTCTACATGCTCACCACCCTGGCCATCTGGTGCCAATGGCGCAAAAAACTCTCGCAGGGCTAGCGATTCCTAGTGGCACCCGCCTCCCGGCCGGTCTCCGCGTACCCCGTCCTCCCGTTCCCTTTCCACCCCTCCCATCGCGCTAAACTCGCCTGAGCCACACGCCGCGCGGCGGGCCCATGGTGTTTCAACGAAAAGGACGGACGGGGCCGATGAAACGTGCGATGAGCGAGGTTACCCGTCGAGATGTCCTTGGCTCTGGTGCGCTGCTGGGCGCGCTGGCGATCCTCTCCGGCTGCCAGGGCAGCCGCGGCCAGCTTGCAGGCCCAGTCTGGCCCGACGAGCAGACCGGTGCCGGCACGATCCCGCCGCCCCCCTCCACCCCGTGGCCCACGCCCGCACCCCAGCCCAACGTTCGCCCCAGCGCCCCCGAGGGCGTCGTCATGCCCCGCACCGCCTGGACCAGCGCCCAGCCCAAGTGGCGCCTCTCCAAGCCCATGAACGGCGTCCAGCGCATCACCATCCATCACGACGCCATCAACTCCTCCGGAATGCGCAGCGAGCGCGAGTCCATCACCCGCCTCAACAGCATCCGCAACTCCCACCTTCAGCGCGGCAGCGAGTGGCTCGACATCGGCTACCACTACATCATCGACCCCTCAGGCCGCGTCTGGCAGGGCCGCCCAGTCTCCATCGAGGGCGCCCACGTCTCCCGGACCAACGAGCACAACCTCGGCATCATGCTCATGGGCAACTTCGACCAGCAGACCCCAACCCGCGAGCAGATCGAGGCCCTCGACGGCTTCGTCGCCAGCCAGATGCGCCTCTACCGCGTCCCGGTCTCGCGCGTCTACACCCACCAGGAACTCAAGAGCACTGCCTGCCCGGGTCGCAACCTCCAGCGATACATGATCGCGACCCGCCGGAGCAGCGGCCGCCTCGCCAACGCCTGATCGTCCTCGGGTGGCAAGCGCCCCGCCCGCACAGGTCCTCCTCGATCTCCCCGCGACACCCAAAAAACAAAGCAGGGCGAGCCATCTGGCTCACCCCGCCTGACTCCATGTTGATCAGCCCGCAGGCCCGCTCCCCGGCTCAGCGCCGACGACGCATCGCACCCAGGCCCGCAAGCCCCAGCAGCCCGATCGCACCCGGCGTCGGCACCGTCATCGTCAGCAGCGCCTGCCCGATGTCCGCACCCGCCGCGTTCCGCAGGTTCGCCTGATACACGAACTGGCCCGCGTCCGTGAAGAAGCAGTCGTCGTTGTTGAACGTCGTGATGAAGGCGTCATCGTTCAGGATGCCGTCGCCATCAAGGTCGACGACATCACCCTCGCGCGCAATCTCGAACTCGCCGAAGGCGCCGCGATACACCAGCACCGCGTTCCGCGCGATGTCGGTGTTGTTCGTCACGCCGCCAACGATGTAGTTGCCGACGTTGTCGCTGGCAAAGAGGAAGAAGGTGTCGCTGAAGATCGCGTCATCCCAGAGCTCGGTGCTGCCGGTCAGTATGGGCTGATCGGTCTCGACGACGCTGACGTAGCCGCCCGCGCCGTCGCCCCGCGCAACCCAGTCGCGGTTCCCCGTCCCGTTGTTGCCGCGAGCCCACCAGTTCCCGCTCGGCACCATGCCCCACTCATTGAAGAACGTCGCCGTACCGCCGGCGATCGCGCTCACGCCCTCGCGCATCGCGATCCCCCCGTTGTACAGCAGCAGCCCGTCATCAGTCGTGGTGCCGTTGGTGCTCGTGAAGGCGACCCAGTTGTTGCCGCTCGCATCGACGTGGTAGCCATCGGTGTCCAGCACCCGGAACGTGCGACCCGCCACCGGGCTCGCGGCACCCAGCGCCGCATCAATCACCGAGGCGTCGTTGCGCAGCAGCTGCGCCGTGGTCGTGTTGATGAAGTTGCGGTACGAGATGCGGCCCGAGTTGTCGATGTTGGGAGCGGTGAGCGTCACGCCGTTGGTCGGACCCGCCGCGGTCGTCGCACCCTCGCGCGTCGCGATCGAGAGCGTGCCCGCCGCGTTGCCACGGATGATCAGCTCATCGTCGGTTGAGGTGGCGGGCGAGAGGTTGCCCGTGAAGACGAAGTCACCCGAGTCATTGATCGAGACGCGCTCGTCGATCTGGCCGCTGTCGAGCGTGCGGCCAGCGTCCGCCCCGCCGAAGTACGCCCCGCCCTCACGCGCCCGCACGGTCGCCGTCGTCCCAGAGCCCGTGATCACGATCTCATCCGTCGCCGTCACGCCCGTGTTCGTGCGGGCCGTCAGGATCCAGTGATTTCCGTTGCTGCTGCGATACACGCGGTCCATGAAGGAGCCCGTCGCCAGGAAGAGGTCACCCGGATTCGCACCCGTCGTCCCCGGCACCACGCTCCGCGGCCCCGTCCCCGCCAGGATCGCCGTCGAAACAAACTGCCCGCTCGCTGCCGCGCTCGCGCCCGCCACCATCACCAGCGCTGCCGCAGTACGAATCATCCCGGTCTTCATCTGTCTTCTCCTCTCAATCGGACGCTCTCACGCCCGTCGCGGCGTCGCCGCAGGTCAATCAACTCCACAACGCAACCACCACGGCACGCCCAACCGGCGACGCCGGAAGCAAGCTCCGCGCCCGCGGCCTACGCCGCGACGCCCGAAACGGGCGCGAGCCGACACAGCCGCATCACGCGGCGTGCCGTCTCACGCGATCTCAAAGGGGCCGTGTCTCTCTCGTCCACCATGAGCTCGCCGCGCACACGATAGAGAAAACCAGGCCCCAACGCAAGAAGAATCTCAGAATTCCGTTCGTATTCCGATCGGATCCGTCCGAGCCATCGGCGCGGGCCGATCGTGTGTCTTTGCTCGGCCAAGGGCGGCCCCGCGGTCCCCGCCGGTCCTTCGCCTCCAGGTCACACACAACCCACCCCAGCATCCCCGCCTAGGACCTCGCCCCGGCAGTTCTGCAAAGCCCTGCCGACTCGGCCCCCGCGCCTTGACACCCCTGCGGCATCCGATAGTCTGCGGGAAGTCCCCAATCGACCACCCGGCGAGCCACGCGTCCGGAAGGCTCGGAAGGGGCTCTGTGTGGTGTGCCGGTCCCCGGCACTCCGGGACTCGGGTAGCGTTGGTCAGCCCGGCGGTCGCCGCCGGTCTTCAGAAGCATCATCGCGGCGGGGTGACCAGGTCGTTCACGCCGCCGTATCGATGGCACAAGCAGTCAAAGGGGCCAAGGGGGCTCGCGGGGGTTTCTCAGATGATCATCAAGTCCAGGAAGCGCGTCGGGCACGTGGTGGCGGCGCTGGCAGTGGGGGCCTCGTGCGCGGCGGCAGCGGGGCAGTGT
>CAZBXF010000046.1:0-1401 GCA_964495635.1 uncultured Phycisphaeraceae bacterium
CACGCGGCCCCGCCGCACCGATCACACCAGCAGCGTCGCGGGGTTCTCGAGCAGGTTCTTCACCGTCGCGAGGTACTGCGCCGCCATCGCGCCGTCGATGACGCGGTGGTCGCTGCTCATCGTCATGCTCATGACCTTGCCGGGGACGACCTTGCCATCGCGAACAACGGGGACATCGAGCGCCGCGCCAACCGCGAGGATCGCGGTGTTGGGCGGGTTGATGATGGCCGTGAAGTGCGCGACGCCAAACATCCCGAGGTTGGAGATGGTGAAGGTCGAGTCGGACATCTCGGCGGGTGAGAGGCCCTTGCTGCGGGCCTTGTCAGAGAGAGCCTTGGTCTGCGCCGAGAGGGCACGCAGGCCCATGTTGTCGGCGTTGCGCAGCGTCGCGACAACGAGGCCGCCGCCGGTGCCGTCCTCGGCGACGGGCAGCGCGATCGCGACACCGATGTTGACGTCCGCGACGTACTCGATGGCTTCCTGTCCGGCCGTGCCGCTCCAGCGGCTGTTGACGTACGGGTGCTGGTGCATCGCGAGCGCGCACGCCTTGACGAGGAAGTCGTTGACGCTGAGCTTGACGCCCTGTGCCGCGAGCTGGGCGTTGAGCTGCTTGCGGAGCGAGTCGAGCGGCTCCATGTCGACGTCGGTCGTGACCTGGTAGTGGGGGATGGTCGACTTGCTCTCGACCAGGCGCTGCGCGATGACGCGGCGCATGTTGGAGAGCGGGATGCGCTTGGTAGCAAGCGTTGCATTGGCGGCGGGGAGTGAGGGGGGCGTGGAAGCCGCGGCTCGCGGGGCCGGCGCGGCCGGCACCATGGACTGTGCCGCGCGACCAGGGGCCGCAGCGCCAGACCCGCCTCGGGCGATGGCCTCCTCAACGTCCTTCCGCACGATGCGCCCGCCCGGACCGGAGCCGGTGATGCCGTGCAGGTCGATGCGGGCCTCCTCGGCGATCTTGCGCGCCAGCGGGCTCACGAAGAGCCGCGAGCCATTGGAGGACGCCGGCGCGTCGATCACCTGAGCCACCGCGGTCGCTCCGCTCGGGGCGCCTGCCGGAGCCGAGCCCCCGCCCGCGGCCTTGGTCGCGGGCGCTGCCGCCGCGTCCGTACCGCCGCCCACGAGCTGGGCCTTGATCACGATCGGGTCCTCACCCTTGACAGCGAGGAGCAGCATCGGGGTCGTGACCGGAACAGCCTTGCCCTCGGGCACCAGGATCGCCGCGACGACGCCGTCGTCGAAGCTCTGGAGCTCCATGGTCGCCTTGTCGGTCTCGATGTCGGCGATGGCCTGGCCGGTCTTGATGACCTGCCCTTCCTTCACGTTCCACTTGACGATGGTGCCCTGCTGCATGGTGTCGGAGAGGCGGGGCATTTCGACGCGAATTGACATGGGGACCTCGGG
>CAZBXF010000046.1:1501-20153 GCA_964495635.1 uncultured Phycisphaeraceae bacterium
CCGAGCATCTTCTTCACCGCGGCCACGATCTTGCCCTTGTGCGGCAGGAAGGCCTGCTCCAGGTGCTTCGCGTATGGCGCAGGCACGTCGTCGCTGTTGACGCGGACGGGCGGGTGGTCGAGGTAGTCGAAGCAGCGCTCGCAGATCTGCGTCACGACCTCGCTGGCCACGCTGGCAAAGGGCCAGCACTGGTCGACGATGACGACGCGGCTGGTCTTCTGCACGCTCTTGATGATGCTGTCGATGTCGAGGGGGCGGATCGTGCGCATATCGAGCACGTCCGCGTGAATGCCCTCCTTCTCGAGCTCGTCGGCGGCCTCAAGGCAGAAGTTCACCGGGCGGCCGAAGGAGACGAGCGTCACGTCATCGCCCTCGCGGCGCAGGTGGGCCTGCCCGAAGGGGATGTAGTACTCCTCGGCCGGGACGTGGGCCTTGTCGCCCAGCATGCGCTCGCTCTCGAGGAAGAAGACGGGATCGAGCTCGCGCAGGGCGGTCTTGAGGAGGCCCTTGGCGTCGTAGGGGTTGCTGGGAATGGCGATCTTGACGCCGGGAACGTTGCTGTAAAGGCCCTCGACGCACCATGAGTGCGTGGAGCCGAGCTGGCCACCGGCGCCGTCGTTGCCTCGGAAGACGATCGGACAGCCCCACTGGCCGCCGGACATGTAGAGCATCTTGGGAACGTTGTTCAGGATCTGGTCCGCGGCCACCAGGCTGAAGGACCATGACATGAACTCGATCACCGGCTTGAGGCCGTACATCGCGGCACCCACCGCAAGGCCCGCGAACCCGTTCTCGCTGATCGGGGCGTCAATGATGCGCTTCGGGCCGAACTCATCCAGCATCCCCTGGCTCACCTTGTACGCGCCGTTGTACTGCGCAACCTCTTCTCCCATCAGGAAGATGCGATCGTCTCGACGCATCTCCTCCGACAGTGCCTCACGCAGCGCTTCCCGGAACTGGATCACCCGCTCCTTGCCCGGCTCGGGCGTGAACGGGGGCAGCGGCTTGGAGAAGTCCGGAAGCTGATCGGTCGGCGGATTCAGTTGGGCGGTCGCGCTCATGGGAAGCACCTGGTGTTTGTACGGGTATGGAGATGAGGTCCGAAGGCGATGGTAGGTCAGCCAATGAGCATCGTCGTGACCTCATCCAACGCACCCTCTGACAGTTCTCGGACGCGCCACGGGTTTCAAGGCGTTGCGCGGGAACCGCCGATAGCGGCATCTCGTGCGCACTTGGTGATCGTCATTGCGCACGGAGTGGGGGCTGCACGGAGTGCGGCCAGGGTCGATAGGTCGGACCGGGCAGGAGGCCCTTCGCGATGGACGCGCTTCGCCGCACGCTGGCGACTATCCAGAAGAACCTCGGCGGGATGTCGCTGACGCTGCGCCTGCTGGTCGCTGCGGTCGCGGTGGTCCTGCTGCTGGTGCTGATCATCGTGGCCCAGACCACGAGCACCTCCAGCCGCGTGGAGCTTCTCCAGGGCGCGGACGCCGCGTCGGTTCTGAAGGCCAAGAGCGCACTCGACGAGGCCGGCTTTAAGAGCACGGCCGACGGCGGCAAGCTCTTCGTTTCCGCCGCAGATGCGCCCCGGGCTCGCTCGCACCTGGCGGCAGTGAACGCCCTCCCCGCGGACAAGGCGCTCTACTTCGAGACGCTGGTGGCATCCAGCAACTGGATGAACTCGCGCCAGGTGAACGAGCAGAACTTCCTGATCGCCCTCCAGAACGAGCTCTCGCGGACGATCTCGGACTTCAAGGGCGTCGGCTCGGCGTGGGTGGTGATCCACGTGCCAGAGCCCTTCGGGCTTGGCGGCTCGGCGAAGGTGCCCAAGGCCTCGGCGACGGTGATGAGCGAGGATGGCAAGCCGCTGCCCCAGGAAACCGTGAACGCCGTGGCGGAACTGCTGGCGGGCAGCCGGGCCGGGCTGTCGATCGAGAACGTGACGGTCGTGGACTCCGCCGCAGGCCGGCCGCGCCGGGCCACGAGCCAGAACGAGTCGCAGACCGGCACCGCGATGGACCACGCCCGGCGCGTCGAGCGCGAGGCCGAGGCAAAGTTCTACGACATGCTCGGCTCGATCCCCGGCGTCATCGTCACGGTGACGGCGTCGGTGGATGTCGCCCGCACCACGCTGCAGACGCAGCAGTTCCTCCCGAACAAGGAAGGGACCGTCGCCCTGCCTCGGCGCACGACGACCACCGAGAGCGTGACGCGCGAGACGTCCTCAGCGGCCGAGCCCGGCGTCGCGGCCAACCAGGCCGCGGACATCAATCGCGCGGGCGGCGGCGTCGGCTCCATGACCCAGACCACCGAAGCGACCGACGAGCAGGAGAACCGCTTCGGCACCAAGACCGAGACGACGGTCGATCCCAAGGGCAAGCCCACGAGCGTCGCGGTGACGGTGCTCGTGCCGCCCCGGTTCGTGGTCGGGCTGATCAACCGGGCCAACCCGCCAGCAGACCCGGCCGGGGGCGGGACACCGCCTCCCGCGCCCGCGATGGCCGACATCCTCCGGACCTTCGACGCGGAGGTGAAGCCATTGGTGATGTCGACGCTGACGCCGCAGGTCCGGGCGCTGATCGCCGACGCCAACCGCTCCACGCCCGCCGAAGAGATCCGCCAGATCGTGCAGGAGTCCATCTCGGTGGCACTGATGCCTGCCGATCCGCCCGAACCGATGCCGGTCCAGGCGGCCGGCCTCTTCGGAGGGATTGTCGGCGGGGGTGAAGGCTCCGGCCCCGCGGGCATCTCGCTCGGCGGCGGCCTGGTCCAGACGGTCGCCCTTGGCGTGCTCTCGCTGGTGGCGATGGGCATGATGGTCATGATGGTGAAGAAGGCGGGAAGGCAGGGCGACCAGCCAACCGCCGAGGAACTGGTCGGGCTGCCGCCCACGCTCGAGACCGAGGCCGATGTCATCGGCGAGGCCGACGAGGGCGACACCGCGATGGCCGGCATCGAGGTCGACGAGTCGGAGATGCAGTCGCAGAAGGTGCTCGAGCAGGTCGGCGAGGTCGTGGAGCAGAATCCCGATCAGGCCGCCAAGCTCGTGGCCCGTTGGATCAATGTTGACGAGTAGCCGCTCGAGAACTGCCGTTCACGAGTCGCTGACGAGCAGAGCAAACGCGTGGTGTATGTCGCGGCGTCGTAGCCGCCGCAGGAGCAACCCTTGGCCCGCAAGCCCAACGAGAAGCTGCCAGACAGCGCCACCGAGCTCGAGGGGATCACCAAGGCGGCGATCCTCCTGCTCGCCATCGGCCCCGAGAAGGCCTCCAAGATCCTCAAGCAGCTGACCCCCAAGCAGGTCGAGGAAGTCACACGCGAGCTCGCCGGGCTCGGACGCGTCGCCAACTCGCTCCAGGCCGCGGTCGTCGAGGAGTTCTACGGAATCACCATCGCCAGCGGCTTCATGAACGAGGGCGGGCTCGAATACGCCAAGCAGCTCCTCACGAGCTCCCTCGATCCCAAGAGCGCCGAACGCATGCTCGGCCAGATCCAGACGCAGGTCCAGCGCACGCCCTTCTCGTTCCTGCAGCGGGCCGAGTCAGAGAACCTGATGACCTTCATCCAGGACGAGCACCCCCAGACCATCGCGCTCATCGTCTGCCACCTGCCCCACCACAAGGCCAGCGAGATCCTCGGCGGACTCCCGATGCAGAAGCAGGTCGAGGTCATCAAGCGCGTCGCCAACATGGAGCAGACCAACCCGGAGGTCATCCGCGAGGTCGAGCGCGGCCTCGAGAGCCGCCTCTCCAGCATGCTCGTCCAGAGCATGGAGAAGGCCGGCGGCGTCGACACCGTCGCGGAGATCCTCAACCTCGTGGACCGCTCCACCGAGAAGGCGATCATGGAGGGGCTCGAGGCCGAGGATCCCGACCTCGTCGAGCAGATCCGGCGCCTCATGTTCGTCTTCGAGGACATCAACAAGGTCAACGACAAGGGAATCCAGGCCGTCCTCAAGGAGGTCGAGAACAGCGAGCTCGCCCTCGCGCTCAAGACCGCCTCCGAGGGGCTCCAGCAGAAGATCTTCAAGAACATGTCCGAGCGGGCCGCCTCCCTCATCAAGGAGGACATGCAGTACATGGGACCCGTCAAGGTCAGCGATGTCGAGGCCGCCCAGCAGCGCATCGTCGACATCGTCCGGCGCCTCGAGGAGGCCGGCGAGGTCATCATCGAAGGCCGCGGCGGCGATACCGAGCAGCTCGTCTAGTCCCCAACGTCCTGGCCCGGCGGGCGCTGGAAGCGCCCCCGGAGCGGAGTGCAGTGGATGGCCCTCATCAGGCAGAGCGACGCGGACAGGATCGCCAGGGATGCGATCGTGCTCGACCTCGGCGATCTCAAGCGCCAGGGTGACGAGCTCGTCACGCGCGCCCGGGCGAAGGCCACGCTCATCCTTCAAGAGGCCCAGCGGGAGCGCGACGCCCTCGTCGCCTCGGGCCATGCCGAGGGCTTCGCCAAGGGCTTCGCGGAGGGGCACGCCGCCGGACGCACCGCGGGCCTCGACGAGGGACGCGCCGCGGCCCTCGAGTCCCGCACCGCCGAACTCGCCCGCATCGAGGCCGGCTGGAACCAGGCCCTCTCCGCCTTCCTCGCCGAGCGGGAGGGCCTCGTCGCCTCCGCACGCGACGATCTGCTCCGTCTGGCGGTCGAGATCGCCCGTCGCGCCTGCGGGCGTCTCCTCGAGCTTGATCCGACGCTCACAGCCGGCCTCATGGCCGAGGCCGTCGCGAGCGCGGCCCGCGCTTCGCGCCTGGTCGTCTGCGTTCATCCCGAGGACGAGCCCATCTGCCGCGAGGCCCTCCCCACACTGCTCGCACGCTTCCCCGAGTGCGAGCACGCGGAAGTCCGGCCCGACTTCGCGCTCTCCCGCGGGAGTGTGGTGGTCCGAACACCCGGCGGCGGCGAGGTCGATGGCTCGCTCGCGACGCGGCTCGAACGCATCGCCCGGGCGCTGGTTCCAGGCACGGACGATGGCGCCCCTCAGGAGCGTGCGGCGTGAGCCAGGCCGCCACTCTTGCTCCCATCTTCGGCACACTCGCGCGGACGCAGCCGCTCCGATGCGTCGGGCGCGTCTCGGCGGTCCGCGGGCTCACGGTGCTCGTCGACGATCTTCCGACACCGGTCGGCGCGCTCGTGCGGATCCCGTCACGCGTCGATGACGCCGACGCCGCCTCCTCCACCTGGGGTGAGGTCGTCGGCTTCACGCGCGAGCAGACGATCGTGATGCTCCTCGGCCAGTCCGCGGGCGTCTGCGCGGGCGACCGCGTGGTGGTGGAGGAGCGGTCTCCGAGTGCGCCCGTCGGGGCCAGGCTCCTCGGCCGCGTCGTCGATGGCATCGGCCGCCCCATCGACGGCCTCGGTCCCATCCGCGACTGCGTCGCCATGCCCATCAGCCCCGAGCCCATCCGTGCGATGCGCCGTCGCCGCATCGACCGCCCCCTCTACACCGGCGTCCGCGCGCTCGACCTCATGACCACGCTGGGACGTGGGCAGCGCCTCGGCATCTTCGCGGGTCCGGGCGTCGGCAAGTCCACGCTGATGGGCACGATCGCCCGCCGCACCGCCGCCGACGTCTCTGTCATCGCGCTGATCGGCGAGCGAGGGCGCGAGGTCAAGGACTTCATCGAGCACGCCCTCGGGCCGGAGGGGCTGTCGCGATCGGTCGTCGTCGTGGCCACCGGCGATGAGTCGCCGCTGATGCGCCTGCGTGCCGCCAAGCTCGCCTGCACCGCGGCAGAGTACTTTCGCGATCGCGGGCGCGACGTCATGCTGATGATGGACTCCATCACCCGCTTCGCCCACGCGCAGCGCCAGGTTGGGCTCTCCATCGGCGAGCCGCCCGCCACCAAGGGCTACACGCCCAGCGTCTTCGCGCAGCTCGGCCTCCTGCTCGAGCGGGCAGGCAGCCTCGAGCCCGGTCCGGGCGCGTCCGGCTCGGCCGGCTCGATCACCGGCCTCTACACAATCCTCGTCGAGGGCGACGACATGACCGAGCCGATCGCCGATGCCGCGCGAGGCATCCTCGATGGACACGTCATCCTCTCCCGAAAGATCGCGCAGATGGGCCGGTTCCCCGCCGTGGACGTCCTCGACTCCGTCTCTCGCGTCGCCGACGACGTCTGCGATCCCGAGCACATCGCGGCCCGTCGCCAGGTGGTCCGCATGCTCGCCACCTACCGCGAGGTCGAGGACTTGGTACAGATCGGTGCCTACGCCAAGGGGAGCAATCCCGAGGCGGACGTCGCCATCGAGCAGCACCGCGCGATGATCGACCTCCTGCGCCAGGGCAAGGGCGAGTCGACCACCTTCGCCCAGGCCCGCGAGACGCTCGTGCGCCTCGCGAAGGAGTCCAGCGAGCAGGTCGCGAAGATCCTGAAGTCAAGGAAGTAGAGCCGGCCTTCGCCGGCCGGCATCGATGGGTCCGTGTGCGGAGCACTCGTGAGGTATGGCAAAGTTCGTCTTCGAGCTTGAGGCAGTGCTGAGGGCCAGAAAGGCCACCGAGCGCACGCGCATGCTCGAGCTGGCGGCCGTCGAGCGCGAACGGCTCGATGTCGAGTCGCGCCTGCGTGAGCTCCAGCGCCGGATCTCCGAGGAGAAGGGTGAGCTCAAGGGCCAGCTCACAGGTGATGGCACCGGCGCGGGCCATCTGGACCTTCGCGGTGTCCGCTTCCAGGCGGGCAGCGCCCTGCGACTGATGGCCACCGCACAGCGGACCGTGCTCGAGCTCGCCGGGGTGCACGCGCGCGTCGAGCGCGCGCGCCGGGCACTCCTGGAGGCCGCCACGGCCCGCAAGGCCGCGGAGATGCTCCGGACCCGCCGGCTCGAGGCCTGGTTCGCGGCACAGAAACGGCTGGACGAGAGCGCGATGGACGAACTGGCCGTAGTCGGCCACTCGCGCCGGGAGGTTGACGGATGAAGACGCTGTGGAACGCCCTGTGCGTCGTTGCGATCGCGAACCTGCTGGCCATCGCCGGCTTCGTCGGCTGGCTCGCGCAGTCCGACCGTCTCGACATGGGCCGCCTCCGCGAGATACGCGCCATGGTCTCCACGACGCTGAGCGAGGAACGCGCGGCGAAGGAGGCGCTCGCCAAGGCCGAGGAGGCCGCGGCCAAGGCCGCCGCCGCACAGGCCCGCGCCGATCAGCCTCCGCTGACCGCATCGGAGCAGCTCGCCGCAAGGCTCGAAGCCACCGCCCTCGATCAGCAGCGCATGGAGCGCCTCCGGCGCGAGGTGCAGGATCTCCAGGGGCGGGTGGACCGCGAACGCACCATCCTTGACCGCGAGCGGGCGGACTTCGCCGAGACCGTCCGCCGCTTCGAGGCTTCTCAGGGCCGCGCGCTCGCACGCGCCAAGGATGCTCAGTTCCGAAAGGCCATCGAGACCCTCGAGAGCCTCAAGCCCAAGGAAGCACTCACGCTGCTCCGTCAGATGATCCCGGCAGCGCCCGAGGGGATGGCCGGCTTCGCCGGTGTGGGCGATGGTGCGAACGACGGTGCCGGGACGATGCCCCTCGGTGCCAGCGCCAACAGCGGCGCCAGCCTCGCCGACTCGAATCCAATCGGTCGTGAGATCGAAGCGGGCAAGGAGCGGGTCGTCGAATACCTCAATGTCATGGACGGGGACGCCCGAAACCGCATCATGAGCGAGCTCTCCAAGACCGATCCAGCTCTGGCAACGGAGTTGCTGGAGAGGCTCCGGACCTTCGGCGTGGCGTCGGCCGCCCCCACGGGTCCGTCCGATGCAAACCCCGCTCCTCCAACCTCTCCGCCCGCACCCTGAGCCTCCGGACAGGTCCGCCCCTCGCGCACCCGACGAGGTCGCACCCTTCGCGGCTTCGGTTGAAGCCTGGACACGACGCTTCGGGGGTGCCGCACAGGCGCTCGCCCGCGCGGGCTCTGCGCAAGGCTCGTTCGATGATGCGCCCACCAGCGCGGACTCTGCGCTGCGGACGCGGGACAACCCACGCACCCGCCGCGACGACGAAGCTCCGAACGCCCACGCTCCGTCGCCCCATCACGCCCCGCTCGCCCAGCCGCCGGCCGCAGCCGTCGACCTCGGGCTTCGCAACGCCGCCGAGCTCCGGACGCGCGGCCCCACCAAGGCCACCGTCGCGCAGGCCGGCAAGGACGCGCTCGCCGACTCCAGCCCCGCGCCCCAACCCGCCGACAGTCAACGCTCCGAAGCGGGTGGCCATCGCGGCGCGCCAGCCAGCCCATCACTCGCGTCCGCGTCGCGGGCTCACGAAGCTCCGAGCGGACTCGCCCGATCCAGCAACGCGGCTCCCGTCGCAGGTGCTGGCACGCCCACCGGCCCACAGGTGGCGTCGGCGATGGTCCGCCGTTCTGCTCACCCAGGTGCGCCGCAGCCATCTCCATCCAGCAGCCTCGTGCCGGGTGCGGCGGCTTCCAGTCCCTCCGCTCCTTCGGGCACCGCGCCCCGTGCAACCACCGCCGCTCCGAACGCACAGACGCCATCCCTCTCACTCGACCGCCCGCAAGCCATGCGCGGCCTGCTTCAGCGCACCACCCCGACGCTGCTGCGCCAGGCCGAGCAACCCCCGCTGCGTCAGCTCGCCTCCGCGCTGGCCGCCGCGCTCAGGAAAGGTGAGGGGAGCGTCACGATCAACCTGCGACCCGAGCACCTCGGCCCGATGAAGGTCGATCTTCGCGTCGAAGGCAATCTCGCGTCGGCAATCTTCCACCCCACGACCGAGTCGGCACGCCAGTTGCTTGCTGGTTCGGAGGCATCGCTGCGTGGCGCGCTGGAAGCGCGCGGGTTGCGGGTCGACCGCATCGACATAGCGCCGCTGCCAGAGGCCACGCCCGCCACCGCGCGCGACGGAGTCGTCGTGGAGGCCCAGGAGCGTTCCGCCGGGGAGGATCCCCGATCGCCACAGGAGCACGCCGGGGCCGGAGGCCGCGGCGGGTCCCACGCTCCGCCAGATCACGGAGCCCGCGGCACCGGTGCCGAGGGTTGGAAGCCCCACGCCGATGATCGAGCACAAGAGGAGCAGATCGCAGCAGGCGCTGAGGCGCTCGGCCGCATTGAGTCCCTGCTCCCCACGCTGTCGCCAACGGTGGTGGGGGACTCGGTGGTCTTCGGTGACAGGCTCGAGGCCATCGCGTAGCAGCACCCGGCCCGGGTCCCAGGCAGGGTCCGGATCGGCGGGCAGTCCGTCCGGTTGCCCGGAGTTTGACAGGAGTTCTCACGATGGACACCATCGCCCCCGCATCGCTCGCCACAACCACCCGAACCGAGGCCGGCGACGGCTTCTCAAGGCTCACTTCCGAGGACTTCACCAAGATCATCCTGACCGAGCTGGGCAAGCAGGATCCGCTGGCGCCCAACGACACCAACACGCTGATCCAGCAGCTCTCGGGCATCCGCTCGATCCAGTCGAACATGGACCTCTCCGAGAGCCTCGGCCGGCTTGTCGGGCAGGACGAGTTCGCCGCGGCCGCGGGCCTCATCGGCAAGAGCATCGCCGGCCTGGACGAAGATCGCGCCCGCGTCGAGGGTGTCGTCTCGTCGGTCTCCCGCACGAGCGACGGTGCCGTCATGACCCTCTCTGACGGAACCCGCGTTGCGTTCGCCGACCTTGACACCATCCGCCAGGTCGAGCCCGAAGGAGGCGCGACGCCATGAGCATCGGCCTTGCCCAGAGCCTCCTCTCGCGCCTCGCGGGCCTGGCCCGGCCGGACTCGGTGCCGGACCGCGCGGTGCCGGCGGTGGCACCCATCGAAGGCCGTTCCTTCAAGGAACTCCTCGACCAGGCGGGCAGCGGCGTCATCAAGAGCGGCCTGCCCGTGCGCGTTGCCGAAGGCAGCGGCCTCTCGCTCACCAAGGACCAGCTCTCACGCCTGGAGAGCGCCGCCGATGCCGCCGACGCGGCCGGGGCCCATCGCGCACTCGTGCTGATCGACGGCGTCGCGCTCGAGATGGACGTCCAGACACGCACCATCGTCTCCAAGCTCGACGCCGCCGCGCCGGGCGTGAAGTCCGGCTTCGACACGGTGCTGACGGTGCCCGGACCTGCGGGAGTGCCCGGCTCGCCCAGCGCCGGTGCCGGCCCGCTCGGACCCCCACCTTCCCCGCCCGGCGGGCTCGCCGCGATCCTCTCCCCTTCCTCGCGCTCCTAGCTCGCGAGCCGATTGTCCCCCCGCCCGAACCTCCTCTTCCGTGCGTCCTGCCCTTCATTCAGCCGTCCGCTTGCTGAGGACCGACCATGCCCTCCACAACCGCGCTCTTCACCGCCATGACGGGCCTCAACGCCAACGCCCGCCAGATCGACGTCGTCGGCAACAACGTCGCGAACACCAACACCACCGCCTTCAAGTCATCGCGGCTGTCATTCAGCACGATGGTGTCGCGCACCATCTCCGCCGGCACCGCCCCCGCCGATACCACCGGCGGCACCAACCCCTATCAGATCGGACTCGGTGTCAAGACCGCCGGCACGCAGCGCAACACCCAGCAAGGCACCATCAGCCCCAGCGGCGA
Organism: uncultured Phycisphaeraceae bacterium; assembly: GCA_964495635.1. GTDB lineage: Bacteria > Planctomycetota > Phycisphaerae > Phycisphaerales > UBA1924 > JBBASU01. Next base: position 11,999 of record CAZBXF010000046.1, read on the forward strand.
CGGCCGCGACCTCGCCGTGGACGGGCGCGGCTACTTCGTCGTCGACCGCGGCCCCGACCGCCTCTTCACCCGCGCGGGCGCCTTTCGCCAGAACTCCGAGGGCGTCCTCACCACCATTTCCGGCGAGCGACTCCAGGGCTACGGCGTCGATGAGAACTTCAACATCGTCACGGGCCAGCTCACCGACATCTCCATCCCCCTCGGCGGCCTCTCCATCGCGGAAGCAACCAACCAGGTCCGGCTGCGCGGCAACCTCAACGCCGAAGGGACCCTCCCCTCGCAGGGCTCGCTGATCCGACTTGGCACCTCCACCACGCAGGGCCTGATCGCCATCCCCAGCGCCGCCCCGGCGGCCCCGAACGTCATCGACACCACCACACGCCTCATCGATCTCGAGGATCCAGCCCGCCCCGGTTCCGGCGCTCCAATGCTCGCGTCCGGACAGAGCATCCGCCTGCGTGGCGCTGAGAAGGGCACGGCCGTCCTGCCCGAGGCCACGCTCGGCATCGACGGTGCCACCACGATCGCCGATCTCACACGCTTCCTGAGCGACGCGCTGGGCATCAACACCACGCTCGGGGCCAATCCCGACGGCCGCACGCCCGGCGTCTCGATCGATCCCGCCACCGGCCTCATCTCGATCGTGGGCAACACCGGCACAGTGAACGACCTCACGCTCGAGAACACCAGCCTCACACTCCTCGACAGCACCGGAACCGTCATCGGAAGCCCCTTCGTTCAGACCCCGCTCGAGGCCGCCGATGGCGAGTCCATCCAGACCTCCTTCACAGCCTTCGACTCGCTCGGGAGCGAGGTCACCGTCGGTGTCTCACTCGTGCTCGACTCGCGCACCGCCAACGGCGGCACCACCTGGCGCTACTTCGTCGAGTCACCCGACAACGCTGGCGTTCCCATCCAGGTCGCTACCGGCACCGTCTCCTTCGATTCCTTCGGCCAGCCCCTCTCCACCGACCCCGTCACGGTCTCCATCGACCGCACAGGCACCGGCGCCATCACGCCCATGGTCTTCAGCCTCAGCTTCGCCACACCCAGCGGCGGCATGACGGCCTACGCCGACCTTGATCCCGCCATCGCCGTCGGCTTCCGCGACGGAGTCCCCTTCGGCACCCTCTCCTCCTTCAGCATCGGCGCCGACGGCGTGATCACCGGCACCTTCTCCAACAGCCAGACCCGCCCGCTCGGCCAGGTCGTGCTCGCCACCTTCCCCAACAACGAGGGGCTCCAGGAGTCCGGCGACAACCTCTGGCAGATCGGCCCCAACAGCGGTCCCGCCGCCATCGGCGCTCCCGGCACGCTTGGCTCCGGCGCCATCGCCTCGGGTGCGCTCGAACTGAGCAACGTCGACCTGGGCGAAGAGTTCATCCGTCTGGTCCTGTCATCCACCGGCTACTCGGCCAACTCACGCGTGATCCGCACCACCGACGAGCTCATGCAGCAGCTCCTGGTCCTGGGCCGCTGAGCCGCCTCCACGCGCGATCAACGCGCCCGACACAACTCCAGCTCAAGCCGCCACGCCCGAGAACCGATCTACCGCCGTCGGTGCACCTCACGCCGGAGCGATCGCATGCCCTTCTTCGACTCATCCGCCACCCTCGCCGCGCAGCCGCCACTGGTGGCTGATCTCCTCCTCACGCTCACGATCATCGCCGGCGCCTCACTCTGCACCGCCGCGGCCCTCGTCGGCGCCCAGAGACTCGGCCTTGACACGATCCTGCTCCGGGCGGGGTGCGCCGTGCCCGCCGCCCTGGCGCCCGCCATCTCGCTCGCGGCCCCCGTGCTGCTCGGCGGGGCTGCGCTGGCTGGGCTCGGGGTTCTTCCCGCGGGGCCCATGCCGCTCCTCACGGGCTTGCTCGCACTCGGCGGCTTCATGGCGATCGCGCTGGCGCCTCAGCGCCCGGTCCGCCCAGCCCGCCCCGCGATCGTCATCAAGACCCCCGCCCCCGTCAGCAAGGCCGCCTGATCACGCAGGTCGGTTCCGCGCGGTCCGAGAACGTGGCCGAGCACGCGGCACATCCCGCCTGCATCGGCGCACCGCCTCCGACACATGCCCAGAGACCTCAGCCCGCCCGAACGCCTCCCCCGATTCGGGCCGATGACCCCACGCGCTGGCGCTTGTGACGCCCCACGCGTGGAGTGAGCCATGTCCGACGACAAGAAGAAGGAAGCCAAGCCCGCCGAGCCCGCCGCCAAGGAGGGGGAGGCAGCACCCAAGAAGGGCGGGCTGCCGATCAAGCTCCTGGGCATCGTGGGTGCGATCATGGTCGTGCAGGCTGTGGGCGTCTACATGCTCGCCAAGAGCACCGGCCCTCAGGCCGCGTCCGCCGCCGAGGCGCACCTCCCCCACGCCGACCAGACCGACCACGAAGAGACCATCGAGATCCAACTCGTCGAGGACCGCTTCCAGAACATGCAGACGGGACGCGCCTGGATCTGGGACGTCTCGATCGTGCTCAAGGTCCGCGCCAAGAACGAGGAGGCCGTGAACAAGGTTCTGGAAGGACGGGCCGCCGAGATCACCGAGGGGATCTCGATGATCTTCCGGCGCGCCCAGCACACCCACCTCCGCGAGGCGGGCCTCGAAACCCTCAATCGCCAGCTCCTGACCTTCCTCGATGGAGTCTTCGGCAAGGATGCCGACAACAAGAGCCGCATCGAGCGCGTCGTGATCCCCAAGTGCAAGGGCTTCCCGGCCGAGTAACTGGGCGTCGTCGCGCAAGCCTTGCGCCGCGTTATCGGGCGCACGCCGATCTCTGCGCGGAATGTGTCGATCCGTGCGCGGGCGGTCCGATCCTCATGGCGAAGCCCGGCGGAGCCGGGAGGTTCACCATGTGAAAGGGGCCAGGATGGCCGACGACACCGCTCCCAACCCGCAGCCAACGACGCCCACCGGCGCGCCGACTCCCGACGACATCGCTCAGGAGGCGCTGGCCGCGGCACGTGACGCGATCGCCGGGCTCAATGATCTCACCTCCGGCGCCGCCAGCAGTGCCGCCGCGCCGCCGCCCGCGGGGTCGCCTCTCGAGCTTCCCGCCTTCACCCCCACGACGCCCGCCGAGCCCCCGCGCGCCATCGACCTCCTCTCGGACGTCAACCTCAACGTCACCATCGAGCTGGGCCGCACGCGCATGCTCGTCGAGGATGTCCTCAAGCTCGGCGAGGGCGTCGTCGTCGAACTCGACAAACTCGCTGGCGACCCCGTCGACGTGTATGTGAACGACCGCCACGTCGCCCGTGGCGAGATCCTCGTGCTCAACGACAACTTCTGCGTCCGAATCAACGAGATCCTGGCCCCGCCCGTCGAAGGAGCCAAACGCAGCGCGTAGTCCGTGTGAGGGATGCGCCGGACGTGACTGGACGTGTCCGGACAAACTCGGGATCAAGGCCGACGCGGAGCGTCGGCCCAGAGAGGCCAGGAAGGCCGCGTGGGGAAGAGAAGTCATCCAACCCGAATGGCAGGCCAGCCCGAGCGACAGCGGTCGCTCGTCGTTGCCTTCGCCATGCTCCTGCTGAACGCGGGCGCGCTGGCCCAGGGCATCGGCCCGGAAGTGCCCGACACCGTGCCGGCCGTCGTGACAGCACCAGAGACGCTGACAGGCGATCCCACGCCGTCGAGCACGCCTGTGGCTCCACCTCGGACCAGCCCCCGAGCCGATCCCGGCAGACGCCAGACAGTTCCCGCCATCGAGGCAACGCCGCTCGGCACACCCGCCGGACGCGCCGCGGCCGGCGCTGCCGCGCAGGCCGGTGCCCAGCAGACGCCTCCCCCAGCGTCGAACATGTCCTACGCCCGCACGCTCGGCGCGCTCTCCCTCGTCGTCATCCTCATCATCGGGCTCGCACTGCTCGCCAGGCGCCTGGCTCGGCGTGGCGGCCTCCTCGCCCAGCTCGGTGCGGGTGGGCGTGCTCCCTCCGGCGTGCTCGAGGTCCTTGGCCGCTTCCCCGCAGGCCGCGGCTGCACGCTCGTACTCCTCAAGCTCGATCGACGCGTCCTGCTCGTCTGCCAGACCACCGGCAAGGGCCTCATGGGTGCCCACGCGATGTCCACGCTCTGCGAGATCACAGAGCCGGAGCAGGTCGCCTCAATCCTCGTGAAGGTCCGCGACGAGCAGGGCGATTCCATCGCCAGGCGATTCCAGGAGGTCCTCGCCGGCGCCGACGACCGGACGGCACGCGACATGGATGAGCATGAGCCCGCGTCCCTCGCCGCGCAGCCCGCGCCTCACGCTCCGGCTGCTGCCAGGGTCCCGCGCCCGTTGGCTGCAGCGCCCGTGGTCCACCAGTCGCGTGACATGCGTGACATGCGTGACATGCGTGACACGCGCGACCCTCGCCTCGTCGGCCCCGCCCAGCCGCTCGCCACCGCCAAGTCACGCCCGCCCTCGCCCAAGGCGACCGTGCCCAAGCCCATCTCGCCCAGACCCACCTCGTCCGGGCTTGGCGCGCCAGCCCCATCCTCCAGAGTCACCAGCGCCGATCCCGCGCTCGAGCGTGTTCGTGGTCGCGTCGCCGCGCTCAGGTCCACCGCCACCGGTCGCCCCCTGGAGGTGCGTGCTTGAACGCTCGACACGCACGCACGTGCTCGTTCCGCGCCGCCCTGATGGGGCTCGCCCTTCTCTCGGGTGGCCTGCTGCTGGCCGTCGCCTCGCCCAGCGCGCTCGCGCAGGGCCTCGGCCCGCCCATCCCCGACGTGGCTCCGGCCGTGATCCCGGCCGTCAACGCTCCGCTCTTCGACGCTGTCGACCTTGACTCCGCCGCACCCGCCCCCGGCACGATCAACCCGCTGGAGGTTCTGGATCGTGCCGCCGGCGCGCTGCCGGCCGGCCAGGGTGCCGGCCCCGAGCGCCGCGCTGGCCTCTCGACCGCGATCAACATCCTCCTGGTTCTCACGGTGATCTCGCTCGCGCCGTCGGTCATGCTCATGACCACGTGCTTTGTCCGCATCCTGATCGTCCTGGGCCTCCTGAAGCAGGCCCTGGGCACCGCAACAGTCCCGCCCGCCCAGGTCATCACCGCCCTTGCCCTCTTCATGACGCTCATCGTCATGACTCCCACCATCGAGCGCATCAACACCGAGGCGATCGAGCCCTACCGGGCCGGAACCATCGAGTCCTACGACGAGCTCTGGGCCAGGGGCAAGCAGCCCGTCCGCGACTTCATGTTCGGACAGATCGAGGCCACCGGCAACTGGTCCAGCCTCTACATGATGATGGAGTACCGCGGCATCGACACCAGCCGCCCCGACCAGCTCACCCGCGAGAGCGTCGACATGGTCACCCTCGTCCCCGCCTACATGCTCAGCGAGCTCAAGGTCGCCTTCCTCATGGGCTTCCGCGTCTATCTCCCCTTCCTCGTCATCGACATGGTCATCTCCACCATGCTCATCTCCATGAGCATGATGATGCTCCCGCCCGTCCTCATCTCCCTTCCCTTCAAGCTGCTCCTCTTCGTCCTCGTCGACGGCTGGACGCTCGTCGTCGCGGGTCTCATGCACAGCTTCGCACAGCCCGCCGGCCTGGACGGGGTGGACGGGGTCGTCATCGGCAGCGCCCTCTCCAGCACGCTCCCGCTCCTGAGCCCCGGCCCCGATCCAACCACCTTCGTGGTCGCCGCCCTCCAGGAGATGAGGCCATGGGCCCTCCTCGGCAGAGCCTGACGACGCCCCGTCCATCCAGCCTTCCTCCAACCCAGCCCGCTCCACCGCCCGAGGCCGACATGTCCAACGAAGCCGCACTCGAACTCGTCCGCACCGCGCTGCTCATCACCCTCAAGATCGCCGGCCCGATCCTCATCGCTGGCCTCGTCGTCGGCCTCGTCATCTCCATCATCCAGTCCGTGACGAGCATCCAGGACCAGACGCTCTCCTTCGTTCCCAAGATCGCCGTGATGCTCATCGCCACGATCCTCCTCGTGCCGTGGGTCGCGCAGCGTCTGATCGAGTACGCCACCGAACTGCTCAGCCTCAGCTAGCCCCGACCCCTCCTCCTGCGCCAGCCGCAACATGCCCTCCGACGCCGCCATCTCGATCCTCCTGTCGCACACGATCCCGTGGATGCTCGTGCTCGTGCGCATCTCGGGCGTCTTCATCGCGGCACCCATGATCGGCAGCCTCGCGATCCCGATGCGCTTCCGCGTCCTCATCGCGGTGGCCATGTCCGCCGCGGCCTACCCCGCCCTCGCCAGCGCCTCGACCGCGGCACCCGCCGCCCCCGTCATCCAGGACGTCATCACCCTCTTCCCGATGCTCCTCTCAGAGCTCCTCATCGGCTTCGCCATCGGCGCCATCGCCTCGCTGCCGCTGCTCGCCATGGAGGCCAGCGGCGTCATCATGGGCCAGTCCATCGGCTTCGGACTCGCCCGCGTCTACAACCCCGAGTCCGACACCGACACCGACCTCCTCGGCCAGCTCCTCTTCTACATCGCCTCCGGCCTCTTCTTCACCATGGGAGGCCTCGAGATGCTCTTCACCACCCTCCTCTCGACCTTCTCTCGTGTCCCGCCCGGCGGGTTTGCCGTCGGCATGCTCCCGCTCGAGACATTCGTCGCTGTGCTCGCGAGCGGCTTCGAGCTCGCCCTCCGCGTGGCCCTCCCGGTCGTTGGCATCGTGCTCCTGATCGCGCTGATCCTCGGCGCCGTCAGCAAAACCATGCCGCAGATCAACGTCATGAGCGTCGGCTTCACCATCAAGATGCTCGCGGGCCTCACCGTCCTCGCAACCGCGCTCTACGTGGTCGGCGACGCCGTCGATATCGAGGTCCGCCGCACCCTCACCATCATCACCACCTGGACAGAAAACCTCGGCACATCCGATCCGCTGGGCCCAGTCTCCCTCAGTCCCGGCGGCCTCGCCACCACGGAGGTGCGATAGATGGCCGACGACATGGGCGAAAAGACGGAAGCGCCAACGCCGCGCCGCCTCTCCGAGGCGCGCCAGAAGGGGCAGATCGCCAAGAGCATGGACCTCTCGGCCGCCGTCGATCTCATCGGCGCCACCATCGTCATCGCCTTCTTCGGGTTCTCCATGCTCGGCCTCATGGGTGGCTCGCTGCGGCGCGTCCTCGACTTCGACGACGCCTACCTGAACGCTCAGGAAGCCACCGGCCTCCTCTTCGAGCTCTGCTTCCGGGGGTTGCTGGTCCTGACGCCCATCCTGCTCGCGATGGCCCTGATCGCCTTCCTCGCCCAGCTCATGCAGGTCGGCTTCCTCCTCAACACCGACGCCATCTCCATCAAGATGGAGAAGCTCAACCCCATCCAGGGACTGCAGAACCAGCTCGGACGCAAGAACCTCGTCAAGAGCATCCTCAACACCATCAAGCTCACCATCGTGCTCGTGGTCGGCTGGCTCTTCGTCCGTGCCAACGCCCAGGAGATCGCCGCCCTCCCCGCGCTGCCCGCACTCTCGGGCATGGCCGCGCTCGGCTGGCTCGCCGTCGAGCTCGCGGCGTGGCTGCTCACCCTCCTCCTCATCATCGGCGTCGCCGACTACCTCTTCCAGCGCTGGCAGCACACCCAGGACCTGCGCATGACCAAGGACCAGGTCAAGGACGAACGCCGCAGCATGGACGGCGATCCCCAGCTCAAGGCCCGGCGCCTGCGCCTCGGCCGCCAGATGGCGATGCAGCGCGTCGGTCAGCAGGTCCCCAAGGCCGACGTCATCGTCACCAACCCGACCCACTACGCCGTCGCCATCCGCTACGACGAGGCCACCATGCGGGCCCCGCGTGTCGTTGCCAAGGGCGTCGACTTCATGGCCCAGCGCATCCGCCAGGTCGGCATGATCCACAAGGTCCCCATCGTCGAGCGTCCACCCCTCGCTCGGGCCCTCCACGCCTCAGTCCAGGAAGGCCAGGAAATCTCCCCCGAGTTCTACGAGGCCGTCGCCGAAGTCCTCGCCTTCGTCTACAGGCTCGAAAAGGAAGCCGCGGCGTAACCGCCGCACGCGGCGCAGCGAAGCAGCGAGGCAGCGAAGCAGTGAAGTACTGAAGAGGAGCCCACCCGCAAACAAGATCTTCCGAATGCCTTGATTCCACCCCTAGTGCCCAGTGCCCAGTGCCAAGTGCCTAGTGCCTTCTTCTTCCGCCCCTGATGCCAAGTGCCGCTTCCAAGTCCCCCATGCCCGCGTGGCTCCTGAAGC
>CAZBXF010000047.1:0-13898 GCA_964495635.1 uncultured Phycisphaeraceae bacterium
CGAGGAGCTGGGCGTCGGTGAGGTCGGCGTTTTCGTCGCCGTTGAGGTCGCCGTCCAACCAGTTGGATTCGGGCGTGAGGGTTCCGACGAAGACCTGGGCCATCTGTTGTGCGTCGAGGAGGTCGACGTTTTCGTCGCGGTTGAAGTCGTAGCTGCAGGAGGGTGCCTGGGCGGGCGCGCTGGCCATGCCGAAGATGATGAGGGTGGAGTTGGTGCTGAGGAGGTCGAAGGTGCCGTCGGTGAGGTTGTAGCGGACGACGCCGCCGACGCGTGCGGAGTTGCGGAAGTTGACGCCGCCGATGAGGGTGTCGTAGACGCCGTCGGAGTCTGTGTCGACGCCGGTCATGCTGGCGAAGCCGGTCCAGCCGCCGCCGGCGGAGGCGGGGACGTTGTTGGGCGTGCCGAGCGGGGTTGCTTCGCCGGTGGCGGGGTCGATGCGGAGGAGGTTGGTGCGGGCGCTGGAGGTGTGGACGCCGTAGAGCTGGCCCTGTACGGAGCCGAGGCCGATGATGAAGGGGGCGACGGGCGTGCCGTAGAAGTCGAGCAGGTCGGAGGCGAGCTGGCCTTCGGCGCCGATGGGGGCGGTGAGGCCATCGGCGAGGTTGACCTCGTAGAGGCGGACGTCGCCGGCGTTGGGGATGACGTAGCCGGTGGTGCCGATGATGTCGAAGCAGGTGGCGCTGGGGCCGTTGGCGGTGGTGAGCTGGGTGGCTTCCCAGGTTGTGGTGTTGATCTCCCAGAGTGCGCCGTTCTGCCATGCGAAGTAGCGGCCGTCGGCGCTGGCGGCGAGCGCGGAGAAGATGGCGTTGCCGGGGGTTGGGGCCTGCTGGGTTGCGACGCCGGTTTCGGGGTCGATGGTGTAGAAGAAGTTCTGTCCCGGGGCGGGCGCGGCGCAGGCGACGATGAGCGGCTGGGCCGATGCGGCGCTGTTGGCGAGGAGGCCGGCGCCGATGGCGAGGAGGAGGGACGGAGTGCGGAGCGCGCGCGTGGAGCGAGACTGGAACATCGTGGAGCTCTCCCTGAGTGCGGCCTTGCCCGAGCCACCGATGGAGCACACACCCTCGCCGGGGGCTTCGGGGCGGCCTACGATTTGATGATGATAAATCGTTCTCATGTAGAGTCAAGCGTGGAGGCGGGGTCTGGGCCTGCTTTGCGGCGGGTGTTGTCGGCGGTGGTGCTGCTGCTGATGGTCGCGTGGGGCGGGCTGGGCGCGACTGGGTGTGCGGGCCGCGCGGCGGGGCCTGCTGCGCTGGATGCGCACGAGACCGAGTCGAGGGCGCTTGCGAGCGAGATGGCGCTTCGGGCGATGGACCGTGAGGCGCTGTACACGATTGCGCCGACGGATGGGGGCGGGCGGATCAAGGCGCTGAGCACGGGGTTCTGGCAGTCGAAGTTTGATGGCGCGGCGCCGAAGGAGGAGTCGCTGCGGGAGCTTGAGGCTCGTCGGCGTGCGCTGGATCTGCTTGATACGGGGGAGCTGGACTTTGGTGTGATGGCGTTCGCGACGGTGTTTGATGGTCAGCGTCATGTCGAGGCGTATGTCGTTCATGTTGGGACGATGGACGATGTTCTGTCGCGGCACGCGGCGTTCTTCGGGCCTTATGGGCTGACGCGTGGGACGAGCGTTGGGGAGGTGCTGGCGACGGTGGAGCGCATGCCGCGGCTTGATCGCTTCCGGGCGTATGGGCTGCTCTTCGGGTATCCGCAGTATGCGGTGGACTTCTTTGTTGAGGCGGCGCGGGACGAGGGGAAGCCGGAGGGGAGCGAGGAAGGCAAGGGCGCGGGGAAGGAGGCGAGCGAGGCGAGCAGAGGGGGCGAGGCTGCGGCGAGGCGGCCGATCGTGCCGCGGGACTTTGTTTCGATTCCGGTGCATGAGTCGGAGACGAACCGGTTCGTGTGGGCGGCGCCGAAGGGGCACGCTGGGCACCCGGATGATGAGGTGATTCGGGCGCGGGCGGCGGCGATCCTGGCTCGGTACCGGGCGGCGCGGGGGGAGGCGCGGGCGGATGGGGTTGTGCTGCTTCGCGTGATGAGCGAGGATCCTGGCCGGTGAGGTGACGCGGGGGGTGGGTCTGCGGCGGATGCGTCCTACCAACGAGAAACGCCGATGGGCCCTTGCCCATCGGCGTTTGTGTTTGGTGTGATCGGAACTGGCGATCTTGCTTGCGACTGGCCTCACCAGTCAGGTCGGGGCGACCTGGCTGGTGGCACCGGGAGTGCGAGTCTTTTTGCTCGCCTCGTGCCGGGTGGCTGGTGCTTACTGAGCACAGCTACCGGTGACGACGAAGGTGGCGATCTGCTGGGCGTCGGTGAGGTCGATGTTGCCGTCGAAGTTGCTGTCGCCGCTGAGCCAGGTGGCTTCGGGGGTGAGGAGGCCGACGAAGACCTGAGCGAGCTGCTGGGCGTCGAGGAGGTCGACGTTGCCGTCCTGGTTGTAGTCGTAGTCGCAGGTGACGGGCTGGAGGTTGTTGGCGGGGCCGGCGAGGATGACGCGGTTGCTGAACTCGCGGAGCTCATAGCCGGTGACGGTGAAGTTGGCGTCGCCGCTGTTGAGCGGGAAGTTGTGGAAGTACTGGAACTCGAGGCGGAACTGGCCCTCGGTGAGGGGCTGGAGGTTGACCTCGAGGAAGCCGTAGTGCTTGCCGCCGCGGAGGAGCTGGTTGCCGTTCCAGAGTTCGGCCTCGCTCTGGTCTGCGGACCAGCGGTGGAAGGGGTTCATGGTGAAGGCGGCGCCCTCTGGGTTGGCGGGGTTGCTGCGCCAGGTGTTGATGGCGGCGTTGGTGGCGCTGGGGGAGTCTTCGACGCCGCGGAGGCCGTCGCCGGCGGCGCCGACGTCCCAGAGGTGGACGCCGTAGCCGTCGTTATCGAGGTCGAAGTAGGACTGCTCGGAGACTTCGCTGTGGCCGCAGAAGACGGCGGCGACGCGGTACTGCTCCATGAGCGGGGCGTAGATGCGCATGGCCTCGCCGGACTGGGTGCTGGTGACGCTGCTGCCGTGGACGCCGCGGGAGAAGGGGGTGTGGTGCCACTGGACGAAGATGATGCGGCCCTCGGCGCGGGCGGCGGCGAGGGTGTCGACGGCCCACTGCCACTGCGTGGTGCCGACGTTGAAGTCGGGGATGTCGGCGGGTGCGTAGGGGGTGCTGAACCAGGCGCGGTTGGTGTCGCGGTTGGCGGGGAAGGCGGCGGAGAGGCCCTGGCCCACCGGCGGGGCGACGCGGCTGTTGGCTTCTTCGGTGGCCTTCACGGAGCAGAGGGTGATGATGGTGACGGGGCCGTAGTCCTGGCGGAAGTAGAGGTCCTGGAAGGCGGCGTTGCCGTTGCTGGGGTTGTCCCAGTAGGCGGACCACTGCTGGCGCGCGTAGGAGATGAGCTGGTTGGTGTTGGGGCCGCCGTTGCCGCCTTCGCCGGCGCCGACGCCGTTGAAGATGCAGTTGTTGCCGATGGCGGCGACGATGGGGCGGTTGGAGAGGAGGTTGTCGTACTCGCCGGCGTTGTGGCGCCAGAACTCGTCCCAGCGGCGCTGCTGCTCGGTGCCGGTGCCCTCGATGAGGTCGCCGGGCATGATGATCATGTCGGGATCGCGGAGCTCGATCTGGCGGATGTTCTCGATGTAGCCGACGGTCTCGGTGAGGAAGTAGGCGTCGCGGCCGCGGCCGGTGCCGGCGGGGCGGCCGGTGGAGCCGGGGAGCTGGGGGGTGGTGCGGGCCCACTCGCGGTTGCGGGTGCGGCCGGAGACGAGCGTCTCGCTGTCGGAGAGGACGGTGAAGCGGAGGGGGCGCGGGTCGGTGGCGAGGCGGGCGGTCTCGAAGGTGCCGGTGTGGGTCGTGGCGCCCTGGACGACCGTGTAGGTGTACTCGGCGCCGGGCTGCAGGCCGGTGAGGACGATCTGGTGCTTCCAGTTGCGGGCGGGGACGCCGGGGGCTTCGAAGATGGCGGTGGTGGTGAAGGGGAAGGCGCCGGTGGCGTTGAGCTCGGCGGGGATCTGGTAGTCAAGGACGGGGACGAGCGCGGGCGCGGAGGTCAGGACCAGCGGTGAGGCGAGCCCAGGGCCTGTGACGGTCATGGTGCCGGCGGTGTTGCCGATGGTGAACCAGTTGAAGGTCATGCCGTCGGTGGTGGGCGACTGCTGGTAGGGCAGGACGCGGAAGTCGCCGACGGTGGCGTGGGCGGTGGCGGCGGCGAGGCCGGCCAAGGCGAGAACGGTCGCGATCGCGCGCGACTGGATGCTGCGGCGGGTCATGGGCTTCTCCTCTGCGTTGAATGGCGGGACTGGTGGCACGGTCCTGCGCCGCCGGGGCGCGGGACGTGGGCAGAGTGAAGCGCGAGCGGGCGCGCGATGATTCAGCGCGCGGCGAAGAGCGCGAGAAGATTGGGTTGTGGGATTCTGGTGTGCGTTATCCGCTGCGCGGGTGTGGGCGTGCGGGTGGCGCGGGGGTTCCGTGCGCTGAAGCTGGCTGCGCTGAAGTTGGCTGCCTTGAAGTTGGCTGCTTTGAAGCTACCTGCTTTGAAGTTACCTGCGCTTCGGGAGTTCGAGCACGCGGTAGGAGCCTTCGCCATCTCCGTGGGCCTCTGCGATGGCGCGGAGGAGGCCTGTGGGATCTTCGCTGATCATCTGGATGGTCTTGATGACGACGGGGCGGGTGCCGGCGCGGCGGGGGTTGAGGGCGTCGAGGCGAGCGAGGACTTCGGCGGTGCTGGGCTCGCTTGCGACGCCGGTGCGGGCGAAGCGGTAGGTGAGGACGTAGATGAGGTCGGGCCTCAGTTCGAGGGCCCAGGAGAGGCCGGCGACGACGTCGGACCCGCCGCCGGGCTGGACGGTGGTGAGCCAGGCGGCGAGCTCGCCGCGGCTCTGGGGCGTTGCGTTGGTGAGGCCGCCGGCGAAGAGGTGGCGGGCGTCACGCGTGCCGGCGCGGGGGACGATGACGGTGAACTGCTGGGACTCGCTCAGGCCCTGGACGCTGGCGCTGAGCTGCTGCTTCACGATGGGGAGGGAGGCGGTCATGGCGCCCGAGGCATCGATGACGTAGACGATGCGGGATGCGGCGTGTCCACGCGAGCCTGCGAAGGAGACGGGGACCGGCTGGGCTCGCGCGTCGGTGCGGACGGCGGGGCGCTCGGCGGGGCCGGAGGCCGGAGGCTGGGCCGGACTGGGCGGCTGGGTAGGGACCTTGGGCGCGACGGCCATCGCCACATCCATGGAGAGGGTGGTGGCGAGTTCGGTCGTTACGGCCTGGGCGGGTGACTGCGTGGCCTCCGGGGGGGCGGGTTCGGGGGCGGAGGGCTGGGCGTCGGTCGCGGAAGGGGACGGCGCTTCGGGCGCTGGCGGGAGGGGGGCTTGGTCTGGGGCGGTGATGGGGGCGGGGATCGGGATGTCGAGGAGGGTCACGCCGCCTTCGACGTCGGTCCGAGGGCCACCGGGGGCAGGGAAGCCCCAGATGCCAACGCCGGCGAGGATGGCGGCGTGGAGCGTGAGTGACGCGCCGATGGCGATCAGCAGGGGCTTGGTCCGGACGCCGCCGTCGAGGCGCGTCGCCGGAGTCGAACTGGTTGGCCGAGGGGTGGTTGGCACGTGAGTCAAGGATATCGGCTCGGCCCCGGTCGGGACACCATTGGCTCGTTCGGAGGGGAGTTCGTACCCCCGGGGGCGGCCCTGGGAGGCGGATTTGGTGCTTGGGGTGGCTAAGAAATCCCCTCAATCGGTGGGGCGGTGGGCTGGGGAATCAAAGAAACCCATGGCAGCGGGCCGCAAAGCGACGTTCGGGTCAAGTTTTCGGACTCTGGTCGACGAAGATCGGCTTGCTGAATCGTTCAGAGTGTGTGAGACTGTGAACTCGCGCGGGGTCGGCGTCGGGCCGGGGTGGTTGGACTGGACGTCTTGTCTGGTCCGCTCATGGTCGGATGCCGCGTGCTTGGTGTTCTTGTGGTTGGGCCTGTGGTCCGGTGAGGCTTTCCGTCGTCCCTGGAGAACCAGCTCATGCGTCATTTCACGTTCCGCACTTCTCGCAAGCGCGTGCTTATGCCCGCGACGATTCTCGCGGCATGCGCCGGCGCGGCGTTCTCGCCGCTGGCCTCGGCGCAGATCATGTGGAAGGGAGACCCGACGCCGCTGGTGCTGCGTCATGGTCCGTCGCTTTCGGGCGATCTGGTTCGGCTTGCGAACCGGCCTGAGGCTTCGCGTGTCGTGGTGCAGCTTGCGCTGCCCGTGACGGACGCGATCCGCGCGGACCTGAGCAAGCAGGGGATGACGCTGCTGTCGACGCTGGGCGCGAACAGCAACGCGTTCTTCGCGCGGCTGGACCGCGGCGCGCTGAACGCGGAGGCGCTGGCGACCGGTGGTCTGGTGGTGGGCGTGGCGGCGATCGAGAACCGCTGGAAGCTGCACAGCGACCTGACGGACCGCAAGCCGCTGTCGTGGGCCGTGATTCCTCCGGTGGGTGGCGCGGCGATCGCGGCGGCCTCGGGCGCTGACGACGAGGTTCTGGCGGTGTACATCAATCCGCACGAGGATGTTGCGGCGGACCCTGCGTTCCTTGCGAAGATCACGGCGCTGGGTGGCGAGATCCGTGGCGTGACGCAGGCGATCTCGTGCGTGGTTGCGCACATGAGCCGGGGGGCGATCAACCAGCTGGTTGCGGACGACCAGGTTCAGTGGATCGAGCCTGCGATCCCGATGCTGACGCCGACGAACGACCAGTCGCGGGCGGTGGTCGGGGCGAACATCGCGCAGGCCGCGCCGTACGGCCTGACGGGGGCGGGGGTGTCGGTCTTCGTGTTCGACGGAGGCAAGGTCCTTGCGACGCACCAGGAGCTGACGGGGCGCGTGACGCAGCTGCCGCTGGACAACTCGGGCGTGATCTCGCACGCCACGCACGTGGCGGGGACGATCGGCGCGAGCGGCGCGGGTCAGGGCGGGCTGTACAAGGGCATGGCGCCGGGCGTGACGTTCCTGTCTGCCGGCGTTGAGATCAGCGGCCAGACGGGCTGGCTGTACACGAACATCGTCGACGTCGATGATGACTACGGGCGTGCGATCGCGGCGGGCGCGGACCTCTCGAACAACTCGATCGGCACGAACACGGCGCCGAACGGCTTTGACTGCAACTGGGAGGGTGACTACGGCAACACCGACGCGCTGATCGACGCGATGGCGCGCGGCACCGCGACGTTCTCGAACGGTCCGCTGCCGATCGTGTGGGCCAACGGCAACGAGCGCAGCAGCGGCCGCTGTGGTCAGACCTACTACACCACCGCCCCACCGGCGAACGCCAAGAACCACATCACCGTCGGGGCGATCAACTCCAACGACGAGAGCATCACGAGCTTTACGTCGTGGGGTCCGACGGAGTGGGTTCCGGCGCAGAACCGGCTGGATGGGCGCATCAAGCCCGACGTCTCGGCGCCTGGCTGCCAGGTGGGCGGGGACGGCGGCCTGACGAGCCCGACGGCCGAGAGCAACACGGCGTACGGCAGCTTCTGCGGCACGTCGATGGCTTCGCCGACGACGGCGGGCTGCGTGGCGCTGATCCTGCAGGACTTCCGGGTGCGCTACCCCGCGCAGCCTGATCCGGCGGGCAGCATGTTCAAGGCGTGGCTGGCCAACTCCGCGGTTGATCGGGGCAACATCGGCCCTGACTACCAGTTCGGCTTCGGCTCGATCCGCGTCGTGAACGCGATCGAGGCGATGCGCTCGGGCAACTGGGCGTACAACACGGTCGCGCAGGACAGCGCCGAGGGGTACACGGTCGTTGTTCCCAACGGCTCTGGCCCGCTCAAGATCACGCTGGCGTGGGACGACATGCCGGCGACGCCGAACACGTATCCCGCGCTGATCAACGACCTTGACCTTGAGGTCATCTCTCCCAGCGGGACGCAGAACTTCGTCTGGACGCTGGATCCGGGCAACCCGGCCAACCCGGCGGTCCGGACGGGCGTTGACCGTCGCAACAACATCGAGCAGGTGCAGGTGGATGCGCCGGAGGCTGGCACGTGGCAGGTGCGCGTGCGGGGCTTCAGCGTGCCTGCGGGCGGGCCTCAGCCCTTCTCGCTGGTCTCGAGCGCCCCGCTGCAGGGGACGGGCACGTTCCCGACGATCACGATGGTTCCGGGGCAGCTGGCTCCGGCGCTGGTGGAGCCCGGTCAGCCGACGCCGGTGTCGGTCCAGATCATCTCGACCAACGAGACGGTCATTCCCGGGTCGGTTGCGCTGCGCTACCGCCCGACGAATTCGGGGACGTTCCAGACGATTCCGATGGTGAACACGACGGGGAACACGTGGCAGGCGGCCCTGCCCGCCGCGGCGTGCGATACCAACCCGCAGTACTACTTCCAGGTGCAGGGGACGAACGTCGGCGTTCGCACGCTGCCGTCGAACGGTCCGACGACGCCGTACTCGTCGGGCGTCGGCACCATCAACGCGTTCTTCGCGGACAGCTTCGAGACGGATCAGGGCTGGACGATCGGCGCGGCCGGTGACACGGCGACGCTGGGCGTCTGGAACCGCATGGATCCGGAGCCGACGGCGGCGCAGCCTGGGGATGACTCGGACGACACGGGCGGCGTGTGCTTCGTGACGGATGGGCGGGCGGGCTCGTCGCTGGGGACGTTCGACGTTGACGGCGGGCGGACGACGCTGGTCTCGCCGGCGTTCGCGGTGAACAACCAGTTCGCGGCGACGCTGTCGTACTGGCGCTGGTTCTCCAACTCCACGGGCGCGAACCCCGCTCAGGATTCGTTCCGGGTGGAGATCTCCAACAACAACGGCATCACGTGGACGCCGGTCGAGACCGTTGGTCCGGCCGGGCTCGAGGTCAACGGTGGCTGGGTGTTCAAGGAGTACACGCTGGGCACGCTGACGGCTCCGACCAACCAGACGCGCGTGCGGTTCATCGCCGACGATCAGGGTGGCGGGTCGATCGTCGAGGCTGCGGTGGACAACTTCCGCATCCAGTCGGTGACGTGCACGACGCCGGGCTGCGACTATGACTACAACCAGGACGAGAACGTCGACCTTGCCGATGCTCAGAACATCGCGCAGGTGTTCGTCGGTCTGATCTCGCCGGGGGCCAACTGGCTGTCCGGTGACTTCAACAACGACGAGAACGTCGACCTGCTGGATGCCCAGCAGCTGGCTGTGTATGTCACGACTGGCCAGTGCCCGTGAGTGGGTGTGCTGGGTGGTGAGTCACCTAGCCAGGGATGTCCCTGTTGATCGTGTTGGATGAGTGGATCGCAGACAGGCACCCCTGACAGATCTAGAACTTCTTGAGCAACCCCCCGGCCTTCGGGGGGTTTTTTCATTGGTCGGTGTCGTCGGGTGAATCGGCTTGGATCCGCCCTCGAACCCGGTCCGATGGAACCAAGGTGCGGCTGGCGGCGCATCTCTCGTGGAGCACTCATTGCAGAGCCGCCGGAGGCGAACGTACGCGTCTTTGGCGTCGTCTGATAGACCAGCGTCGGATCGGTCCAGCCATTCGGGTGCCATGCGCGATCACTCCCCCACCATCTTTCGAGCGTGCCATGTTGCTGCTGCGGCGGTGGTGATGGGGTTGTGCGCGAGCGCTTCGGAGGTCCGGGCGCAGGCGGCGGTGGCGGCGCGGGAGGCGGAGCCGGCTCCGGCGGGCGCTTTCTGGAGCTGGCTTGGGAAGATGCCCGAGCCGGCGGCGAGCGCGGGGCAGCGTGGGGAGGGGCTGGTGGTGCCGGACCGCTTCAGGGCGGTGGCGTTTGATCTGGCGCGGGCGAGGGCGGTGCTGGCGGGGGCGCCACTGGAGCGGACGGACGGGGAGCCTGTCGAGCTTGTGCTGCCGATGCCGGATGGGAGCGTGGCCCGGGTGGCGGTGGTGGAGTCGCCGGTGATGGCGCCGGATCTTGCGGCGCGGTATCCGGGGATCCGCAGCTATTCGGGGCGGGGCGTTGACGATCCATCCATCAGCCTGCGGCTGGACCTGACGCCGATTGGTCTTGGGGCGATCATCCATACGCGCGGCGGCGTGGTGAGGATTGATCCGTACTCGCGGACGGACCCGTCGATCGGGACGACGTCGTGGTGGCGTGACACGCCGCGTGCGCCGTGGTCGTGCGAGATCGCGGGTGGGGATGCTGGGGCGGCGGGGCCGCGCGAGCCGGGGGGTTCGGGCCGGTACCGGGCGCGGAGCGAGGTCCGGCTGCGGGTCTTCCGGCTGGCGGTGAGCACGACGGGGGAGTATGCGCAGTACCACGGGGGGAGCGTCGAGAGCGCGCTGGCGGCGGTGGCGGTGACGGTGAACCGCGTCAACGCGATCTTCGAGGCGGATCATGCGGTGCGGTTCGTGCTTGCGGAGTCGAGCGACCAGGTGGTCTTTCTTGATCCGGCGACGGATCCGTTCACGAACCAGTCGCCCTTGACGGACATGGTGAGCAACCAGGGGGTGCTGGACTCGATCCTTGGGAGCGAGGGGTATGACGTCGGTCACGTGTTTGGGACGAGCGGGTCGGGCTCAGCGGGGGGGATCGGGACGGCGTGCGTGGAGGGGCTGAAGGCGCGGGGCTTCAGCGGGATCTCGCCGCCGGCGGGGGACTCGTTTGCGGTGGACTATGTGGCGCATGAGCTTGGGCACCAGCTTGGTGCGCGGCACACGTTCAACAACTGCCGCGGGACGGCGGGGGATGATCCTTCGATCTGTCCTGAGCCTGGCTCTGGCTCGACGGTGATGTCGTATGCGGGGCTGTGCGGGGCGACGAACGTTCAGTTCTCGGCGGATCCGTACTTCCATGCGGTGAACCTGGATCAGGTCGAGGACTTTGTGGATCAGGGGGCGGGCTCGCTGTGTGCGGCGGTGATTCCGCAGTATGGGAACCAGCGTCCGAGCGTTGACGCGGGTCCGGACTGGACGATTCCGCAGGGGACACTGTTCACGCTGACGGCGTCGGGCTTTGATCCTGACGGGGACACGCTGTTCTACGCGTGGGAGCAGCTTGATGGGGGCCCTGCCGCGCCGTTCCCGCTGCTGGATTCGGGGAGTGGGCCGCTGTTCCGGTCGCTCTCTCCGACGACGTCGCCGAGCCGGACCTTCCCGCGACTGGAGGAGGTTCTGGAGGGCCCGCCGGGCTCGGTGCTGGCTGGGGAGGCGTATCCGACGACGGATCGGACGCTGAACTTCCGGGTGACGGCGCGGGATCAGCGCGCGGGCGGGGGCGGGACGGATGCGGACGATGCCACGGTCAGCGTCACGACGCAGGCCGGGCCGTTCCGGGTCCTGACGCCCGCGCCCGGGGCGGTGTGGTCGGGGACGCGGGTGGTCACGTGGGATGTTGCGGGGACGGATCGGCCGCCGATCTCGACGGGCACGGTGTCGATCTCTCTCTCGGTGGATGGGGGCCAGAGCTTCCCGATCGTGCTGGCCTCCGGGGCGGCGAACGACGGGGCGCATGTCGTGACGATCCCGGAGGGGCTGCTGAGCGGTATTGCGCGGGTTCAGGTGCGGGCGGACAACTCGATCTACTTCGACGTCAGCGATGGGGACTTCACGCTGAACCCGGCGGCGGGCTCGGCGGTGCTGGTGGGGACGGGGGCTGTGGTCATCGACGACGCGCGCGGGAACGGGAACGGCAACGGCCGCATCGATCCGGGGGAGAGCGCGGTGGCGGTGTCGTTCCAGATCGCCAACGACGGCGGCGGCGGCGCGGGCGACATCACGGCGACGCTCGAGAGCCTGGTGCCGACGGTGCGCGTCATTCAGGATTACGGCGCGTACCCGGCGCTTGCGGCGGGGCAGAGCGGGCTGCCGACGGCGCCGTTCGTGATTGCGGTGTCGAGCGACCATCCGTGCGGCGAGCCGATCCCCGTTCGGATCGTGCTGAGCAGCAGCGCGGGGGGCGGGCTCATTGAGCATGAGCTGAGCACCGGGCTCGTCGGCGGCGGCGGGCCGGCGCAGACGTTCTCCTTCGGCGGCGCTTCGATCGCCATTCCTGACAACAACGCGACCGGGGTGACGATTCCCATCGCGGTTTCGGGGCTTGGGGGCGCGGGGGCGCGGGTCGCGGATGTGGACTTCCGGCTGGATGGCACGGCTTGCTCGTCGGCGCCCGGCGCGACGGGGGTTGGGATCTCGCACACGTGGGTTGGCGATCTGGTGCTCACGCTCACGAGCCCGGATGGGAGGCAGGTGCGCGTCATCAACCGCCCGGGCGGCGTCGATCCGGGGAGCAGCGGCAACAACTTCTGCCAGACGCGGCTGGACGATGACGGCCCGTGGGCCTCGATCCAGAACATTCCTGCGAGCGGGTTCGGCGCGCCGTATGTGGGCTCGTGGCTGCCGGCCGAGCCGTTGTCGCTGTTTGATGGGGGAGCCGCGGAGGGGACGTGGACGCTGCGTGTGCAGGACCTGGCGCAGCTCGATACGGGGCGGGTGCGTTCCTTCTCGCTGATCATCTCGGCGCAGTCGCCGGCGAGTTGCGAGGCGCCGACGTCGATCACGTGCTACGGCGACTTCAACCAGGACGAGAACGAGGACCTTCTGGATGCGCAGCAGCTGGCGCAGATTGTCGTCGGGCTTGTGCAGCCGGAGCCGGGGTGGCTGGATGGCGACTTCAATGGGGATGAGAACGTCGACCTGCTCGACGCTCAGCAGCTGGCCTCGTTTGTGATCATGGGCGTCTGCCCGTAGCGGCCTCTGCGATGGGGCGGCGCGAATGGCGCGGGTCAGGCGGCGCGGGGGCCGTCGGGACCATCCTCGCCGAGCAGCTTGCGGAGATTCTGGAGGCGTCGCTCCATCTGCTCGACGGCGCGTTCGGCGGCGGCGATGGAGTCTTCGCTCAGGCGCGGCACCTGCTTTTCGAGGGGGCGGGAAGGTTGGACCGTGCCCGTCGCGAAACCCCCTGGGAAGGGGATCACGTCGCGTGGAGCGTTCGTGTGCAGATCGTCCATGGCGAATGCCCTCAGCCGCGCGGAGAACCCGTGCCGGCAAGGGAGCATCGGTTCGGAAAAGCGAGGATGTTGGCCGACCATCCGCATCGGGCACCTCTCAAAGGATTGCACCTCATGCCCAACCGTTGGAAACGGAAAGGGCAGACTCAGAACGCGGACGTGCGCGAGTGCGCTGTGCCGCGCATGAGATATCGGCCCTTGGGCGAGTGAGGGCGAATCTCTCGGGGGGTCAGTGTGGGGGCGAGGCTCAGCGACCGATAACCGGGCTGTCTTCGGGCTTCTTGGTGAAGGCGCGGAGTTCGGTGCCGCGGCGGAGGCGGGCGATGTTGGCGCGGTGGGTCCAGACGACGAGGAGCGTGAGGAGGAGTCCGACGCCGAGGAAGAGGAGCATCGCGGGATCGGGGGCCGGGGTGGCGCGGCCGCGTGATGCGAGCCACCAGGCGACGGCGATGGCGGGGGCGAGCGTGGTTGCGGCGGCGATGGAGGCGAGGCTGACGTAGCGGAAGAGCATCATCACGATCAGCCAGGTGAGGGTGGCGACGACGCCGGCGACGGAGAGGAGGGGGAAGACGCCGAGGAGCGCGCCGAGGCCTGTGGCGACGCCTTTGCCGCCGCGGAAGCCGAGCCAGGGACAGAAGACGTGGCCGAGGATGGAGGCGACGGCGGCCGCGAGCCACCAGGCGGCATCATGGATCGTCATGGTGAAGGAGCCGAGGGCACCGAGGGCTGCGCCCATGGCGAGGGTGGGGAGGAGGCCCTTGAGCAGATCGAGGCCGAAGCAGACGAAGAACCACTGTTTGCCGAGGACGCGGCCGACGTTGGTGGCGCCGATGTTCCCCGAGCCGTGCTTGCGGATGTCGACGCCCTTGGCGCGTGCGATCAACAGGCCGAAGGGGATCGAGCCGGCCAGGAAAGAGGCGAGGATGAGGAGGGGGAGCATGGCGGAGGAAGTGGCGAAGTGGTCGAGTGGCGGAGTGGCGGAGTGGCGAAGTGG
>CAZBXF010000047.1:13998-19953 GCA_964495635.1 uncultured Phycisphaeraceae bacterium
CTTGGCACGTGCTCCCGATTCGTGCTATTCTGGACTGTTCGCGGCGGCGTGGTCGGCCCCGGGCCTTGGTGGACCCGGCCGGGCTGTGTGCACGCCGCGCCCTGACTTCTGGAGCTCTGTGGTATGGAGACGCTGTTCTACTCGCTCGAAGACGCCGCGGCGAAGCTTGGCAAGTCCACCGGCGAGGTCCGCACGATGGCGGACAAGAAGCTGATCGAGGTCTTCCGCGACGGCGACAAGCTCCTGTTCTCGCGCCAGCAGATTGATCTGATCGCGAGCTCCGGCGGTGGCGGCGGCGAGGATGACATCATTCCGCTGGCGGCGGACTCCGGGGAGCTCGAGCCTCTGACGCCTGCGAGCAGCGGCACGTCGATGAATCTGGATCGTCCGAATGAGGGGACGGGGATCAGCCTTGTGGATGCTGATTCGACGGATGACGCGGATGCGAACGCGGTGACGCGGATCTCGGCGGCGCCGGGCTCGCTGATGGATCCGGGCGAGAAGAGCGGGTCGGGCGGGCTGCTGGATCTGACGAAGGAAGCCGACGACACGTCGCTGGGCGCCGGGCTGATGGAAGACGTCTACGGCGGGGAGACCGTGGGCGGCGGGACGGTTGCCGAGACGGCGATGGGGGCCGAGGCGGTCGGATCGCCGTCGGGGCTCTTTGAGTCGCCGGGCGGTGCGGACCTTGCGGCGGCCGAGGCGGCCTCGCCGGCGATGGCGATGGCGTATGCGGAGGTTGTTGATACCAAGTGGTCGATGCTGCTGGTGGGTGCGTCGGTGGGCGTGACGCTGGCGCTGCTGTTCACGCTGTTTGTGCTTGTGATCGCGATGACGAGCACGGCGGGCGGCGGGCTGCTGGCGTCGCTTGCTGCGTTCTGGTGGCTGGGGGCGGCGCTGGGGATCGTGGGGATCCTGCTGGGCGGGGTGCTGATGCTGATTTCGAAGAAGTGATGGATAGACAATTGGCACTTGGCATCAGGCACTAGGGAAGACGACGAAGCAATCCATGAGGCCCGCGCGCGAGCGTGGGCCTTTTTCTTTTGGATGCGTGTGGGTCTGGGTTATTGGGCCAGGCAAAGCACTGGCTTGCGGACTTTGTGCTTCCTCATTCGGCGGCGGATCTGTAGCCTGCGGCTCGCGTTTCTGCGCATGACTCCTGGTGGTGCAGGATGCGCCGGGTGGCGGCACGCGCTGGCGCGAGCCATCTTGCGATGGCGCTTCGGGAAGGCGCGGGGCGATTGCCTCCGCTCCGGCTTGTCGGGTCAGACCAGCAGATGAGCAGATGAAAGGGGTGGATGAATGCTTAGCATGATGAAGTTCCGAGTCCTGCGTGCTTTGTGCGTGGCGGCGGCTGCGGTCGGCGTGGGGGTGGCTTCGGCGCAGGCGCAGCCGGGCACGAGCTTCACCTATCAGGGGAGCTTGATGGATGGGGGCGTTCCGGCGAACGGCCTGTATGACATCTTTCTGACGCCGTACGCGGCGGCGACGGGGTCGCAGACGCTGGGGCCGAGCTTCTGTGCTGACAACGTGCAGGTTGTCGATGGGCTGTTTGCGGTGCAGGTTCCGCTGCTCATGCCGCCGAGCGGGCGGCTGTTTCTGGGCATTCAGGTGCGGCAGGATGTGGGCACGACCTGCAGGACCGTTGCGGGTCTGGTGGAGCTGAGCCCGCGCCAGGAAGTGACGCCAGCGCCGCACGCGCTCTATGCGACGGCGATCCGGCAGGATCCGGCGCCGGTGCTGGGGGCGATGCGTCTGACATCGCAGAAGGACCTGGATGTCTTCGATGGGGTTGTGTGGAGGCGGCTTGCGAACATTCTGAGCTTGCCCGCGATTCCCGCGGAGTTCCCGGGGAGTGCCTCGTTCGATACGCCTGGTCTGTCGATCTTTGTGGTGCCCGAGGGCGTGACGGAGATCTTCGTCGCGGCGTGGGGCGGCTCGGGCGCGGGTGGCGCGCTTGGACCCGGCACCACCAACCTTGGAAGCGGCTGCTCCTCGAGCACGAATTTCGCGTGCGCCGGTGGCGGCGGCGCTGCTGGTGCAGCGATCAGCGCGAGGATCACCGTCACGCCCGGCGAGAGCCTCAACGTCGTCGTGGGTGCCGCGGGCAACACGCGGGCGATGCTGCCCGGCGGCAACGGCGGCACGTCCGCGATACGCCGGGGCGGCGTTGACGTTCTGCTTGCGCCCGGCGGCGGCGGGGGCGGGCGGGCCACCGCAAGCGTCGGCATGCCGTCCACTGGGGGGTTCAACGTCTGCAACCCCGTTGCGGGGATTCTGGGAGCCCAGGCTGGCACTGCTGCCGCAGCGCCGCAGCTCCTTGGCGCGGGCGTTGTGATCAGTTCGTCGACTTCGCTGGGAGGTGCCACAGGCGGGCGCGGCCCCTCGTGCTGGTCAACCAATGTTGCGCCCGTCATTGAGGGGAACTGCGACGCGGTGGCAGGAGAGGGCGGGAGTGCCTCCAACCTCACTCTCGGGCCGGGTTTCGTCGAGGCACCCGCGCCGGTGGGGCCTGCTGGTGCGGGGACGGGTGCCGGCCCCAGTTCTCCGGCTGTCGTGGGCGTGCCCGGGCGAGTTCGGATCTACTGGTTGTGAACGAGCGGACCGGAGCTTGGGTGCTGGCCGCTACGCTCGATGCGGCTGATCGGGTTGGATGGGTGAACGAAAGGGAGTCTTTGCATGTTCAAGGTGATGCGGTCCGGAGTCTTTCGTGCGCTGTGCCTGGCCGCGGCGGCGGTGGGCGTGGGTGTGGCTCCGGCGCAGGCCCAGCCCGGCACGAGCTTCACCTATCAGGGGAGCCTGATGGATGGTGGCGTTCCGGCGAACGGCTTCTATGACATCTTTCTGACGCCGTACGCGGCGGCGACGGGGTCGCAGACGCTGGGGCCGCAGTTCTGCGCGGACAACGTGCAGGTCGTCGATGGTCTGTTTGCGGTGCAGGTTCCGCTGCGGATGCCGCCGGGCGGGCAGCTCTTCCTGGGGATCGAGGTCCGGCAGGATGAGGGGACCGACTGCGCGAGCAATGCGGGGCTGGTGGAGCTGAGCCCGCGGCAGGAAGTGACGCCAGCGCCGCACGCGCTCTACGCGACGGCGATCCGCGAGGACCCGGCCCGCGTGCGTGGTGCGCTGCGGGTGACGACACTGGGCAGCCTCGACATCTTCGACGGCACCAGATGGAAGCGAGTTGCCGCGCTCAACAACCTCGAGTCAGTTCTGGGCGGTCAGCAGGCATTTGACGCCGCGGGTTCCCACTCCTTCGTCGTACCGACCGGTGTCACGGAGATCTTCGTCGGAGCGTGGGGCGGCTCGGGCGCGGGCGCGGCCCTCGGGCCGGGCTCCACCAGCATCGGGACCACGTGCAGCAGCCTTCCGACCTTTGCAAGCGGCGGCGGCGGTGGGGCGCCCGGCGCGGGCATCGGCGTCCGTCTCGCCGTCACGCCGGGCGAGACACTGACCATCGTCGTGGGGAGCGGCGGCGCGACCCGTGGCCTTCAGGCTGGTGGCGCTGGCGGAACCACCTTCATCCGTCGGGGCGCTACCGACGTTGTGATCGCGCCCGGGGGCGGCGGCGGCCAGCGCGCCACAAACTCAGTGGGCATGCCATCGGCCACGGCCTCAAGCTGCAATGGCGGTCAGGGCACGCTCGGCGGAGCCGCGGGCGCGCCACCCGCGGCACCGCAACTGCTCGGAGCCGGCTCGATCGTCAGCACGGCCAGCATTGTCCCCGCCAGCGGCGGACGCGGCCCTAAGTGCTGGTTGTCCGTCAGCGGCAATCCGCCGCAGGTCGAGGAAGGCACCTGCCCCGCCATCGGCGGTGGAGGCGGCAACACCTCGGGCATCTTCCTCGACGCGGACGTACCGACCGCACCAGCGCCTGCGGGCGGCGGAGACGGTGCGTCGCCCTCGACGCCCGCCAGCGCGGGCAGCCCGGGCCGCGTGCGGATCTACTGGTTCTGAACGGGAGCGTTTCTGACGCTCGTACAACGTTCATCGCCCCGGGCGCGCCGGATCCTCTCGGTGTGTACGGGGCGATGTCGTTGTGGGGGCGAACGGGGCTTAGGGGCGGCGCGGCGGGCGGGTGACGGGGTGATCTGGCTGCGGTGGTTGCGCTACTCGAGGTAGCCGTCCATGCCGAGGCGACGGACGATCATGGGTGCCTGGGTCAGCATCGGGCCTGCGTCGGCGCCGGCGTCCTGGGCCATCAGCTCCACGATTTCGCGGAGGGTGGCGGTTCCGTCGAAGCGTGCGAGCAGGTCCATGAGTGCGCCCTGGAGGCGGATGGGGAACTGGTAGCCCTGGGTCTGGCGGAGGAGGGAGCCGGTGACGTGCCAGCCTTCGCCGAGGGCGGCCTTCAGGGTCTGCTCGAGCTCGTGGTCTGGGGCGAGGCGGGGGCGGGTCTCGAGGAGTCGCGTTGGATCGAGCGCGGCGCTCTCGAGGATCGTCTGCCAGCGCATGAGGCGTTCGACCTGCGGGCCTGACTGCTCGCCGGCGAAGCGGGCGTCGTCGAGGACGTCGGCGCGGAACCAGTTTGGGGGCTGGCCCGGTCCGGGCGTGCGCTTTCTGAGGTAGATCATGCCGAGGGAGATGCCGCCGATGTCGAGGCTGGCGTAGTAGTCGGTCCAGCGGGCGAGGTCCGGGGTGGGGCCGCGGGCGTGGTCCTCGGCGTAGCCGAGCTCGCGGATCCAGCGGGAGGCATAGGCGGCGGGGGTGTCGGTGCGGAGTCGCTGGACGAGGACGTCGACGCCGCGGCCGTCGAGCCAGGCCTGTGGGCGCTCGCGCCAGGAGGCGACGTCGGGATGGTGCCAGTTGCAGAAGACGCAGGCGAAGGCGCCCTCTTCGAGGTGGGCGGGTGCGCCTTTGAGGACGCCCTCGACGATGGCGTCACCCTCTGGGCGTACGCCGCGGGCGTCGTCGACGGCGCCGATGCCGACGACGCCGTGGGGCGGGGCGATCATGAAGGGTGGGTTTGAGACGATGAGACCGAAGGTCTCTCCGGGCTTGACTGGCTCATAGAGCCCGCCGCGGCGGAGGTCGATCTGGCCGGCGCCGGCGAGCATGCCGCGGTTGATGGAGATGGTGAGGGCTGCGAGGTTGAGTGCCCGGGGGCTGACGTCGGTGGCGACGACGCGTCCGGAGTGGCGTGAGGCGAGGAGGGCCTGGAAGCCCTGGCCAGTGCCGAGGTCGAGGGAGGCCTTCACGGGACGGCGGACGGTGCGCATCGCGAGCGATCGCGTGGCGAGGGCGACGCCGAGGACGTGGTCCTCGGCGAGCGAGCCGCCGAGGACGTCGGGGGCGAAGTCGCGGACGATGTAGTAGAGATCGTCGCCGCCGTGGACGGGCTGGATGGCGCAGGTGGCGCGGAGGGATCCTTCGACGGAGCCGGCGGCGAGGAGGCCGGACTGGGTGAGGGTTGCGAGGCGGGTGTCCGAGCCGAGGAGGATGAGGGCGTGGGCCTTTGGAACTTCGCGGCCGAGGAGGAAGAGGCGGACCGCGGCGGAGGCGGCGCCATCGTCCTCGGTGGCTTCGAGTGCGGCGCGGATGTCGACGACGCGGCCGGAGGGGGCGAGGCCGGGGAGGAGTGTGAGTGCTTGCGCGGTGTAGGCAGCCTGGCCGAGGGCGTCGGCGAGCCAGGAGAGATCAGCGACCGGGGGGTGTTCCATCCTGCACCCTAGGCGGAGGGCTGGAGGGGGGCGGGCTCAGGAAAGAAAAACCCCCGGGCAGGGGCCCGGGGGTGGTGGATCGCTCCGCATCTCTCTCTATCTCAGCGGGGCGAGTGTTTTGGGGAGGTGCGGACTTAGAGGGCGCAGTTGCCGCTGACGACGAAGGCGGCGAGGATCTGGGCGTCGGTCAGGTCGGCGTTCTCGTCGCCGTTGAGGTCACCGTCGAGCCAGTTGGCCTCGGGGGTGACGAGACCGACGAAGACCTGGGCCATGAGCTGGGCGTCGGTGAGGTCGA
>CAZBXF010000048.1:0-19948 GCA_964495635.1 uncultured Phycisphaeraceae bacterium
CGAGAACGCGGACCTGACGGACGCGCAGATCCTCGCCGCCTTCGTCGTCAGCGGCAGCTGCGCCCTCTAATCACTTCGTCATGTGCCACGATCATCTGCTCTGAGATGATCGTGGTGCGACGATGGTCAACAGAGCTCTTGAAGCCGCCCGCGAAAGCGGGCGGCTTTTTTCTCGCCATCGCTTCTTGGGTGGTGTGCCGGTCCCCGGCACCGCTTCTCTCATCGCACACAGACCAGGAGTGCCGGGGACCGGCACACCACCCAGAAGCACCCTTCTAGAGGCATCGCCCGGAAGCCCGCTATTCCTCGTCCTGACGCAGCTTGCTCACCACGCTGAAGTCTTCGAGCGTGGTGGTGTCCTGGGTGATCTTCTCGACGCCGGCGGCGACGTCGCGCAGGAGCCTTCGCATGATCTTGCCGCTGCGCGTCTTTGGGAGGCCTTCGGCGAAGCGGACCTGGTCGGGGCGGGCGAGGGCCCCCACTTCCTTTGCGACGTGGGCGGCGAGTTCCTTCTTGAGCGCATCGTCGGGCTGGCGTGCGTTCTTGATGAGCCAGTTGGGCCGCAGCGTGACGAAGGCGCAGATGGCGTTGCCCTTGATGTCGTGGGGCACGCCGACGACGGCGGCCTCGGCGACGCCGGGGTGGCTGACGAGTGCGCTCTCGACTTCCATGGTGCCCAGCAGGTGGCCGCTGACCTTGATGACGTCGTCGATGCGGCCCTGGATCCAGAAGTAGCCGTCCTGGTCGCGGCGTGCGCCGTCGGCGCTGAAGTAGTAGGGCTCGCCGGTCTGCGGATCCTTGACGCGGCCCCAGTAGTTGCTGACGAAGCGCTCGCGATTGCCGAAGACGCCGCGGAGCATTCCGGGCCAGGGCTTTCGGATCACGAAGAGGCCGCCCTGGTTCGCGCCGAGTTCGTGTCCTTGCTCGTTGACGATGGCGGCGTCGATGCCGAGCATGGGCACTGTGCAGCTTCCGGGCTTGGTGGGGATCGCGCCGGGGAGGGGCGTGCCGACATGGCCGCCGGTCTCGGTCTGCCAGTATGTGTCGACGATGGGGCACTTTTCGCGGCCGATGTGGGTGTGGTACCAGATCCAGGCCTCGGGGTTGATGGGCTCGCCGACGGTGCCGAGGAGTCGCAGGCTGGAGAGGTCGTGCTTTGCGGGAAGGTCATCGCCCCACTTCATGAAGGTGCGGATGGCGGTTGGGGCGGTGTAGAACTGCGTGACCTTGTGGCGTGCGATGATCTCCCAGAAGCGGTCGCCCTTGCCGCCTTCCATGGTGGGGAAGTTTGGTGCGCCCTCGTACATCAGTGTGGGGACGCGGTTCATGAGCGGGCCATAGAGGACGTAGCTGTGGCCGGTGACCCAGCCGATGTCGGCCGAGCACCAGAAGACCTGCCCCTGATCGGGCTGCATGTTGAAGGTGAGGCGCGAGGTCATGTTGACGTGGGTGAGGTAGCCGCCGGTGGTGTGGACGATGCCCTTGGGCTTGCCGGTGGAGCCTGAGGTGTAGAGGAGGAAGAGCATCTCCTCGCTCTCCATTGCGGCGCAGGGGCAGGCGTCGGAGACCATGGCGGCGCGGTCGTGCCACCAGTGGAACTTGGTTGCGGGGGCGGAGGCGACGCGCGAGGAGCCGCTGGCGAAGCGCTGTGAGGGGCGCTCGTGGCCGGTGTGCTTGAGGACGACGACGTGGTTGATGATGTGGCCGTGGTTGGCGCAGGCGGCGACGGCCTCTTCGACGTTCTTCTGGAGGGGGACGACATCGCCCCGGCGGTAGCCGCCGTCGGCGGTGATGATGACGCGGCTGGAGGCGTCGATGGCGCGTTCGGAGATGGCGTGCGGGGCGAAGCCGCCGAAGATGACGGAGTGGACGGCGCCGATGCGGGCGCAGGCGAGCATGGCGACGGCGAGCTCGGGGACCATCGGCATGTAGATCGTCACGACATCGCCGCGAGCGACGCCGAGGTCCAGGAGGACGTTGGCGAAGCGGGAGACATCCTGCTGGAGGGCGCGGTAGGTGATGGTGCGGATCTGCGGCTCGCGCGCGTAGTTGCTGGTGCCGACGGCGTGGCTGGTCTGGGGGCCGACGGGCTCGCCTTCCCAGATGATGGCGATGGACTCGCCGAAGCCTGCCTGGACGTGGCGGTCGACGCAGTTGAAGCAGGCGTTGAGCTGACCGCCGCCGAACCAGCGGGCGTCGGGGGCCTTCCACTCGAGGACGGAGTTCCAGCGCTTGAACCAGGCGAGCCGAGAGGCCTCCTCGGCCCAGAAGGCGTGCGGATCAGCGAGCGATCGCCGGTGCAGCTCGCGATAGTCCTCCATTGAAGAGACATGCCAGGCGTCGAAGCCGAGCTCTCGCGCGGGGCGCGGCGGGAAGACGCGGTTTTCGACGAGCGTGGAGGTGACGGACTGGGATGGTGCGTGCGGCGCAGGCTCGGCGTGCGTGGGCATGGCACCATGATACCGAGAAGCTGAAACCGAGAAGCTGAGACCGCGACACCGAGCAGGGGAACGGATCACGAAAAAACTCGCCAGGAGGGCCTTGGCGAGTTCGTGGAAGTGTCCTGAAGGCCGCGAGACGGCGCGACGTGATGCTGCGGTTCGTGCCGCTTTCGGCGTTGTTGCCGGGCGGGGTTTAGAACAGGATCTGTGCCTGGATGCGCACGATCACCTGATTGTCGCCCGAGTCGGCGAGGATGTTGTAGCTGTTGCTGGGGCGGACGAGCGAGCCGGAGGAGGCCTGGTCGGAGAGCGTGACCTCGACTTCGCCCGTGACGACGAAGGCGTGGCTCTGGGGCGAGATGTAGTAGTTGCCGCCGAGGACGACGGAGTAGAAGTCGTCGGACCCGCCGCTGCGCTCGTCGTCTGGGAAGATGGCCTGGAAGCGAGCGAAGGGCTCGACCTGCTCGGTGACGAAGACGCCACCCTGGACCATCGCGCCGAAGTCATCGAAGGAATCGCCGCTGGCGGGGTCGGTGTTGCGGCCGACGCCCATGCCGAAGACGTTCCAGCCGCTGCCCTTGAAGTTCACATCGGCGGTGTAGACGAGCGTGCTGGTGTCGACGGTGCCGCCGGTCTCGCCACCATCCTGATAGTGGATCGCACCGCCGGCCATGCCGCCGGACTTGCTGCCCTGCCAGGACGTGCCCCTGTCGTAGCCCTTCCAATCGAGCTCGCCCCAGCGGACATCTGCGCGGCCGGAGAGGGCGTAATCGGCCTCGGCGCTGGAGTCAAAGGGGGTGTTCTGTGTCTTGCCGCCGTCGGTGAAGGCGCCGATGACGCGGAAGCGATCGGCGCGGTGCGTCAGGGTGATGCCCTGGCCGGTTGCGAGCGTGAAGATCGAGTTGACGAGGGAGCGATCCGTCAGGAGCTGCGCGGTTGAGCTGATGAGCTCCTCGCGGAGGACCGGAACACGGAGCTGGCCGGCGCGGAGGCTGGTGGACTCGTTGAAGGCGTAGTCGAAGTAGCCCTCGTAGAACTCGAGCTCGCCGCCATCCTTCTGCGTCTCGATCTCGAACTTGTAGGTCAGCTCCTTGGTCCAGAGGGTGCCCTGCGTCCAGAGGCGCATGCGCCGGAACTCGAAGCCGTGGGTGAAGTCTTCGTCGCCCGCGGGGGGCTCGTCGCGGAAGTTCGCGGCGTAGCGGAACTGGAACGATCCGCCGACCTGGAGCGTCATGGCGTTGCCGTCGCTCAGGAAGAAGCCCCGGGAGCCCATGCCGGCTGTGGCGCCGTCGGAGGCGAGGCTGGTCCTTCCGGAGGCGTCGGAGAGGAGCTCGCGCTCGAAGGCGCGGGCGGCGTCTGGATTGGCTGCGGGGTGCTGGCCGAAGTCGGCCACGGGCTCGGCGGCGGATGCCTGCGCGAGACCAGCGAGCAGGGCGATCGAGACGGCCGCGTGAGCTCCACGCACGCCAACGTTTGACGATCCGATCTTCATTTCGCGCTCACTTGGTTTGAACTGTTTCTGAATACAAGGCGATTGGAAGGGCCTTTCTGAGGTGGAGAGCGTACACACTCTCTGACCGCTTCGCTGAGCTCGACCGACGTACTTCATAAAACCCTAGTGACTAACCCTGACTCGCTGACGGGCCCAGCCACTCCGGGAGCATCTGGACGTTGCCGTCCCGGTTGACGCAGGCGAGGGTGGTTGCCGCGGCGGCGGCGACCTCTTCGAGGGGTTTTCCGGCCCGCTCGACGACCACGAGCTCGTAGGTGTGCTCGATCTTGACCTTGCTGGAGCCGGGCTGGACGCGGGTGCGGACTTCCACGACATCGTCGTAGAGGATGGGCCTGCGGTAGCGGACTTCGAGCTTGACGATGACGAGGAAGATGCCGGCGTGCTCGAGCTGGGCGTAGGCGATGCCGCTCTCGCGGAGGAGCTCGGTGCGACCGATCTCGAGCCATGGGACGTAGGCGGCGTGGTGAGCGACGCCCATGGGGTCGCACTCGCAGTAGCGGACGCGGAGCCTGGAGGTGCCGCTCGAGGGCGGTCTCCTGACGCCATGAGAGGCGAGGTCGGCGAGTCCGGCACCGAGCCTTTGTGCGTGACCCTTCATCTGGGCCGAGTCTACGCTTGCGGCTCGATGCCTACGCCGCAGACGACACCCTCTTCCGAGCGCAGCCCTGTGATTGTCCGGCCGATCCGTCCGGAGGATCCGGTGCCGGCGATCACCGCGCTGCTGCACCGTGCGTATGCCAAGCAGGTGGCGATGGGGCTGCGTCCGCTGGCGGGACGGCAGGATGACAGCGTGACGGCGGAGCGGGCGGCCAACAGCGAGTGCTATCTGGCGCTGATGCCGTCGGAGGCGGGGGAGGGTCCTGCGGAGCGGATCGTGGGGGTGATCCTCTTTGAGGAGCATGAGAAGGTGACGTTTCCGCCCTTCTTCCTTCGGCCGGAGGTGGCCCACTTTGCGCAGTTCGGCGTGGATCCGGACCTGCAGGGGCGGGGTATCGGCCGGCTGCTGCTGGAGCAGGTGGAGCGGCGGGCGCGCGAGAACAGGGCTGTGGAGCTTGCGTGCTCGATGGCAGAGCCGGACCGCGAGCTGTACGACTTCTACATGAAGCGCGGCTACCGACTCGTGGACCACTGGCAGTGGCCGTACACGAACTACCGCAGCTGCATCCTGAGCAAGGCGCTGGCGTAGCGGACGGGGCCTTACGCGGCGATGTCGGTGTCCCAGGCGTCGGCGGGCTTGTGGCGGGAGTTGGTGCGGACGACGCGGGCGAGCTGGCGGCCGAAGAGGGCGCCGATTACGCGGACAGCGGCCTGATCGGCCTCCGAGAAGCCCTGGCGGCCGTCGCGGAAGAAGACCACGACTCCGACGCATTCCCCCTCGGGCCGGCATGTCAGGGCGCAGACGGCAGAGTCATCCAGCCAGGCGCAGCGCGTGCCGACCACGCCGCGGACCTCGTCGGCGGTGGAGAGGAGGACGATGCCGTCGCGCGTCGAGAGCCGGGGCGCGAGCGAGCCGGCCATTTCCTCGAGGAGTTCCTCGGCGGTGTCGCGCGGGCAGTCGTAGTTCACGTATGCGCCGAGGCCAAACTCGCCGGAAGGCTCGGAGAGGAAGATCGCGGCGTTGGAGCTGCCGATGCGCCGGGCGGCGAACTCGAGGGTGGTCCGCAGGAGGCCCTCCATCTCGAGCTCCTGGCGGAGCAGGGTGTTGAGCTCGGATGCCATGGCGACATCGCGCACGCGGCGCGAGAGGGAGCCCTCGGGGACCGAGAGCTCTGCGCAGATGCGGCCCATCTGCCGGTCGAGCTCGGTGCGGGTGCGATCGAGCTCCATCGCGCAGCGGCGAAGATCGGCGACGCGGCGCCGGTCGGCGCGGGCGCTGCCGGCGCGTGACCTTGCGAGATCGCAGGCGCGATCGATGCGGTCGGCGATTGCTTCGGCGGGCTGGCGGGGATCGAGGATGTCGAGTGCGCCTGAGCGCAGGGCGACCATCACGTCGGCGGCGGCGCGCTCATCGCCGATCGCGATGAGGGCGGTGCCGGGGGGGACGAGGGCGCGGGTGGGATCCGCGGCGGAGAGGGTTGCGAGGTCGGCGAGGACCGCGTCGAAGCAGCCGCAGGCCTCCGGCGGGGGCAGGTCGGCGACGGCGGAGAGGGTGGCGACGTGGGGACCGAGCAGTGCCTCGAGGCCCGGACGGCGCGCGGGATCGAGGCAGACGACCAGCACCTGGGCCCGGTGGTCGCCGGGTCGCGGGTGCTGCGTGCTGGAGGGCGCGGGTTCGCGTTCTTCGTGGCGCATCGTTGTCCTCGGGCCGTGGGGCCTTCGAGAGATCGGCCCCTGTGGGAGGGCGGTTGAGGCGGAGTGGAGGGTTTATGCCGAATTGTGCGCTGGCGCGGTCCGTGAGGGCTAGGCCGCTTTGGTTGCTGCCTGGGCCGGAGCGGGGACCGAGGAGGTGGAGGTGGGCGGGTTCTGGGCTGCCGCGATGATCGCGGCGGCCGAGAGGATCGCCTCCACGGAGGCTGCGTCGGCCGGTTCGAGCCGGCGTGAGCGCAGCATGGCGGCGTGCCCCTCGATCACGGGGAGGCGGTCGGAGACCGCGCGGGCGAGTGCCTGCGACCTGCCCTGCGATTCGGAGGAGGATGGCCGCTCGGCGAGTGCGCGCTGGAGCTGCTCGAGGACGCGGCCTGACTCGCCGAGGCGCTCGGCCCGCTTCTTTGAGAGCTCGCGATCGCGGGCGGAGGCGATGAGCATTCCCCAGGCCTCGGCGAGTGGCCTCAGCGTCCGTTCGTCGCCGAGAGCGCCGGCCTCACGCTCGCCGACGAGGCAGGCGCCGTGGCCGAGGAGGATGACCGCGGCGTTGCCGCCGCTGATGTCGAGTCCGGCGGCTCTGGCCACGCCGCCGATGAGGAGAATGCGGCTGGAGGTCGAGATCTCGCCGGCGGCGATCTCGTCGCAGAGGGAAGAGGGGGCGGTGAAGGCGCGAGTGGCGGTGTCGTTCTCGCACCAGAGGGCGACGGTGTCGCCCCGGGTGACGACGACGGCGCCGCGGCGCAGGCCTGCGGCCCTTCGGGCGGAGCCGAGGACGACGGTGGCCGCGGCACCCTCGGAGGCGCAGGTGGCGGCCTCGGCGACGACGCCGCGGATGGCGCCGAGCATGATGCCGAGGGCCTGTCCGGCCTGGGAGCGCTGGCGCATGGCGGCGTTGACGAGGGCGAGCTGGCGGTTTGCGTTGGTGAGGCTCTCGAGGAGGAGGGCGGGTGGCGTTGTCTCGTCGAGGCCGAGGACGCGGAGGCGGTCGGAGACTGCGGAGTGGAGCGGGCCGACGACCGAGTCGAGGGCGCCGCGCCGGATCGACATCGCGTCGGCGAGGGGCGTTACGGCGTCGGGCACGCCGTAGTCGCCGCTGCTTCCCAGGTGCAGGTGTCGGCAGAGGGCGCGGGCGAGGGAGACGAGCTTGACCATCCCCGGGCCTTCGCCCGCGGCGGCCCAGAGGTCGGGCTGGGCGTGCAGCCAGATCACGCGCTGGACGTGCTCGGGCAGTCCCCAGTGCTCGGCGAGTCGGCGTCCGGCGGCGTGGTGGTCGATGCCCAGCAGCTCACGCTCGACGAGCGGCGCGTCGATGGCGCGCATCTGGGCGAGGCGGAGCACCTGCCCGTAGGCACGGGGCAGGACATGGGCGAGGGCGAGCTTGCCGACGCCGTGCATGAGTCCGGCGAGGAAGGCCTCCTCGGGGACGATGCGGAGGCGGGCGTTCTCGCCCGCGATCAGCTCGGCGGCGCAGGCGACGGCGATGGAGTACTTCCAGAATCCGTTGCGATCGAAGGCGATGCCCTCGCCGCCGCCGGCCTTGGCGGCGCTGGCCTCGTCGAGCTGGCGGCGGTCCTCCTCGGAGTCCTTGCCGAGCGTGTCGTAGACCGAGACGGAGAGGGCGGCGGCCCGGACGGACTCGAGGCCGAGCATGACGACGGCCCGCTTCACGGTTGTGACACGGTCGCCCAGCCCGCGGTCGGCGCGGCGGCAGAGGCCGAGGATGCGGCCCGTCAGGGCGGGGTCGGTCTCGATGATCTTGGCGATCTCGTCGATCTCGGCCTTGTCGGTGGAGCCGGCGCTGAGGAGGCGCGTGGCGACCGAGGGCAGCGTCGGCAGCTCGCCGAGCTTGGCCAGGATTGCCTCGACGGTTCCGGGCTTGACGGCCATCAGCGCTGCTCCCGGGCGTTGCCCACCGCGTCGGCGGGCCTTGCGATGCCGATGGTCCGATCGAGCCAGCGGACGACCTGCTCGGCCTCGGCGTCCCGGATGGCGCCGTCCGCGCCGGCGACGGGCTCGCTCCGGACGACCAGCAGCAGCACGCCCTCGCTCCCTTCACCCTCGCGGCACGCGCGGCAGGCGTGGGCCAGGCGGTCGCCCAGGACCAGAGCATCCAGCACCACGCAGGCGGGGCGAAGTCGCTCGCAGAGGAGGCCACCCTCGAAGCTGTCCTCGCAGATGGTGAGGTCGAGGCCGTCGGCGCCGTCGAGCGTGCGGCGCAGGTCGGCGCCGAGCGAGCCGTCGCAGATGGCCAGCACGCGCGTGGATCGGGCCGCGATGGCCTCGAGGGGCATGCCGTTGGCGCGCATGAACCGGACGAGCTCCTCGCGCGGGATCCGGCGGAACTTGCTGCCGGGCACCTTGAAGCCCGAGAGCCGGCCTGCGTCGAAGCTGCGGATGATGGTCTGCTGGCTGACGTTGCAGACCTCGGCTGCCTCGCCGGTGGTGAAGACGGTCTTGCGCGACCAGTCGACGCCGCCGAAGGGCGGTGGCGGGGGCTCCTGGACTTTGTCGTCACGACGTTTGGCCATCTCGGTTCCCACGCGCGAGGCAGAGTCCACACTCGCAGGCGAAGCTCTCGCCGGAGTCATCCATCGACGCCCAGACCGCCCAACTTGACAGCGGCACCCTTCCCGATGTCGCATCCCGCGAATTCCTTGAGGACTTCGGGGGTGCGTGGACGTGCCGGGGCGTTCGTGGTCCGGCGAGGGGTCTAGAGCTTGAAGCGGCCGATGAGTGACTGGAGCTTCTCGGACTGCTCGCTGAGCATCGCGGCGGCCTTGGCGGCCTGGCCCGCACCGTCGGCGCTCTCGCGCGTCACGGCGTTGATCTGCTCCACGCTTCGGGCGATCTGCTCCGCGGTTGCGCTCTGCTCCTCGGCGGCGGCGGCGATGGCCTGCACCATCCCGGTCATGCGCTGCGAGCTTCCGGTGATGCGGGTGAGGGCCTCGCCCGCCGAGTTGGCGAGCTCGACACCCCGCTCGACGCGCTTGCTGCCTTCGCCGATCTGTCGGACGGCGCGGGAGGTCTCGTGCTGGATCTCCTTGATCGACGAGGCGACTTCCTCTGTGGCCTTGGTGGTGCGTTCGGCGAGCTTGCGGACCTCGTCGGCGACGACGGCGAAGCCGCGTCCGTGCTCGCCCGCGCGGGCGGCCTCGATGGCGGCGTTGAGGGCGAGGAGGTTGGTCTGGTCGGCGATGTCGTTGATGACCTCGATGATCTGGCCGATCTGCTCGCTCTTCTTGCCGAGCATCGAGACCGAGGCGGCGGACTCCTCGACGTCCTTGGCGATGGCGCGGATCTCACCGACGGTGCGCTCGACGACCTCGCCGCCCTGTGTGGCGTCCTTGTTGGACTCGCCCGCGGCCTGGGCGGCGTCGGAGCCCTTGCGGGCGACCTCGACGACGCTGGCGGTCATCTCGGTGACGGCCGCGGAGACCTGGGAGGTCTGCGACTCCTGGCGTGAGAGGCCCGTGGCCATCTCCTCGGCGGACGCGGCGATCTCGGTCGCGGCGCTGGCCACCTGGCGGGTGGCGCCGGCGACCTCTCCGATGATGCCGTGGAGCTTTCCGACGAACATGTCGATGCCGCCGGCGAGGCGGCCGATCTCGTCGGCCCGCTCGATGTTCACGCGGCGGGTGAGGTCACCCTCTCCTTCGGCGAGGTCCGTGACGATCGCGAGGAGGCCGGCGAGCGGACGGCCGAAGAGCTGACGCAGCGCGAGGACGAAGCCCACGATCCCGACCAGCAGGATGGGCACCGTCACCATGAGGCTCTCGCGGAGGAATCCGGCGACCTGGGCGTCGACGATGCTCAGCGGCATGATGACCTCGTATGCGCCGTGCGTGTCGCCGGCCTTCCAGCCTTCCATCGTGAAGCCCAGAGGGTCCTTGCCGTCGAAGTTGCCTGCGGCGTCGCGGAGGTCGTACTTTGCGGGATCGCCGTGGCAACCCATGCACGATTCATCGAGGCGGATGATGCGCATGTAGTGGAGCGAGTTGGTCTCGGGATCAACGCGGGAGAGGACTTCCTCGCCTCCCTGGCGGGCGGCACCCTGCAGATCGGTGAGCATGCGCCCCCGGAAGCTGGTGGAGTCGACCTGGTTTGCGGGGTTGCGTGCGTCGTACGCCGGGATCTTGAACTCGAGCCCTTCGCGCTGGGCCGCCTGCTGGGCCGCGGTCCAGCCCGCCACCACGGGGATGGTGTGGTAGAAGCGGGTGTCGACGTACTTGCCCCCGCCCTTGACGTGGGCGAGGGCCTCCTCGAGGAGCTTCTCGCGATCGAAGGCACCCTTGGCCTGGAGCTGGCTGGTGTGGTTCTTGGTCTCGTCGGCGACGGCCGTGAAGGCGGCTGCCTTGGCGGAGAGCGCCTGCTCGGCGTCGTGGCGATAGCCGCGGATGAAGATCCAGAAGTTCACGACGATGAGCGCCAGCACGAGCACGACGACGATCGTGATGATCTTGCTCGAGAGTCCGAGGCTCTTGATCCAGTTCATGGTGTTGCTCACTTCTGAAGAACTTCGACCCGTCTCGTCCGACACCCACCGCGTCGCACGAGTCGGGACGAGCATCGGCGAGCCATCGAAATCACTTGCTCCGTGCCACCAAATCACGACTTCATTGTGTGAAAAGCGGGTATTCGACTCAACCGCACATCCCCGGAGCCGGTGGAACTTCCCCCGGGTCGGTGCCCCTTGGTGCGGGTAGAGTCATGCGTGCCGGACGATCCGATCCCGCCAACCACGGATGCCGAGGGCTTCCTCGACAAGAACGCGCCACCCCCGTGGGGGACGGAGTCGCGCGATGGGCGTCTTGCGCGCCTGCTAGGAAAGTCGCGGCAGCTTCCGAAGGTGCCTGGGGTCTACCTCATGAAGGACCATGGGGGCGTGGTCCTCTACGTCGGGAAGGCGGCGACGCTGCCAGACCGAGTCTCGAGCTACTTCGTTCCTTCCGCGGATCTGGGCGGCAAGAAGCAGGAGCTGCTCGAGCACGTCCATGACTTTGAGGTGCTGCTGTGCGAGAGCGAGTGGGAGGCGCTGCTCACCGAGAACCGGCTCATCAAGGACATCCGGCCGCGGTTCAATGTGCGGCTGACGGATGACAAGACGTTTCCGTATCTCATCGTCACGACGCGCGAGGACTTTCCGCGCGTCTTTGTCACGCGCAATCCAGCGGGCGTGCGCGAGGACGGGAGCATCGCGCCCGAGATGAAGGGTGCGAAGGTGTACGGGCCCTTCGCTTCCGCGAGTGCGCTGCGCGAGGCCGTTGCGATGCTGCAGCGCGTCTTCAAGTTCAGAACGTGCAAGCTGGACATCATCGCCAACGACCCGGCCAACGCGCGGTTCAGGCCGTGTTTGCTCTACTCGATCAACCAGTGCACGGCGCCGTGCGCCGACAAGATCGGCAGGGAGCCGTACCGCGAGGATGTTGATCGCTTTACGAGGTTTCTGACGAGCAAGCGGAGCCAGATGCTTCGCGAGCTGAGCGAGGAGATGAACGCGGCGGCGGCGGAGCGGAGGTACGAGAAGGCGGCGGCCCTGCGCGATCAGCTCCGGGCCATCGAGAAGCTCGGCGACCGCGCCGAGATGTCGGACGGGTGGCAGCCCGAGGCCGAGAGCATGATCTTCGAGCCGGACAAGGCGCTGCGCGCCCTGCAGAAGACGCTGGAGCTTGATGAGCCCATCCGCTGCATCGAGTGCATCGACATCGCCCATCTCAAGGGCGGCGAGACGGTGGGGAGCAAGGTCTGCTTCATCGACGGCAAGCCCTTCAAGAGCGAGTACCGGCGATACCGCATCAAGACCGTCGAGGGGGGCAACGACGACTACGCGAGCATCCGCGAGGTCGTCTGCCGCAGGTATCGCGAGGCGGGCGACGGGCAGGAGCTGTACCCCGATGTGATCATCATCGACGGCGGGCTGGGGCAGCTGCACGCGGCGCTCGAGGCCTTCGCGCTGCTGGATCGCAAGCCGCCGATGGTGATCTCGCTGGCGAAGAAGGAAGAGCTGATCTATGTGCAGCAGCGCACCGAGCCGATCAGGCTTCCCCGGACCAACATTGCACTGAAGCTCTGCCAGGCGATCCGCGACGAGGCGCACCGGTTTGCGCAGCACTACCACCATGTGCTGCGGCGGAAGAAGACGCTGGAGGAGGACTGAGCTCAGCCCGCGCGTCGGATCGTTCGACGGTGAGACAGCGCACGCGCATAGGCGCGAAGATCCATGGCCTTCGCGACCTTTCTCGCGTTTCGCGTCAGGTCGAGCGTGCCCGCGAGCATTCCGTTGACCGAGAGGTCAAGGTCAAGCTCGGGTCAGCGGATCCCACGCCCGCCCGCGATGAGCTCCCATCGCTTTCGCGACGCGGGCGTGGCACCATGGAGCGTCGGGTAGAGCCAGAGCGGAAGCCCCAGCAATCGCCCATCGCGCAGCGATACCACGAGCACGGGCTCACCACCGACGCGCGCGACACGGGCATCGACGGCGCGAGCCTGCGAGGCTTCAGGACTGGCCGAAGTGCTTGTTCCACGCATCGAGGAGCTCCTGCTGACGCTCGCGGATGATGGACTCTATCCGGGTCCGTTCTCGAACATTAAAGCCGTCCGCGTACGCCATCACAACCGGCTAGAGCCACCATTTGCCAGTCGCATCGGCACTGCCGGATCCACGCCGTACATGAACATGGCGAGGCTCCTGCCCTTCGTTGGATTAGAAGAAAAACCAGCGAACCGACGCGGAGGACCTCTGGCATGGCAATCCCCGCTCTGCACGCGATTCCGGCGGACTACACCCCAACCTCGTCCGCCAGCGCTTCGAGGCTCATGCTCTCTTCCGGCTCGCCGCCCACCGGTCTTGCGTCGGGCAGGGGCTTGCCCTTTGCGTCTGTCAGCGCCTTGCCGGACATCGTGCGGATGATCGGGATGGGGTTCTCTGCCTCGTGCTTTGCGAGTGCGAGCTCGAGTGCTTCGCGCTGTGCTTCGGGCAGCTCGGCCCACTTGCCGCGGCCGCGGCACTTGGGGAATCTGGAGCAGCTCAGCCATGGGCCGCGCACGCCTGTTCTCAGGTAGAGCGCCGCCTCGCAGATCGCGCAGGGCACTTCCGTCGTGAGGGGCTTGACGCTCGGTGCTTCGACGCGTCCCTTCTTGTCGAGGTTGAGCAGACCGTCGCAGGGCTTGTCCTTGTCGGCGTACATCGAGCAGCCGAGGAATGGGCCGAAGCGGCCGACGCGCTTGGTCATCGCGCTGCCGCACTTGTGGCATGCGACATCGACTGTTGCCGCGGCGGGGCGGGGCTTGCCTTCGCGATCCACCGGGCTTGCGTACTTGCAGACGCCCTCGTTGAATCGCGAGCAGGAGAGGAACCGGCCGTTCTTCCCGAAGCGGTAGACCAGCGGGCTCTTGCCGCGGCCTTCCTTCTCGCATGTCGGGCAGGTGTACTCGGGCGGCGCGGGCGTCTGCTCGGCCTTGGCGTGGACGAGTTCGGTCTCTGCGAGGGCGAGCTGCTTCTTGAAGGGGCC
This sequence comes from uncultured Phycisphaeraceae bacterium, assembly GCA_964495635.1. Lineage (GTDB taxonomy): Bacteria > Planctomycetota > Phycisphaerae > Phycisphaerales > UBA1924 > JBBASU01. The sequence continues at coordinate 13,767 of CAZBXF010000048.1, forward strand.
GTAGAACTTGCGGAGCATCTCGACCCAGTCGAGGTGGTCGTCCTCGACCTTGTCGAGCTGCTCTTCCATCTCGCGCGTGTAGCCGACGTCCAGGATCTCGGGGAAGGCCTCGATGAGCTTGTCGGTCACGACCTCGCCAAGGTCGGTCGCGTAGAAGCGGCCCTCGAGCTTCTCGACGTAGTTGCGCTCCTGGATCACGGAGATGATCGAGGCGTACGTGCTGGGGCGGCCGATGCCTTCCTGCTCCAGGATCTTGATCAGGCTTGCTTCCGTGTAGCGCGGCGGCGGGCTCGTGAACTTCTGCTGCGCGTCGGCGTGGACTGGCGCGAGGGGCTGCTTCTCGCTCACGCGCGGCAGCGTCTGCTCATCGGCACTCTGCGGGACGCCGGCGACCTTGTAGAAGCCGTCGAAGACGAGCACGCGGCCCGTCGCGCGGAATGAGCAGGGGCGGGCGGCGTCGGTGCCGCCCTTGATCGTGATCGCGGTCGAGTCCCACTGCGCGGGCGTCATCTGGCACGCGACTGCGCGTTCCCAGATGAGCGTGTAGAGCCGGAGCTGATCGGGGTTCAGGGCCCGCGCCACCTTCTGCGGCGTCAGCTCCACGTTTGTGGGGCGGATGGCTTCGTGGGCTTCCTGCGCGTCCTTGTTCGAGCTGCTGAAGAAGTTGGGCTTCTCGGGGAGGTACTTGTCGCCGAAACGCTTGCCGATGTACGAGCGGAGCGCGTTCAGGGCCTCGCCGGAGATGTTCGTCGAGTCCGTACGCATGTACGTGATCAGACCGACGGGTCCCTCGCCGGGAATGTCGACACCCTCGTAGAGCTGCTGGGCCGTGCGCATCGTCCGCTGCGATGCGAACCCGAGCCGATTCGCGCCCGCCTGCTGCAGCGTGCTCGTGATGAAGGGCGGCGGCGGGCGGCTGCTGGTGCGCTTGGTTTCGATCGACTCGATCGCGTACTTCGTTGATGGATCAATGTCGCCCGAGATCGTCCGGAGGTATCTCGCCGGCCCCTTGCCGCTGGGGTCCTCGCGCACGTCCACGCGGATGTTCCGCATGCCCACGGCTTTCGCGACCACGGCGCAGCGCTCGGCGATCTGTTCTGCTGCGCTCTTGAGGTTTGTCGCGGTCGCCGCGACTCCGAGCTCGAACTTCTCGCCGCCGACGTCGACGAGTTCGGCCCGGAAGGCGCCGTTCTCGCCGAGCCAGATGTTCTGGGCCTTCTGCGTCGGGCGCGTCTCGGGACCGACCGAGCCGTCCTTCATCGTGCGGCCCGGCACGGGGGTCGCGAGGAACTTGCTGAACGCCGCGGCGACGCCGGGCGCCTTTGCCAGCGCGTCGGTGAAGGCGGCGGAGATCGCCCAGTACTCATCGGGGACGAAGGCGCGGATCTCCCGCTCGCGCTCGACTACGACGCGCACCGCCACGCTCTGCACGCGGCCCGCCGAGAGCCCGCGGGCGACCTTCTTCCAGAGGAGCGGCGAGACCTGGTACCCCACGATGCGGTCGAGGATGCGGCGCGCCTGCTGCGCGTTGACGCGGTCTTCGTTGATCGGGTGCGGGTTCTTGAAGGCCTTCTCGATCTCGGCCTTCGTGATGGCGGGGAAGACCACGCGCTTCGCACGCGACGAAGCGATGCCGAGCTCCTGCGCGAGGTGCCACGCGATTGCCTCGCCCTCGCGATCCAAGTCCGTTGCGAACCAGACCTCGTGCCCCGTGCTCGTCGCTTCCTTGGCGGCGCGCTTGAGGTCGGAGATCACCCGCTCCTTCCCCTCGCTCACGACGTATGTGGGCTCGAATCGCTTTTCGAGATCCACGCCCGGCACGGGGCTCTTCACGCCCTTGGGGTTGCGGCTGGGAAGGTCGCGCACGTGCCCGACGCTCGCGAGCACGAGGTACTCGCGGCCGAGGTACTTGTTGATCGTCTTGGCCTTGCTGGGCGATTCCACGATCACCAGGTGCCGGTCCTTGCCCGAGCCCGGCACGTACGCGCTCTTGTATGACCTTGGCGAGCGCTTGCCGCCGACGCCGGCCTTGGGCGGGGCCTTGGTCGCGACTTTGCCACCCTCGGCGGGCTCGCCCGCGTCGAATGGCGCGGGTTCACCCTTTGGTGCCTTCGGCTTGCCGCCGGCCTTTGGACCCGCCTTCTCAGTAGATTGAGAACCCCGGCTCCGGGGCTTGGCGGCGGACTTGGCAGCGGTTTTCTTGGCCATGTGAGGTCGCGGCGACGCAAGGCACGCCCGGGACACGTCCCGGCGCCCGCCCGCTGCTACCCGCAAGGAAAGCACGGGTCAGGGGGGTAAGTCAAGCGGCGGGGGCCGGGAAGTACCGAACAAATTGCGTATAAAGTGCGGTGATGAGCGTGATCCGCGGGCCAGTTACGCGGGATTTGCCGTGCGCCTTCGGCCACGCAGAGATGCGGACCTCGCGCACTTCGCCTTTCGCGAATGCCCTCCCACAAGTGGCGGAGGCCCTCTCGGTTACCCCTCCGGTGCCGGGCGCCTATGGCCCGGTGCCTTGCTCCTCCAGCACCTCGTCATAGGTGTACCGCCAGGACTTCTCGAGCATCTTGCCCTCGTAGGTGACGCCGCACTCGGGGCAGATGCCCTCTTCGGGGCTTGCGGAGAGGTCATAGCGGCAGATGAGGCACCGCCGGAATCGGATGGCTCGGAGCGTTCTGAGCTCGCGCTGGCGGACGACGACCCAGGTGCCCAGCAGCAGCCCCACCATGATGAGCGGGGGCACGAACAGCGTCGCGAGCCCCATCGACAGACCGAAGAGCAGCATCGCCAGCAGCGGGCTCACGAGGAAGAGCACGTAGAAGACCCACATGTGCCGGCGCACGTACCCCTCGAAGACGCCCGGCGCGCCGATGACGACGCCCGGGGGCGGGCCGTCGTCCACGCTGGTTCGGTGCTTGCGGCCGGCCACTGTGAACTCCTGAACTCGATGCCGCGTGCGGAGAGAGGCATTTGTGGTTGGGCATTCGGCATTCGACCAGACGAAGACAGGGCCACATATCGGCACGCCTCTCCACGAATGCCGAACCACGAATGCCGAGCCACGAATGGCAAGTGCCTCCGATGCCCTTCGAATGCCTCTCCCCTAGTACCAAGTGCCTAGTACCTCGTGCCTTCTCCGAGTGCCTTCCCCACCCATTCTCCCTCCCCCACCTCCGCCGCGTTGATCCACACGCTCTTTGGCGTGGTTCGCAGCCTCCTGAGCCAGGTCCGCTGGGCTTTGCCCAGCCTTCTGGTGTCGATCTTGATTCGCTCCACTGCTTCATCGAGGGTGCAGCGTCCTTCGAGGTGAGCGAGAAGCTGCTTGTAGCCCAGCGCCTCGCGGGCCTGGTTCATCTGCCCGGCCGCACACTCGAACGCTCCGGCGCTTCTGAGCCGGCGCACTTCGTCGAGCAGGCCGCGCTCCATCATGAGTCGGACTCTGGCGTTGATGCGGCGGTTGATGAGGTCTGTCGGCCAGTCCAGACCGATCAGCCTGAAGTCTGAGGGCGCGGCGCCTTCCGCTGGCGAGGGCCGGTCCCACTGGGACTGGTGCCGGCTGATGGGAACGCCGGTCAGGCGGAAGACCTCGATCGCTCGGATGGTCCGGCGAATGTCGTTGGGATGGAGGCGTGCGGCGGCGTCGGGATCGACCCGCTCGAGCTCTGCGCGGAGGGTTGCCGGCTCCAGAGCCCGCAGTTCCTCCCTCAGCGCCTCATCTGCACCTGGCCCCTCGAACATGCCGTCGAGGAGGAGTTTGACGTACAGATGCGTCCCCCCCACCACGATGGGGACGACGTGCCTCCGGCGGCAGTCCGCCATCGCGGCCTTGGCGTGGACGAGCCACTCCGAGGCCGTGAAGCGTTCGCTTGGCCCCACCAGATCGAGGAGGTGGTGGACGATGCCGCACCGCTCGTCGACGGTTGGCTTGGCCGTGCCGATGTCCATTCCCCGGTAGATCTGGAAGGCGTCGGCGGTCACGACCTCGGCTGGCTGTCCACGGGCGAACAGGGCCTTCGCGAGGGCGATGGCGAGGCCCGTCTTGCCCCCGGCGGTCGGACCCACGATGACGGGCGTCTGCTCCACAGGCTGGATTATCCCGCCCGCGTCGGGGGAGGAAGCTAGGAAGTTGAATTCCCGAACCTACCCTATCGCCATGCCCATTCCTCGCGTCGCGATCGTCGGCCGGCCCAACGTCGGCAAAAGCTCCCTCATGAACATGATCGCGGGGGCCAAGGTTTCCATTGTGGATCCGTCGGCCGGCACCACGCGTGACCGCGTGACCGCCATCGTCGAGGTCGAGGGGCCCACCAAGGGCGAGGACACCAAGGCGATCGAGTTCGTCGATACCGGCGGCTTTGGCGTGTATGTGGCGCAGGGCGCGAAGTTCGACGAGATCGGCAACGATCTCACGAAGCTCACCGACTCGATCGAGTTCCAGATCCAGCAGGCCGTGGGCAACGCGGACCTGGTTCTGTTCTGCGTGGATGTGCAGCAGGGGATCACGCCGCAGGATCAGGAGATTGCGCGACTGCTCCGTGAGCACCGCCTGGGGCCGGCGGCGGGGCGCGGCGGCTCCAAGACCCAGCAGGACAAGAAGGCCAGGGCCGGGAAGGGCGCCGGTGCGGGCAAGGCGGGGGAGCCGGAGGGGAGCGAGGGACCGGCGGAGGCGAGCGTGCCGACGCCCATCCGCGTCGTCGCGACCAAGGTCGATGGACCCAAGTGGGAGCTGCACGCGCACGAGCTGAGCGCGCTGGGGTTTGGCGAGCCGATCCCGGTGTCGGCGAAGACCAATTACTTCCGGCGCGACTTCATGGAGACGGTCTACGACCTTCTGCCCGCGCAGGGCGAGAAGGAGAAGCGTCCGCACGCGGACCTCATGCTGGCGATCGTCGGGAAGCGCAACGCGGGCAAGTCGACGCTGGTCAACACGCTCGCGGGGGCGCCCCGCATGATCGTGAGCGAGATTGCGGGCACGACGCGCGATGCGGTTGACGTGCGCCTCGAGCTCGACGGCCGCTCGCTGGTTGCCATCGACACCGCGGGCCTGCGGAAGAAGAAGAGCTTCCAGAACATGATCGACGTGTACTCGCTGGATCGCCTCCAGCGGGCCGTTGACCGGGCTGACATCGTGCTGCTCCTTCTTGACGCGACCGAGAAGATCAGCCAGGTGGACGAGCACCTTGCGATGATGGCGCAGAAGGCCTTCAAGCCCGCGATGATCGTGGTGAACAAGTGGGACCTGACGAAGGGTCGCAAGGATCGGAAGGGCAAGCCGATCACGCCCGAGGTCTACGAGGAGTATGTCCGGGCCGAGCTCAAGGGGCTCTGGTACGCGCCGATCGCGTTCATGTCGGGCAAGACGGGCCTCAACGTCAAGGAGACCATCGATCTTGCCTTTGAGCTGATGGACCAGTCCTCCCAGCGTGTCACGACGGGCAAGCTCAACCGGCTGGTGCGGTCCATCGTGGCGCAGCGCGGCCCGACGGACCTCAAGGGACGCTTCGCGAAGATGTACTACGTCGCGCAGACCGGCGTGCTGCCGCCGACGATCACGCTGGTGGTCAACTTCCCGGAGATGTTCCGGCCCAACTACCTGCGCTTCCTGGAGAACCGATTCCGCGAGGAGCTTCCGTTCAGCGAGGTTCCGATGCGGATCGTGGTTCGGGCGCGGCGGCAGCGCGAGGGTGACATGGCCGAAGGCCCCGATGGGCAGGTCCGGATCAAGCCCGGCCGCAAGGGTGTCGGGCAGCGGCTTGCGGGGCGGACCATCGGCGCCAAGCCGTTCGACGAGAGCGCGTTCGAGGCTCTTGGGGACGAGCTGCTCAGCGACGAGTACACGGAGGTCGTGGACCCGGGTCGCTTCAGCGAGGATGCGGACGACTACTTCGACGCTGAGCCGGCGGATCCCTCGCCCAAGGGGAAGAAGAAGCGCGCGACGGACGATGATGAGTGAGTGGGTGTGGGTGGGCCAGCATCGAGTCCGCGGCGAAAGGCGTCGAGCTCAGAAACCGCTTCGCCTTTGCGGGGCGTTACTTGAACGCAGAGGTCGCAGAGGTTGGCGGAGGAAGACAGAGAAGACATGAAGCAAGGAATGAAGAGGAAGGAACGAACGGGCCCGCGGCCGTCGCGTCCTGATTGCGCTCAGCGCCTCTCTCTGTTTTCCTTGCCTTGACCACTCTGCGTCC
>CAZBXF010000049.1:0-19833 GCA_964495635.1 uncultured Phycisphaeraceae bacterium
TGGAGTCGCTGCTGCGACTGTCGCTGATGTCGGCTGCGGCTGAACTGGCGGAGCGTGGGGTCGAGATTGGCAGTGTTGTGGCGGATGGGCCACTGGCGGAGGCGGCGCGGGGGGGTGCGGAGGACGCGCCGGTGCCAGGGCCGCTGTGCCGCGCGATCGCGCAGGCGATCCACGGGCAGGAGGGGCGTGGCTCTCCGGGGACGCGCCGGGACTTGATGGTCGCGGCGATTCTGGCTGGGCGATCCGGGAGGGACGCGGAGGCTGGCCGACTGATTCTGCGAGCGGTGCGGGCCGAGCGTGAGGGAACGGGGAGCGAGGACGCGACGCTTGGCCTGCTTCGGTCGACGCTGCGGACGACCGCGGCTCCGCTGGCAGCCGTGAGAGCTGTGGAGTGGCTCTCGGCGCCGGGGCTTCATCGGACGTGCAGCGACCGGCTGTTGGCGCCGCGGAGCGCGACGGACATCGAGCTCGCGGCGGGTGCTTCGCACCTGCTGCTGAGGCCGGCCCGGGCGCGGCGCGAGCGGTCGGGATCGGTGCGCAGCGCTGGGCGTGCGCTTGCTGGGGTTGCTCGCATGGGGCCGGCGGCGCGGCTGGGGGCGGTGCGGATGGCGGACTGGATGGGCGTGACGCCGGAGGGGCGAGAGGCGGCGCTGACGCCGCTGCTGACGGACACTTCGGCCATGGTGCGGCACGGGCTGGCACGCGGTGCCGGGGGCGGGCTTCTGGGCGATGTGTTGTTTGATCACGAGGAGCGGGTGGCGCGGCATGCGTTCCTGCGGTGGTCGATGGCGGGTACGGGGCTCTCACGGATGGCGATGGCTACGCCCGGGGGGCAATCGAGGGGGGCGACGTTGTCGCGGCTGGCGCGGTCGGCGCACGCGAGCGTGAGGGCGTTCGCGGCGGATGAGCGGGAGATGACGGTTGCGCCGGGCGGGCTGCAGGAACGTCTGACGCTGCGGCGGATGATGGTCGCCAGCCCGGGCGCGACGCTGGATGGGCTGCGTGAGCGGCTGGCGGGGGCGGACCTTGCGGAGTGTGAACGGTGTGTGGGGCTGGTGCGGGGGATGGGGCTTGGCGAGGTCCTGTCGGAATCGCTTCTCGGATTGCTGGGGCGTGTGCGGGAGATGGGGGAGCCGGCGGCCCGTCGGCTGACGGCGAGCCTTGCGACGATGCTTGGAGAGATTCCGGCTTTGGTCGCGCGCGACGCGGCGACGGAGCTCATCGGGCACGAAGATGCGCGGGTGGGTGCGAACGCGGTGGAGGCGCTCGCACGATTGAGCCGCGCGGGAGGCGGGGAGGGCGCCGCGGGGGGACGAGAGGTTGTGGCGCCGCTGGTGGAGCTCAAGTCTGACCCTCGGCACCGCGTGCGGGCGAATGCGCTGCGTGCGATGATTGAAGAGGGAGGGGAGCGAAACGTCGCGATGGAGGCGCTGGCGGCGATGCTCGAGGACGATCGCGTCGGGCACAGGCTTGCGAGCTCTTGGGTCCTGTGGAGGATGCTGCCTGAGATGGCGCGGCGTGGGGGGGCGAGCGGCGTGGGAAGTTCAGGTTGGCCGGTCCTGGCCGCAAGGGCGGTGCGGCTGGCGTCGTTTGACCCGGATGATCGCGTGCGGCGGCGAGCGGCGGCGTGTGTGTCGCGGCTCTCGGTTGCGACGGGTGGTGCGTGGAGCGCGGGAACATGAGTGTGCTTGCCGGCGGGATTCAAGGGCTGGTCGCGCGCGGGATGATCGCGTCGCAGGGGGAGGCGCCGGCGGGGGACGCGCCCGGACCGGTCGGGCTGGTGCTGGAGGACGCACCGGCGACGGAGGTGAGGGGCGGTCTGACGGCGTGGCTGATCGGGCCGGAGGGACTGGATGTGACGTCGCCGCTGGTGCTGGCACTGGCTGGGGCTTGTGCTGTTGTGGCGGTGGGTTTCGCGGCGAGATGGGCGTGGCCGCGGGTGGTTGGGGTGGGGCGGCTGAGGGGTGGGGGGGATGCGGCGCAGCGGACGCTCTCGATCCTCGCGCGATCGGCGGGGCTGAGGCAGGCGGACCATGCGCTGCTGCTGCGACTGGCGGGGGCGCATCCGGCCGGGCCGTCGGCGGCGGTGCTGCTGCTGAGCGACGCGGCCATGCGGGAGGCGTGCACACGGCTGGTGAGGTCGGACCCGGCGAGTGCGGCGGCGGTGGCGCGGCTGCGTGAGCGGGCGGGCGTGTGATCAGTTGATCGGCGGTGCTTCGCCGGGCTTGGCGAGGGGCTCTTCGCCGCGGAGTCGGCGGGCGATGTCGGTCAGGATGCGCTCGTCGCGGTTGATGGCGAAGTGGCTGAGTGAGCGGCCGAAGAGGGTGTCCTGATCGAGCCAGATGGGCGTGTGGCCGGGCGGGGCGGCGTTGCGTGCGCCGACCCACCAGTCGCGGAGCGTGGCATAGCAGACGAGCTCGTAGTCGGCGGTGGCGAGGGCGGCGTCGAGTTTCTGGAGCCAGTCGCAGCCGGGGCGCATCTCGCGGGCGGCGGTATCGGGCCGGACGAACCTTGCGAGCGTGGCACCGCGGTGCGGTGTGGCCATGGTGAAGACGCGGCGGGCGGGGAGGCTGAGGTGCGCGGCGAGATGGCGTGCGACGAGGCCACCCATGGAGATGCCGACGACGTCGAACTCTCGCTGGCCGGGGAAGCGGGCGGCGATGCGGCCGATGGCGTGTTCCGCCGCGGACTCGACGCTGCCGGCGCCGGGGTAGGAGACGATGAGAAAGTCGTCCTTTCGGCCGGAGACGAGCGGGCGGAGGATGCTCTCGGCGGAGGCGGGGCTCACACGCGGGGCACGCCAGCCGCCGAGGATGATGATGGGGCGCGCGGGAGTGATGGGTGCGCCGGACATTCGGGCGCGTTCTCGCGCGGCGAGTGTGTGGTCGCAGTCAAAGGCGGGGTTGCGGAGGAAGGCCATGTCGTCGATGGTATTGGGGAACCTGCGTTACTGATTGAGAGGGAGCGGCTGTGGTGGGGCGGCAGGAGCGGCGGGGGAGCTGCCGGCGGCGCTCGTGACCGTGGGCGTGGCCTGATCGCGGAGGCGGACGGTGGCCACGGTTCGGTTGCCGATGACGCGGACGTTCAGGGCTTCGAGCCAGCGTGCGAGGACATGGTTGCAGTTGTTGCCAAGGCGATAGCGTTCGTCACGGCGGACGAAGACGGTGTCGTCGCGATTGACGACGGTCTGGGGCTGCGGGGGCTGGTCGGTGGTGGTGGTGGTGTGGGTGAGGCCCGCCGCGATCATGGCGTCGAGCTCGCGTGAGAGGGCGAGTGCGTTCTGCTGTTCCACCTGGAAGGTGAGGATCGGGTGCGGGCCAGTCCAGGCGGACTTCAGCGTTTCCGCGTCGGACCAGAGGCGGCGGGAGAGGGCGCTCTCGCTGGGGATGAAGAGTGCGCCAAAGGCGCGGTACCACTGGTTGCGTTCCATGGCGAACCACTCCCACTCACCAAAGGCGTACTCGCCGAGGTTGCCTTCGTCGCGCGGGAGGACGAGGGCGGCGTGGACGCCATGGTTGATGATGTGGACTTCTGCGGGACGCTCCAGCGAGGTGAGGTCGGGCGGGACGAGATCCATCGTGCAGCCGCTGAGCATGGCCAGGCAGACGAGGATGCTGAGGAGACGCGCGAGGGGCATGGTGGGCGTCGACGGGATCATGCGGGCTCCGTGGGCCTGTCGGTGAGGTCTTTGCCGGCGACGATGACGGCGGCGGCGGCGTCGCCGCTGACGTTGATCACGGTGCGGGCCATGTCGAGGAGGCGGTCGACTGCGATGATGATCGCGAGGCCCTCGACGGGGATCTTGAAGGCCTCGAGGATGAAGACCATGAGAACGAGGCTGGCGCCGGGGAGCCCGGGGGAGCCGATGGCGACGACGATGGCCATGAGGCCGATCGTGGCGTGATCGAGCACGGAGAGTGGGATGCCGTAGAGCTGCGCGAGGAACGTGACGCACATGACCTGATAGAGGGCGGTGCCGTCCATGTTGATGGTGGTGCCCAGGGGCACGACGAGGCCCGAGACGCGGCGCGGGACGCCGAGGCGATCGCAGCAGTCCATGGTGACGGGCATGGTGGCGGCGGAGGAGGAGCTTGAGAATGCCAGGAGCTGGGCCGGGGCCATGGCGGTGAAGAAGCGGCGATAGGTCATGCGACTGGGGCCGCGCGTGAGGGCGATCATGAGGGCGGGGTACTGGACGAAGAGGATGATGGCCAGGCCCAGCAGCGTGGAGATGACGAAGACGGAGAGGGCGGCGAGGACGGAGAGGCCAAGGCGTGCCAAGAGGAGGGCGGTGATGCAGAAGACCGCCAGGGGCGCGATGCGCATCACGAGGCCAACGACCTTCAGGCAAGCTTCGGCGAGGGCCTCCGTGGTGCGGAGGGCGGGCTCGCGCCGGGCCGGAGCGACGAGCAGGAGCCCCAGGCCGAGGAGGATGCTGAAGGTGACGACCTGGAGCATCTCGCCGTCGGCCATGGCACGGAAGGGATTGGCGGGGAAGGCGGCGAGGAGCTGGGTCCAGAGGGTGTTCTGGCCTGCGAACTCGCCGAAGGTCTTGACACGTGCCTGCGCGTCGGATGCGCGGAGGGAGAGGAGCTCGGTGCGGGTGGTGTCCGAGACGTGGGTGCCGGGCTGGGCGATGCTGGTGATGGCGATGGCGATGATGACTGCGATGACGGCGGTGAGCGCGAAGACCAGGAGCGTCCTGCCGCCGAGGCGTCCGAGTTGCTTTGGCTCGCCGACGCCGGCGACGGCGGCGATGAGGGAGAAGAGGACGACGGGGACGGCCATGAGGCGCAGGAGGCGGAGGAAGAGATCGCCGATGAACTTTGCGAGGTCGGCAGAGAACCGGATGATCGCGGCGGCGGGGCTGGGGTCGGGGTTGGCGGACTGGTCGGCGGCGTGCGCGAGGTACGCCGGCGCGTCGTTGATGCCGAGGGACTGCCATGTGGCGGCCGTCCACCAGGCGTTGATGGCGAGGCCCAGGCAGGCTCCGCCGACGAGCGCGAGCAAGATCCACCAATGGAAGGCCAGACGGGGGAGTTTCGGCATTGGTCCACTCTACCGGGACGGAGGCCTCGGGGCGAGGGAGTGGATGGGGAGAGGTGCGAGTTCCGCCCGGGAGGCTCGGGTGAGCGACTGGGTCACTCCGGGCTTGGGAGGAGGATGGTCTGGCCGTTCTGGTCGTCGCGCTTGCCCTGGATGCACTCGAGGATGACTCTGGCGACGGCCTCGGGGGCGAGGGTCTTGTCCTTGGAGAGATAGAGCTCGCTGACGAGTGATCGCAGGAGGGGGGTCTCGACGGCGCCGGGAGCGACGGCGAAGGCGCGGACGCCGCACCTTACGCCCTCTTTGGCGGCGCTCCTCGCGAGGAGGTTCACGGAGGCCTTGGCGGCGGCGTAGGCGTAGAGGATCTCGAAGGGGTCGATGGTGGCGATGGATGAGACGTTGACGATGACGCCGCCGATGCCGCCGGTGGCGGCGTGCTGCCGCTCGAAGATGGGCCAGGCACGGGAGATTGAGATGCAGGGAGCGACGGCGTTGATGTTGAAGATCTCGCGGGCCATGGAGGCGTTGGTCTGGGCGATGGTGGCGGAGGGTGACCAGCCGGCGTTGTTGACGAGGGCGTCGAGGCGGCCGAACTTCTCGACGCAGCGGTCGATGATGGAGGCGGCCTGGTCGGTGTCGGCGAGGTCGGCGGGGATGGGGTGCGCGGCGGGGCCGAGGGTGGCTTGGGCCGCGTGAAGGCGGGAGTGCGAGCGACCGACGATGGCGACGGACCAGCCACCTTTCACGAGGAGCCGAGCCGTCTCGAGACCAATCCCGGAGCTGCCGCCCGTGACGAGGGCGACTCGGGAGGTTTGGGAGGGGTGGTTTGCAGTGGTCATAGGTGGCTCCTGCGGAGGGATGGCTGCGTCACCATCGAGGCGGGAGCGAACCATACACTGCGCGCATGTTCGGCATTACGCCCTCGCGCGTTCTTCTCATTGTGGCGATGGTTGTCGTCCTTGGCGTGCCTCTGCTGCTTCGGCCGAGCGCGTCGTCGCGTGGGGCCGGGGAGGCGGGCTCATCGACGCTGATCATCGTGACGCCGCACGTGCCGCAGATCAGGGCGGAGTTCGAGGAGGCGTTCAGCCGGTGGCACGAACGGGAGTTCGGCTCGCCGGTAGCGATCTCGTGGCGGGTGCCGGGCGGGACGAGCGAGATCATCAAGGTTCTGGAAGCGCACTACAGGGCGAGGGCGGGTGCGTTCGACTTTGCGGATCCGGCGAATCCAAAGGCTCCGGCCGGGACGACGGACTTTGATCTGATGCTGGGGGGAGGTTCGTTTGACCATGGTCGGCTCAAGACGCAGGTGAGGGTGGCGCGGGGGGACGCGAGGAACCTGCCGCCGGACTATTCGCCGGAGGCCAAGGACGTGGCGCTGCCGATGTCGGAGCCGGTGGGCTTCACCCGGGAGGAACTTGATGGGTGGTTCGGCGAGAACAGGGTCGGAGCGGCGCGGCTGTATGACCCGGACCAGTTCTGGATCGGGACGGCGTTGTCTGGGTTTGGAATCGTGTACAACCGCGATGTTCTCTCGCGGCTGGGGCTGCCGGAGCCGCAGACGTTCAAGGACCTGACGGATCCGAGGTACTTCGGGATGATCGCGCTCTCGGATCCGAGGCAGTCGGGGTCGGTGACGACGACGATCGATGCAATCTTGTCGAACGCCGGGTGGGAGGAAGGGTGGCGGATCCTGAGGGAGATCGGGGCCAACACGCGGTACTACACGAACTCGTCGACGAAGCCGCCGATTGATGTGAGCGCGGGCGAGGCCGCGGCGGGGCTCGCGATCGACTTCTATGGTCGAGGGCAGGCGCAGTCGATCCTGCTGCCGGGGCAGGATCCCTCGGAGGGACGCGTGGGGTACGTGGATCCGCGGGGGGCGACGTTCATTGACGCGGATCCCGTGAGCGTGCTGCGGGGCGGGCCGAGTCCGGAGCTCTCACGCCGGTTCGTGCGGTTTTGCCTGACGGAGGAGGCGCAGAGCCTGTGGCAGTTCTGGTCGGAGCGTTCGGGGCGGGGAGCGCAGAATCCGAAGGGTCCGGACGGGCAGGCGATGGGTCCGCGGGTGAGTGAGCTGAGGCGGATGCCGGTGCGGCGTGTGATGTACGAGAAGTACATGGCCCACATGATCGACCAGGTCGACCCGTTTGTGATCGCGAGCGACACGAAGCCGGCGGGGTGGCGGAGCGCCATCGGGATCATGATGGGAGCCTTCGCGATCGATACAGCGCGTGAGCAGCGGGCGGCGTGGAAGATGCTGCTCGCGGCGCGTGCGGCGGCGGAGAAGGGGGCCATTCAGCCAGCGGTGCTCGCGGAGATGGAGGCGGCCTTCTACTCGTTCCCAAAGACCGAGATCAAGGGGGAGATGGTGGCCTTCACGCCTGAGACGTACGCGGCGGTGGCGGCGGTGTGGCGTGATGCCAAGCGGAGGCCGGTGCTTGAGATGGAGTACACGCGGTTCTTCGCGGAGACGTACGACGAGGTGGTCGCGATGGGGCGGAGGGCGGGGCTGCGGCCGGAGTGACGGGCGGGTGGCTCGCGACGCCAGAGGCCCGATCCAGGCGGCATGATCCGACCTCAGGGACGCTGGTCTTCATGAATCCCACACCGAAGAGCGGCGCGGCGTGCCGATAATCAGGCATGAGCATGTCGAGCCCGACCAGTGACCTTGCGACGCCCTCGATCCTGACGAGCATTGTGGCGACCATCGGCCCCGCGAGCGATTCGCCGGAGATGGTGCGACGGCTGATTCTCGGTGGGGTGAGTGTCTTCCGGTTCAACTTCTCGCATGGCGACTTTGGAGCGCACGCGCGGCGGCTGGGGACGGTGCGGACCGTGGCGCGGGAGATGGGCGTCTCGATCGCGTGCCTGGGTGATCTTCAGGGACCCAAGATCAGGGTCGGGAAGGTTCCGGCGGGCGTGGGCGAGGCGCATCCGTCCGGGGGCGGCGCGATCCGGGTAGAGGCGGGGCAGGATGTCGTGTTCAAGCGGGACATCGAGGTCGCTTCGATGCGTGCGGCGGCGAACGCGGGGACGAGCGGCGGCGCTGGTGCGATGGAGGCGGTCCTGCCCGTGACGTACCAGCCTCTGATCGGCGAGGTGCAGCCGGGACACAAGGTGCTGATCAACGACGGTGCGATCCGGATGCTGGCGGTGGAGACGGACGCGGGGAGGGGCGAGCTTCGCTGCCGCGTGACGGTGGGGGGGCTGATCAGTTCGGGGAAGGGGATCAACCTGCCAAACAGCGAGTTGTCGGCGCCGTCGATCACGGATCGGGATGTGGAGTGCGTGCGCTGGGCGGTTGAGAATGATCTGGACTATCTCGCGCTGTCGTTCGTGCGGCGCGCGGAGGATGTGGAGCAGCTGCGGAGCCTGCTTGCCACGATCAAGGCGCCGGGCCAGACGGCTGGTGCGTGGATCCCGATTGTGTCGAAGGTGGAGATGCCGGAGGCCGTCAAGGACCTCGTGCGGGTTGTGGGCGCCTCGGACGCGGTGATGGTGGCGCGGGGGGATCTTGGCGTTGAGATGGACATCGCGGTGGTGCCGGTGGTGCAGAAGCGGATCCTGGCGGAGTGTGCGCGTCAGGGCAAGCCGTGCATCGTCGCGACGCAGATGCTGGAGACGATGATCGAGAATCCGATCCCGACACGCGCGGAGGCGACGGACATCGCGACCGCCATCTTTGACGGAGCGGACGCGGTGATGCTGTCGGCGGAGACGGCCACGGGCAAGCATCCGGCGCTGGTGGTGGAGACGATGGCGCGGATCGCGGCGGCTACTGAGGCGGCGATGGCGGAGTGCCCATCGCGGCGTGAGCCGCCCTCGCACATGGCGGCGGCCCATGCGGGTACGGCGGCGCTGGCGCACGGGGCGTGGCAGATGTCGCAGGACCTGGGGGCGGTGGCGATTGCGTGCTGGTCGGAGCACGGGGGGACGGCGCGGTATCTGTCGCAGAACCGGTTCACGGTGCCGATCCTGGCGTACAGCAGCGACGAGAAGTCGTGCCGCCAGATGGCGCTGCTGCGGGGAGTAACGGCGATCTGCCAGCAGCCACCGGGGTCGGGCTCGCTCTCGGACTGGAACAAGGCGGTGGATGAGTACCTGCTGGAGCGCGGGATGGCGCGTCATGGGCAGGCGATCATCCTCGTCGCGGGGCGGCCGCTGGGGCAGGCCAAGCGGACCAACACGGTGGCGATCCACCGGGTTGGCGAGGCGACCGGGTATGCGGCCCACACGGATCGTCGATGATGCGGCCGGCTAGCGCTGGTAGCGGCCGAGGAGCTCCATGATCTTGGGCTGGTTGCGTTCGATCTGGACGCTGCGGCGCCAGGCTTCGAGGGCTTCCTGGCGGGCGGGCTCGTCGCGCTGATCGCTGAAGATCCACTGGTTCATGAGGTTGACGCCGATGCCATTCCACGCGGGGAAGTGGTTGGGGTCGATCTCGACGGCCTTTCGGTAGGCGGCGAGCGACTCGGGGTAGCGGCGCAGGTAAAACTGGCCGGCACCGAGGCGCTCGAAGGCGACGGCGGTGGGCTCGGTGCGTGTCAGTTGGTCGAGGGTGTTGACCATCTCCTCGTAGCGGCCGGCGCGACCGAGGCTGTTGGCGAGGTTCAGCAGGAGAGGACCGGAGAGGGGCGCGAGCTCGGCGGCCTGGAGGTACTCGGCGACGGCCTCCGCGTGACGATCGAGGGCGGAATAGGCGGCGCCGAGGTTCGAACGGGCAGCGGCGTTGCGAGGATCGAGCTCGACGGCGCGCTGGGCGTACGGGAGGGCCTGCTGGGGCTCGCCGAGCTGGAGGTATGTGGTGGCGAGGTTGAGGTTCGCGTTGAAGTCGCGCGGGTTGATGGTGAGGGCGCGGATGTAGGCACGGACGGCGTCGGAATAGCGGTTCAGGAGCTGGAGGGCCAGGCCGTGCAGGTACTGGGCGTCGAAGCTGGCTGGCTCGACCTGGGCGGCGGTGCCGTATTTGCGTTCGGCGGCGGCGTAGTCGCCCTGTTCGCGGTAGATGTCGCCCGCGCGGAGGTAGGCGACGGTCAGGCGCGGATTGATGGCGATGGCCCGCTCGAACTCGGCGAGGGCGGCATCGGTCTGGCCCTGCTGGAGGAGCTTCTGACCGCGGCCGACGGCGTCTTCGCCTGGAGCGGCCGCGGTGGGGGGCTGGGAAACGCCGGTGGTCAGGGCTGGGGGGCGGCCTGAGTTTGCAGGATCGACCCTGGCGGGCTCGCGGCGTTTGTTGAGATTTGCGGCGTTGTCGAGGGACTGGCAACCGACGACCGAGAGGGTGAGGGCCGCGAGAGTCGCGAGACCGAGGCAGCGATGGGCGGCGCCGGATCTGGGATGGTTCGATTCGTGGGCCGGGGTGGTCATGATGAGTTTCATTCCTCCGTCGTCGATCGGTCGAGGCTTGGTTGCGTTCGGTTCGGCAGAGCCGGTGGCTCCCGGTGTGTTCCTGGCTGATCTTCGTTGGCCGGGATGTTATCGGCCCGGAGAGGCATGTACGTTGCACAAGACGGTCTGGATCGCGCCGGTTTTCGCAAGGCTGGCTGGTCGGGGGTGGCCGGGTCGCGACGGAGCCGGGAGGTGGCCGGGAGGGATCAGAACTCGCTCAACAGGTTGAGCCTCTGGAGGTTGACGGCGTCCCAGGGACGGCCCTTCTCGTTGGTGCCCTTGGGCGTCTCGAGAATGCGAGGAGCCTTTGCGAGACGCGGGTCGCGGAGGACGGTGGCGAAGCCTGACTTCTTGAGCTTGGCAGCGGAGTAGGTGCCCTCTTTGGCGTGCGGGGTTGCGCCGCCGCCGACCCAGCCGTGGCCGATGTGGTCGTGGCGGTCGAGGTGGCTGCCGAGCTTGCCCTTGCTGTCGTTGATGTGGAGGACCTTGACGTTGGCGAGGCCGCAGAGGGCGTCGAAGCGGTCGAGGGTGGCTCGCGCGGCGTCGATGGTGGCCATGTCGTGGCCTGCGGCGTGGAGGTGGCAGGTGTCGAGGCAGAAGCCGACACGCGCGGGCTCGCCGGTGGCGCCGATGATGGCGGCGCGGAGTTCGGCGAGGTCTTCGAAGGGGCCGCCGAGCTGGGAGCCTGCGCCGGCGGTGCCCTCGAGGCAGAGGATGGTTTTGTAGCCGCGGGTGCGCGTGAAGAGCTGCTTGTAGGCGGCGGCGATGGTGGCGATGCCCTGCTCGCGCGTCCAGCCGACGAAGGAGCCGGGGTGGTGGACGAGGTAGGGGATCGCGAGGGTCTCGCAGCGCTCGATTTCGTCGGTCATGAGGTCAAGGCTCTGCGTGAAGAGATCGGGCTTGCAGGAGGCGAGGTTGATGAGGTAGGAGGCGTGGCTGACGATGCCGCCGCGGTTGTCGGGGCCGCCTGTGTTCCAGCCCAGCGCGGCGACCTGCGCGAGCCAGTCGGCGACCATCGCGGGATCGAGCGGCTTTGCCTTCCACTGCTGCTGGTTCTTGGTGAAGACCTGGACGCAGCTGAGGCCGAGGCTGGCGCCTTCGGTGAGGGCGTTGCACATGGAGCCGGCGATGGAGAGGTGGGAGCCGAAGAGGGGCGCGGCTGGCATGGGCGGAGGGTATCGGGGGAAGGCACTTGGCACTGGGCACTGGGGGAGAGGAAGGGGTCGAGTCGGGCTGGCGGTGTTTGGAACGCGGAGGAAGACAGAGGGATGGGAAGAGAGACGGAGGTGTTGGGAGGGAGAAATGCGAACGCGGAGGCGCGGAGGTGAGGAGAAGAGAGTTTGGATCGAGAAGAAGGCATCTGGGCAGGAGGCATCGAGGCATCGAGCTGGGACTGGAGGGGAGACGCGTGGGCGTGCGAACCTGGCAAGCATGCGACCGTGTGTGGTGGCGCTTGGAGCGGAGTACCCTCGGTGCATGACGTATCCACTCAAAGATCGTGTCGCTGTGGTCACGGGTTCGACGGCGGGCATCGGGCTGGCGGTTGCGCGGGAGCTGGTCGGGCTGGGGTGCTTCTGCGTTGTCAACGGGCGGCGGGAGGGTCGGCTGCGCGATGTGGTGGCCGAGCTTGGCGAAGAGGATGTCCGCGGCGTTGCGGGGGATGCTTCGGATGATGCCGTGGTGACGCGGCTGCTTGATACGGCGCGTGATGCGCTGGGCGAGCCGGGACGTGAGGCGGATCTCATCATCATCAACGCGGGGCGCGGCCTCAAGGGCTCGGTCATGGACTCGGACCCTGCGCAGTGGGAAGAGATGGTGCGGACGAACCTTATGGGCGTGGCGCGGATGATCCGGGCTTCGGGGAACCGGATGCTCGCGGAGATCAAGCGGCAGCATGGCGACTCGCCGAGCGCTGAGAAGGTGCTCGCACGGGCGCGCGACATCGTCGTGATCGGGTCGATCGTGGGCAAGCACGTGTCTCCCTTCTCGTCGATGTACGGCGCGACGAAGTTCGGCGTGCATGGACTCGTTGAAGGGGCGCGGCGAGAGCTTGGGCCCAAGGGGATCCGGGTGACGCTGATTGCGCCGGGCTTTGTGACCAGCGAGTTCCAGGGTGTGGCGGGGTATGACCCGAAGTGGTACGACGGGGTGGTGGAGCGGATCGGGCCGGTGCTGGCGCCCGAGGACGTGGCTCGGCTGGTTGGCTTTGTGGCTTCGCAGCCGGCGGCGGTGCACGTCGGGGATGTCGTCATCAGGCCGGTGCGGCAGGACTATCCGTAGGGGCCGCGGGTTTGGCGATGATGGAGAGCGAGGCGCGATGCAGGGCGATGATGCGGTTGAGGGAAAGTTCCTGTGGCATGGGCCGCGGATGTGGGCGATCTCGGCGGCGGCCGGCGCGCTGATTGGCGCGGGGCTCGGTGTTGCGCTGCCGCCAGAGGTGTCCGAGTCGGGTGGGTATGTGATCGCTCCGTGGACGATTGCGCCGTTTGTGGTGCTGCTGCTCTCGATTGCGGTGGCGCCGCTGGTGAATGAGCGGTGGTGGCATCGGCACTATCCGGATGTGTCATTCGTGCTGGGGTCGCTGGTGGCGGCGTACTACCTGGTGGCGATGAGGAGCGGGGATGGCGTGCCATACGGCACGGGGAAGATCCTCCACGCCGCGCTTGAGTACTACGGCTTCATCGCGCTGGTTGGCGGGCTCTACGTTGCGGCGGCGGGGATCCTGATCTCGCTGCGAGGGCGGGCGGGGCCGCTGCCGAATGTGCTCTTCCTGGCGTTTGGTGCGATCTTCGCGGATGTGGTTGGCACGACGGGGGCGTCGGTGCTGCTCATCAGGCCGTTCCTGCTGGCGAACGAGGGGCGGATCAAGCCGCTGCACGTGGTGTTTTTCATCATCATTGTGAGCAACTGCGGCGGGGTGCTGACGCCGATTGGTGATCCGCCGCTGTACCTTGGGTATCTCAAGGGCGTGCCATTCTTCTGGGAGCTGAAGTTCCTGTGGCCCAGCTGGGTTGTGGTGGTGGGGCTGATGCTGGCGGCGTTCTTTGTCTATGACACGCTCGTCGAGCGCGGTGTGCGAGCGCGGCTTGGGGCTGCGTATGTGCGGCCTTCGGTCCTCCCGGGGCTCAGGGTTCGGGCGAGGCCTGTGAGCCTCGTGCTGATGGGGCTGATCGTGCTGGCGGTGTTTGTGGATCCGATGCTGGAGCGGTACCTGCATGTGCATGTGCCGGCGGGTCCGACGATCCAGATCGTGCTCGCGCTGGTGGCGCTGCGACTGGCGTCACCGGCGGTTCGGTCACGCAACGAGTTCTCGTGGGAGCCGGTTCGAGAGGTTGGAATCCTCTTTGCTGGCATCTTCCTTGCGATGATGCCGGCGCTGAGCTTCCTCTCGGCGCGGGGAGGGAGCCTGGGGCTGAGTTCGCCTACGACGTTTCACTTTGCGACTGGGATCTTGTCTGCGGTGCTGGACAATGCGCCGACCTATCTCAACTTCCTTCAGCTTGCGGTGACGCCGGCGGAGGTTGACAAGGCGAGCATCGCGGCGCTGATCGAGACCGAGGAGGGGCGGCGGCAGCTCGAGGCGATCTCGACCGGGGCGGTCTTCTTCGGCGCGCTGACGTACATCGGGAACGGGCCGAACTTCATGGTTCGTGCGATTGTCGAGCGCACGGGGCTGATGATGCCCTCGTTCTTCGGGTATGCGCTGCGCGCGGTGGCGATCCTTGGGCCGGCGCTGATCGTGCACTGGTGGCTGCTGATCCGCTGACGACACGCGGGCACCGGAACGGCGAAGGTCGCATAGGCTCCGCTCGCATGAAGCGTGTTGCCATCTATTCGTTGCTTCTGATCCTGGGTCTGGTCGCGTCGCAGTTCACCCCGGTGCTGCTTGGAGATCAGTATCGGGTCGGGTACGAGATCATCCAGTTCTTCACGATGGTGGCGCTGGCGTTCATCATGACGCACGTGGGGTTCGAGTTCGATATCGACAAGAGGAACCTGCGTCAGTATGGCTGGGATTACGTCGTGGCCGCGACGGCGGCGGCGTTTCCGTGGATCCTGTGCTGCCTCTATTTTGTCTTTGTGCTTGTGGATCGGCAGGCGTGGGGCCAGTGGGATGTCTGGAAGGAGTCGCTGCTGGCGTCGAGGTTCGCGGCTCCGACCTCGGCGGGGGTGCTCTTTTCGATGCTCGCGGCGGCCGGGCTGGCGTCCACGTGGCTCTTTCGCAAGGCCCGCATTCTGGCGATCTTCGACGATCTCGACACGGTGCTTCTGATGATCCCGCTGAAGATGGCGATGGTGGGGTTCCGGTGGCAGCTGGGTGTCATCGTTGTGGTGATGGCGATCATGCTGGCGATCGCGTATCGGTATCTGCACCGCGTGCGGCTGCCGGTCACGTGGCCTTGGTTCATGGGGTATTCGCTGGTGATCGTGGTGGTGACGGAGATTGTCTACTGGGCGAGCAAGTCCGTGAGTCCCGACATCCCGATCCACATCGAGGTGCTGCTGCCGGCGTTCGTGCTGGGGTGCATCCTGCGTCGACCGAGTGATGATCATGCTCTGGATTCAGGGCATGGGCATGCGGGCGGCGGTCATTCTCAGTCACGGTCTGAGGAGCTGGCGCTCGCGACGGTCTCGGGCGTGTTCATGGTGCTGGTTGGGCTTTCGATGCCGCCGGTGGTAGGGGAGGCGGCGGCGCGGGTCGCGGAGGCGGCGGTTGGCGCGCTGGCTCAGAACACGCCTGCTTTGGGGTGGGGCGCGATTGCGATGCACGTGCTGGTGCTGACGGTGGTGTCGAACATCGGGAAGATGTTCCCGCTCTTCTGCTATCGCAAGGAGGCGCACTGGCGGGATCGGCTGGCGGTGTGCGTGGCGATGTGGCCGCGGGGCGAGGTTGGTGCGGGGGTGATCGTTCTGTCGCTGGCGTACGGGATCGGCGGGCCGGTTGTTGTGGTGGCGCTGCTCTCGCTGGCGCTCAACCTCGTGCTGACGGGAGTGTTCATCACGATGGTGCGGCGCATCATGCTTTCTGCGCCGGCCTTGGCCTGAGTCTTTGCGAGACGGCTACTTCTTCCGTGAGCTCGCGCGGACCCATCCCATGACCATGAGGACGAGGCCGCTGACGAGCGTCCCGCCGACGAGGCCGGCGACGCCACCGACGACGGCGCCGATGATCCAGTCACCACCGGGCACTGCACCCGTGAGGGCCAGGAGTGCGCCGAGACCGCCGCAGATGGCGATGCTGAGCGCGACAAAGATCGCCTGGAATGCGTTGTCTTTGCCGCGGAGATTGGGGATGCCGCCGATGGTCTCGGCGATGGTGTGGTAGCCCTCGAGGCGGTCCGGGGTGGGGGCGGGTTGCTGGATGGGCCCGGGTGTGATGGGCGGGGCCTCTGGGGTGCTGGTGCGGGAGTCGAGCGGCGGGGGCGTGTTCATGGCGGGGTCTCGCGGAGTCGCGCTGAGTGTACCCGTGGAGCGTCAGACCTGAGGGCGGCGGCGGCGTGCGATGTTTCGGAGGCGGGCGTAGGCGCTCCTGGCCGCGATGGTCATGAAGGAGGTGGTCACGACGCCGGCGGCGGCACCAAGAGTCATGGCCACGCCACGGGGCGTGTGGATGTGGAGCATGTGGGCCGCGAGCACGCCGCCGAAGGCGCCCTTGGCGGCACCGCCGGAGATCACGACGACCCGCGCGAGGCGGGCCTTGAGACGGGGGCCCGTGGCGTGCGGCCCTGGTGGGCCCGGCGGGGGGCCTCCGGTGGGTCGGCCAGGCTGAGTTGGTCGTCGGAACGGCATGGGTCTCACCAGTCCAGCGGGCCGCGCCAGGCGGCGCTGAGGTCCTCGACGCTGGCATCGAGGTCGGCGTGGTTCCAGGTCAGGCGGCCTGTTCTTGTGAGCTTCCCAAGGACGATGAAGGGAAGGCCGCCCTCGTCTCGGAGCAGGGTCTTGAGAGGGGTGAGGTTCTCGGGAGCGATCTCGAGGAGGTAGCGGCTTGGCGTCTCGGCGAAGGCCAGTTGTTCGACCTCGAGGTGGTCGGGGTCGATCGTGAGTTCGGCACCCAGGGGCGCGAGCGTCGTTCCCTTGCCACTGAGCAGGTCGGCGAGGAGCGAGCCGGCACCGGCGGGGCCCGGGCCGGAAGCGTCGGGGGCGTTGCCGGTCGTGGCGATGAGCATCTCGGCGACAGCGGCGAGCATGCCGCCATCGGAGCAATCGTGAGCGCTGGCGATGAGGCCGTTGCTGATGGCCTGGGCCACGGCCCGCGCGGTGCGTGGGCCGGTGGTGAGATCGACGCTGGGGAGGTGAGAGGCGTGCGGATCGCTGCGGAAGCAGTGGTGGGCTGGATTGAGTTCCTGGAAGTAGGATCCGCCCATCTCACGGCCGGTGGAGCCGACGAGTACGAGCAGGTTGCCGTCCTTCTTGGCGTCCATGGTGACGCAGCGGGAGAGGTTCGTGACCTGGCCCATGCCAGTGATGAGCAGCGTGGGGGGAATCTCCACGACGCGGGCCTCGCCGGTGGCGGGGTCGGTGTAGCGGAGCTGGTTGTTGAGGGAGTCCTTGCCGCTGACGAAGGGCGTGCGGTAGGCCTTGGCACCGTCGTAGCACCCTTCTGCGGCGCGAACGAGGGCTCCGAGGTTCTCTGGCTTCTCGCAGCTCGGCCAGCAGAAGTTGTCGAGGATGGCGATGCGGTTTGGGTTGGCGCCGACACAGACGAGGTTGCGGACGCACTCATCGATGGCGGCGAGGGCCATGAAGTATGGATCGCCGCCGAGGGCGGGATCGCCGATGCTGGTGGCGAGTCCCTGCGAGAGGGCGATGCCGCGGCCTGTGCCGGGGCGGGGCTCGATGACGCTGGCATCGGAGGGGCCACGCCCGCCGGGCCCGACGAGGGGCTTCACGACGGTGTTGCCCTGCACCTCATGGTCGTACTGGCGGATGATCCAGTGCTTGCTCGCGATGGAAGGGTGTGAGAGGAGTGCGGAGAGCAGCTCCCCAACAGACTTGTTGCTATCGCCTTCCCCCTGCTTACCTGCCTGCCTGATTGCCTGCTTGCCTGAGGCTCCTCGCCAGACGGCCTCGCGCGTCGGCATCGGCAGTCCCTCGTGCAGGAAGTGCATCGAGAGTCGGCCGACCTCGGTGTTGTGGTAGCGGAGCACAAGGTCGGCGTTCGGCGTGCCGAAGACGCCCAGATCGGCCCACTCGACACCTTCTTCGGTGCAGATCGCGTCCAGCGCCGCGAGGTTCTGGGCGGGGACCGCGAGGACCATGCGCTCCTGCGCTTCGGAGATCCAGATCTCGGTGTACGTGAGGCCGGCGTACTTGAGCGGCGCCTTCTCGAGATCGACCTGCGCACCAAGGTCCTTGCCCATCTCGCCGACGGCGGAGGAGAAGCCGCCGGCGCCGCAGTCCGTCATGGCGTTGTAGAGCGGACGCGGCTGGCCGCCGATGGGGTGGACGTAGTCGCGGGCGCGGAGGATGGCGTCGAGGACGCGCTTCTCTTCGATGGCGTTGCCGATCTGCACGGCGTGGGCGAACTCGTCCTTGTGGGTGGACTCCATCTCGGCGGAGGAGAAGGTGGCGCCGTGGATGCCGTCGCGACCTGTGCGGCCGCCGAGGGCGATGATGCGATCGCCCGCTTGGACCTTGCCGTGGATCAGATGGCGGGGCAGCAGGCCCACGCAGCCGCAGTAGACCATCGGGTTGCCGATGTAGCGATCGTCGAAGTGGACGCCGCCGGCGACGGTCGGAATGCCCATGCGGTTGCCGTAGTCACGCACGCCGGCGACGACCTCGGAAAGGATGCGGCGCGGGTGGAGCGTGCCGGGAGGAAGTGGGGCCAGTGGGGGGAGTGGGTGTGCGCTCGTGGTGATCGAGGTTGAGGTGTCGGCCCAACGGTCGGGGTGGGCGACGCAGAAGACATCGGTGCTGGCGATGGGCTTGGCGCCAAGGCCCGTGCCGATGACGTCGCGGATGCAGCCGCCGATGCCGGTGGCGGCGCCGCCGTAGGGCTCGATAGCGCTGGGGCGGTTGTGCGTCTCGACCTTGATGCAGACGGCGTAGTCGTCATCGAGCTCGACGACGCCGGAGTTGTCCTTGAAGACCGAGAGTGCCCAGTCGACGCCTTCGTCGATGAGCTCGAAGGTCGCCGCGGCGACGGTGGCCTTCAGGAGGTTCTTGATCGTGACGGAGCCGTCGGCGTGGACCTCGTGGTTGGGGCGATCGTTCCAGTCGATGGCGTCGTGGCCGCTGGTGTCGGGAGCTTCGGATTGGCCAGCGTCCGCGGGGCGCTCGCGGGATGGAGGTGCGTCTGCGGCGCGGCCGGTGGGCGTGAAGGCGAAGTCAACCCGCACCTGCGGCGGGCGCGGGGTTGGGTGGGCCGCGGGCGTTGCGCCTGCTGCGGCAGGGGCCGCGGCCTGCGGCGGCGGTGCCTCGTTGCGGTAGTGGATCGTGCTCTTGAGCGTCTTGTGGACGCAGTGCTCGCTCCAGGTCTGAGCGATGGTTTCGAGCTCGATGTCGGTGGGTTCGCGTCCGAGGTCGCGGTAGTGTGCCTGGAGTGCGAGGAGCTCATCACGCGACATGAAGAGGTGGGCCTCGCGGGAGAAGCGGACGAGGGCGTCTTCGGAGAGGTCGCGGATGGAGACGGTGCGGAGCGTGAAGGGTGTGGGCTCGCCATGCGGCAGCGCAGCGGGATGGAAGGGGCCGCTGGTGAGCTGATGGACGACCGGGTTGGCGAGCTTGGTCCGCGCGAGCGTGGCGGCCTGCTCGGGCGTGACGCCCGTGATGTCGTAGCGGACGCCGGTAGAGATGGTGGCGTCGATGCCGACCAGGGCGCGGATCGCTTCACGCACGGACTGTGCCGCGGGATCCATGACGCCCGGCAGCGGATGAACCTCGACGATCTGGCCGGAGGCAGGGGCGGCGCCGACGGTGCTGGACTCAATCACCGGATCCGCAAGCAGCCTCGCCGAGACCTTGGCGAGATCGGAGGCTGAGAGGGGTGCCTCGATGAGATAGACGCGTGCCGACGCCGCGGCGGAGGGAGTGAGGCCCATCTCGCGCGCATGGCGCAGGACCGCCGCGGCACGCGGATCATCGTGGCCCGCCTGCGTGCGGACCTCGATCCGGTGGACCTGCGAGGGGGAGAGGGAGGGGGCGGCGGCGTGGGGGGAGGTGGTATCGCTTGGCACGCGCGAGTGTAGGTTGAGGAGGGGGTCAGGATTCCGGATGAACAGGGCAGTTCGGCGGCTCGACTTGTCGCCCCTTGGTACAGTCCCCGCATGTCCGAACGCTCACTCCAGACTGATCCGGCCAGCAGTGACCACACCCTTGGCGCTGCGCCTTTGCTTGACCCTGGGACGCAGCGTGCGCCGGCGGGGCCGATGCTGCTTGAGATCTCGACCGAGGTCT
>CAZBXF010000050.1:0-19722 GCA_964495635.1 uncultured Phycisphaeraceae bacterium
GGCTTTGACTTCCTGACGCCCGGCCGCGCGAACGTGATCCCGACCCCTGGCGCTCTGGCGCTTGCGGGCATCGCTGGTCTGGTTGCGGCTCGCCGCCGCCGCGCGTGAGCGGGATGGCCGCCCGGAGTTGCCGGGCGGGGTCCGCGTGTGAGAATGTGAAGTGCGACGGGCCCGGTCGAGATCGACCGGGCCCGTTCTTGTTTTGGGAAGTGCGCGGGGGCTACGGCGCGACTTCGGCGGGGGCGGTGTCGGCGGGAGCGGCGGCGCGGGATTCGCTCTGGAGGGTGCGCTGGCGCTGGCGCATGTACCAGGCGAGGGGGGCCGAGAGGACGTATGCGGCGGCGAGGCAGGAGAGGGTGAGCCAGGCGTCGCTGGCGAAGGCGACGACGAGGAGTCCGACGCCGACCATGATGGGGGCGAGGGCCTGGCGGCTGACGCGGAGGCGCTTGAGGGAGAACATCGGGATGCGGCTGATCATCAGGACGCCGATGAGGAAGGTGAAGCCGGTGACGGCCCAGACGGGCGGGGTGTAGCGGACGGTTTCGGACTGGCTGAGCATGACGGGGATGAGGACGGCGAGGGCGGAGGCGGGGGTGGGCATGCCGACGAAGAAGGGGCTTGGTGTGCTGGCCTTTTCCTTTGGCTGGGCGGCGGCGGCGGTGAAGCGGGCGAGGCGGAGGCCGGCGCAGAGCGCGTGGGTCATCACGGCGGCGAGGCCGAGGGCGCCCTGCTTCTCGAGCATCCATTGGTGGAGGATGAGGGCGGGGGCGACGCCGAAGGCGAGGAAGTCGGAGAGGGAGTCGAGGACGGCGCCGAACTGGCTGGAGGCACGGAGGAGGCGTGCGGCACCGCCGTCGAGGAAGTCGAAGATCCCTGCGAGGACGAGGGCGCCCATGGCCTTTTCCCAGTTGGGCATGAGGGCGAAGTGGAGGGAGGCCAGGCCCGAGCAGAGGGCGAGGGTGGTGAGGAGGTTTGGGATGAGTGCCGCGACGGGCATCTCACGCTTGCGGGGTCCGAGCCTGAGGAACATCACGGGGCTCCTGTGGGCTGGGCGGAATCGGGGACGGTGGCGAGGACGCTGGAGCCGGCGCTGACGCGATCACCGACCTTGACGGTGATGGCGGAGCCGGGGGGGAGGTAGATGTCGACGCGCGAGCCGAAGCGGATGAGGCCGAAGCGCTGGCCGGCGCGGAGGGAGGCGCCCTCCTTGACGCGGCAGACGATGCGACGGGCGACGAGGCCGGCGATCTGCACGACGACGATGGCGCCGGCGCGGGGCGTGCGGATGAGGAGGCTCATGCGCTCGTTGAGATCGCTGGCCTTGTCGAAGGAGGCGTTGAAGAAGGCGCCGGGGCGGTAGGCGACTTTCTCAACGACGCCGGCGAGTGGGGCGCGGTTGACGTGGACGTTGAAGACGTTCATGAAGACGCAGACGCGGTCGCGCGGAGCGTCGCCAAGGCCGATCTCGGGCGGCGGCGACGCGGGGCCGACGAGGCAGACGACGCCGTCGGCCGGACAGATGACGAGGCCGGGACCCGCGGGGATGGCGCGCTGGGGGTCGCGGAAGAACCAGATGCACCAGATGCACAGGGCGAGGGCGACGACCAGGACGGGGAGGCCGAGGGGCCCCAGGAAGTAGAGGGCGGCGGCGGAGAGGAGGGCGCCGATCAGCAGAAAGGCGGCGACGATGGGCAGGCCTTCGGGCGCGATGATGGGGGCGGGGTCGTCGGCGCGGGTGGCGGAAGAGGTTGCGGCGGGTTGCGGTCGGGCGGTGGCTTGGGTCACGGGGGATGGTAGTGAGGGCCGAGAACCGGGCGTGACGGGGGGCGGGCGTGACGACGGTGCGGGGTGGGGGGAAGCGAGCGGCTGGTGGCGGGCGGCTGATGGAGCAGGGACGCCCCTGATCATGGGGGCGGGTGAACAAAGCCCCTCCGATGGTCGATGGAACGTGTGATGCCGAGCGCTGGAACCATCCTGATCTGTGATGACGAGCCGCACATCCGGCATGTGGTGTCGGCGAAGCTGCGATCGGGCGGCTTTGAGGTGTACGAGGCGCGGAACGGTCGGGAGGGGCTGGTGCTGCTGGGGCTTGCGCCGGCGATGGCGGGGCAACTGGCGCCGGCGACGATCTCGCCGTCGCTGATCATCACGGACCTTCAGATGCCGCAGGTGAGCGGGCTTGAGCTTGCGCAGAGCGTCCGGGAGGCCGGGCTTCGGGTGCCGGTGGTGATGCTGACGGCGCGCGGGTACATCCTCTCTTCGGAGCAGCTTGAGGCGACGGGGATCCGCGAGGTGATCGCGAAGCCGTTCGGGGTGCGGGCGCTGATGGACCGTGTGCATGCGATTCTTGGGGAGTCGGGGCACGCTTCGACGCCGACGGGGGCGGGCGGGGCGAGGGCCGCGTAGGTAATGACATGATCTCACTCACTCCAGAATCCGACATGGACTGCGGCAAGATCGCCGCGGAGGTCGTTGATCGGTGCGGTGAGCTTGGGGTGATGGCGGTGTTCTTTGACGCGCATGGCCGGGTGGTGCGGCGGACGCCGGAGGGGCTGCGTCCGGAGGCGCTGCTGCGGGTGGGGCCGATGCTGGGGGCGATGGCGACGCTGCTGAACCGGGCGGTGCCGGGCGAGCGGTCGATGGCGTCGCTGGAAGTTGAGGGGTTCGGAGTGCTGGGGGTGGCGGCGGTGGCGGAGGCGGGCGGGCTGGTTGGGCGCGTGATTGTGATGCTGCCGTCGCGGAGCGGGATCGAGCGTTCGCTGCTGGCGGAGTGGTCGGGGGCGTGCGGCGTTCCGACGTCGGAGCTTTTGCGTGGACTGCCGGGGGTGGCGGACGCGAGCTCGTGGCGCGTGGTGGAGGCGGGTGTCCGGACGATGATCGAGGACACGTCGGCGCTTCGCGAGGCGCGCGAGGCGCTGTCGGGGTTCACGGCGCAGCTGAGCGACTCGTACGACACGATCGACGTGGTGTATGCGCTGGGGCGGGCGATGCGTGGGCCGTTTGAGCCCAACGCGTTCCTGGGATCGGTGTGCGACCGTCTGCACGGGGCGATGAAGTTCCGGTGGGTGGCGGCGGTGTTCGGGGATGGGGTGGGGCCACGGACGATGCGCGGGCGGTTTGCGTGCACTGGGACGCCGCCGGTGGCTGCGGAGACGATGCACGACGCGGCGCTGTCGCTGGCGGGTTCGGTGGGTGCGCACTCGGGGGCGCAGATCCGGACGGACGCGGGGCTGTTCTGCTCGCGGGAGTCGCCGCAGGTGGTGGTGCTGCCGCTCTTGTGCATGGGGAAGGTGGCGGGTGTGCTGCTGGCGGGAGGGAAGGCGGGGGAGGATGCGGCGGTCTCGAGCTATGACACGCAGCTGATCGAGGCGGCGGGCTCGTTCACGAACGCGTTCGCGGACAACGTGGCGCTGTACGAGGAGCAGCGGGAGCTGTTCATCGGGACGGTGCGCTCGCTGACGGCGGCGATCGACGCGAAGGACCGGTACACGTTCGGTCATTCTGAGCGTGTGTCGTTCCTGGCGACGGATCTGGCGCGGCTGCTTGGCCTCTCGGAGGCGGAGGTCGAGACGACGCGGATCGCGGGGCTGATCCATGACGTCGGGAAGATCGGCGTGCCCGAGGCCGTGCTGACCAAGCCGGGGCGGCTGACGGAGGATGAGTTTGCGCTGATCCGGCTGCATCCGGAGACGGGGCACAGGATCCTGCGCGGGATTCCGCAGCTTTCGGCGGTGCTGCCGGGCGTGCTGCACCATCACGAGCACTTCGACGGGAAGGGGTATCCGCACGGGCTGGCGGGGGAGGAGATCCCGCTGCTGGCGCGGATCATCGCGGTCGCGGACACGTTCGACGCGATGAGCTCGAACCGGTCGTACCGCGCGGCGCTGGCGCGGGAGCGCGTGCTGGACGAGATCGAGCGGTGTGGCGGGACGCAGTTTGACCCGCGGATCTCGGCGATGATCCGCCGGATCGACCTTGCGGGGTTCGATGCGATGGTGGCGCGGCACGCGAGCGAGCTTTCGACCGCGCGAGCGGCGTGAGCGGGCGGGTGCGGGCGGGTGCGCAGGACCTGATGAATCGTGCGAGGGTGGTTTCGGGCGTTGCCCTTCGGGCACTCGATTCACCGGGGTGCTTGGTCCGCGAACTGGGCAGGATCAGGGCGTGATCAGTGCATGATCAGGGCATGGTCACCGCATGATCACTGCATGATCAGTCCATGATGCGTTCGAGGTCCAGGAGCCGCCAGGAGGCGGTTGTGGTCATTGAGGGGACGAGGCCCTGGGGGGCGAAGTACCTGACGACCAGGGGGCTGGAGATGCTGGCGGTTCCGCCGACGATGAGGGAGCCTTCGAAGGTGGCGCTTCCGGTGCTGGTGAGGTTGGAGCGGATGTAGACGATTCCCTCGAAGACGGAGGCGTAGAAGTCGGTGGTGTCGGAGTCGGTGACGCCGCGGAAGGGCGCGCCGGAGGGATTGAGGTTGGTGGTGATCGTGGCTTCGGAGAGATCGCCGGACTCGGTCTGCATGGAGATCGAGCCGTCGATGAGGAGGACGGGCTGATCGGGGGCGGCCTGCTCGAAGCAGACGCGGCCTGTGATGACGGAGCCGGGGCCTGGGTTCTCGAGGATGAGGGTGCCGATGACGCGCAGGTTGCGGATCGTGACGTCCTGGCCGGCGCAGCGGATGGTGTAGATGCCGGAGGGGTTGGTGGCTCCGAAGGGGTTTCGGGCGTCTGAGAGGACGACCTTTTCGAGGACGCGAGAGGGGAGCTGGCTGATCTCGATGGGGGTTGCGCGGGCGACGTAGTCGGGGATGAGGTCGGCTCCGGGGAGCGGGAGCGGCTTGGCCCGGATCACGGGGGTTGTGGAGAAGGTGGAGCCTGTGGAGGCGCCGGCGTGGACGGCGAGGCCGATCTGCGCGCTGCTGGCCTCGACGGTTCCGTTGACGAGGACGACGCCGGAGCCGGTGAGGCTGGTGCTGGTGACCTTGAGGTCCCCCCCCACCACCATCGGGTAGGAGAGCGCGCCGAGGTTGGCGACGACGGGCTCGAGGGTTGCGCGGAGGCCGTGGCGCCAGCCGCTGTACCAGGCGGTGGAGTCGATGATGATGGAGCCGTCCCAGTCGACGAGGCGGGTGGAGAGGTCTGAGGATTGGAGGGAGACGGAGACGGCGGCGGCGTCGAGGGATCGTCGCGCGGCGAAGTCGGCCTGGTCGGCGCGAGGGCGCCAGTCTGCGCCGGTGGGGTCTGCCTGGACCATGGCGACGGCGGCCTCGAGGGCGCTGTGTGCGGCGGCGACGGCCACGCCGCGAGCCTCGGACTCGCGGAGGAGGCGCGACTCGGCGCTGGTGTAGGCGCCTGCGCCGACGGCGATGACGGCGAGCAATCCGGCGAGGGAGAGGACGAGGACGTAGATCGTGCCGCGCCTGTGCGGGGTGGGGAAGGGGCGGGTCATGGCGTCACCTCATCCCAGGCGCGGGCGCGGTAGGCCCAGCGGGTGGCGAGGACCTTTCGACCACTGAGGACGCTGACCTGGATGCGCTTGAGGCCGGTCTCGACGGCGCTGACGGCGCCGGGTGCGCCGGTGGAGCTGAGCTCGACCCAGTCCACGGTGGTGCGCCAGGTCCAGTCGCTGCTGCTGGCGGGCTCGATGGAGATGGGGTCGAGGGCGTCGTCGACGTCGTCCCAGTGGGCCATGAGGGTCTCGCCGGCGTCGAGGCCGAGGGCTGCGGCGGGAGTCTGTGGATCGGCGTAGTCGAGGGCGAGGATGGCGGCGAGGCGGGCCTCGGCGATGCCGGCGGCGGCGGCCTGGCTGCTGAGGGCGGCGCGGTGGCGTGCGGTGGTGCCTGCGGCGTTGAGGGATGCCACGAGGACGACGCCGACGACGAGCGTTGCGAGCGAGGCCTCGACGAGGGTGAAGGCTCGGCGCATCATCCACCTCCCAGGAGGCCTCGGAGGCCGCCGACGACGCCGCCGACGATGTCGCCGGTGGTCTCGACGACTTCCTCGATGAGGCTGACGTCGCCGGTCTGGTTTTCGGCGACGGTTCCGGCGAGGCTTGGGGTGTGGATGAAGCGAGCGCCGGCGAGTCCGGTGGCGATCTCGGTGGAGCCGATCTGGACGGCGACCTGGACGCCGCGGGCGTGGGTGGTGAGCTCGGAGATGGTTGCGGGGCGTGTGACGCGGCCGTAGAGCTGGAAGGGGAGGACGGTGTCGGTGGTGACGTTGCTTCCCATGGCGTAGGCGAGGCGCGAGTCGGCGACGGCGGTGGCGAGGGGGGCGACGGCGGCGTCGGCGCCGGACTGGCGCCTGAGGACGATCCAGGTCATGGCGTCCACGGCGGTGGCGGTGGTGCCGGTGAAGGAGACGGTGACCCAGCCGGGAGAGGCGGGGATGGCGCTCTCGTTGATGGAGGCGCTGGCGAGGATGGTGGAGCCTGGAGCGCCGGTGGCGGCGGCGGGTCGGAGCTGCACGCCGACGACGCTGTCGACGGCGGAGGCCTGGCCGAGCCAGAGGCGGGCGCTGGTGACGCGGTAGTGCGTGACGTCGGCGGGGAGTCTTGGCAGGATGCCGATGGCGGGCTGGAGCGTGGAGCGGATGAGGACCTGGGAGGATGTGGTTCCGGACCAGGAGGCGAGGAGTTCGTCGGTTGCGGACTCTGCCGCGGTGCCTGCGGTGGGCGTGGAGCGGGTCTCGCGCCGGTAGGCGAGCTCGAGGGCGCGGACGCCGGACTCGAGGGTGGAGGTCTGGCCGTTGAGGGTCATCAGGATCGGGTCGCCGATGGTTCCTGACCAGGAGAAGGAGATCTGCTCTGGGCTGCCGTCCTTGTTGCGGTCGGGGACTTCGAACTCGATGGAGCGGTCGGTGGCGGAGATGATGGCGGTGGCGGTGCTGAGCTCTTCGGCGATGCGGCGTGCGGCCTCGCGGGCGCGGAGGGCGTTGGACTCTGCGTCGGTGTCGCTGGGGAGGACGCGCGAGGCGATCATCATGGCGGAGCCGACCGCGCCGAGGATGATGGCGAGGACGGCCATGCTCATGACCATCTCAAGGAGGGTGAAGGCGCGAGCGGGGTTGTGGCGGGTGCGCGTCAACCGGGGTCCTCGATGGTGACCTCGCCGAGGCTGAGGAGGCGGAGGCTGATGACGGGGACGCGCTCGGCGGTGAGGCGGGCTCTGGGCGCGGAGCGGGTCACGCGGCCTGTGACGGCGTCGACGGTGATGCGAACGAGCATCGAGCCGGAGGCGACATCGATGAAGCCTCCGGAGACGGGCGTTCCGAATGGGCTGAAGGAGGCGGCGTTGGAGTCGTTGAAGTCGATGGTGACGATCTGGGTGTCGGGCTTGGTGAGGTCGAGGAGGACGCGCTCGCCGCTGGCGGGATTGAGGGGTGGGTAGAGCTCGTAGGCGTCGGCGCCGGACTTGGTGACGAGAACCCACTCGCGCTGCTCGGCCTGGGCGAGGGTTCTTGCGCGCTCGAGGTCGGTTGAGAGGCGTCGGGCGATGGCCTCGACCCGGTGGCGATCGCGGGAGGCGGACATCCTGGGCATGGCGAGGCCGGCCATGACGGAGATGATGAGCAGGACGAGGCAGAGCTCGACGAGGCTGAAGGCACTGCGGGCGGGAAGCAAGAGCGCCCGGGGGAACGCGCTGACGCGTTCACCCGGGCGATGTGTGTGTGGAGGATTGATCACGTGGACCTCGCGGGTGCGTGGCGGTTGACTACGCCGCTGCGGGGCCGTGGCGGTGCGGGCTAGTAGGCGGAGTAGAGGACGCCGCGGGCGTCGGCCTCGGTGGTGGTGTTGGCGCGGATCTGGCCGGTGGCCTCGGTGTAGATCCAGCCGATGCCGGCGCCGTCGACATCATCGATGCCGGTGGAGCCCTTCTTGGCGCCGACGGGGAGGGAGGGGATGGCGCGGAGGTAGGGGCCGAAGATGAAGGCGCCGGTCTTGGTGGCGCTGGTGGTGCCGGCGTCGTTGCTGTAGAGGGTGAGCTGGTTGGCGATGGTGTCGACTGCGGGGAAGACGCCGCCGTGCTCTGTGTTGTAGAGGTCGATGGCGTTGCGGAGGACGGTGAGGTTTCCGCTGAGGGCGGAGTCGGCGGCGCCGGCGGTGCCGCGGCTCATGCGCGGGATCGCGATGGCGGCGATGATGCCGATGATGACGACGACGATCACAAGCTCGATCAGGCTGAACGCCCGGCGGCCGATCGGAAGAGCGTGCATGTCCGGAGTCTCCGTGCCAGTTGGGACCAGGTCAATTGCGTCGGACCACCGACGCCCACTCCGGGGATCGGCGGACCATGAGCCGGCCTTGAGCGTCTCGCACGGACGGCGCGTGCGCGGGACGTCACGACCGGGACGGGCCGCACAGTCGGTGGGAGCGTCGAGGGTTGCGGCGTTAGCGGACATCGCGGGTTCCTCCTTCGCTCTTGTCGCGAGCGGGTCGAGAGGGCTGGGCATCGCGGCGGAGTTCGAGGCGGATCTCGCGTCCGGCGACTTCGACGATTGCGGTGGAGCGTCCCTCAACGCCGCGGAGCGTGAGGCCGCCGCTGGGCCTGCCGACCTTGAGGGCGCGGCCGTCGACGACGGCGATGGGGCCGGCGGGAGTGTTGAGGATTGCGGTCAGCGTGTGGCGCGAGAGGTGCTCGGGGACTTGCGGGGCCTGGGTGGGTGCGGGCTGCTCGGGCTCGGGGGCGATCTCGATTACTTCGAGGGGCCGGGAGACGTCCCAGAAGGCGTCGTCGAGGCCTTCTGCGGTCTGCGGGGCTCCGGGTGCGTTGAGCTCGAGGGAGGCGAGCTGCCTGGCGATGGACTCGCGCTGCACGGGAGGCAGGGCGGGCTCCTTGCCCGGCTGGGCGGCGTCGGCGACCGGGCCGGGGAGCGTGGCTGCGGCGGCGTCGGAGGCTGGCTGGGGCGCGATCTGGCCGGCGGCCTGGTCAGCGCGTGGGCCTGAGGGTTGGGCTGAGGGCTGGGCTGAGATTTGGGCTGCGGCGTTGCTGGGGCCGCTGGCGCCGGTTCCGAGGATGACCCTGTCGACCGCGAGGGCGCACCCTGCGACGGCAAGGACAGCCACCATCACGCGCTGTTGTTTGGTGAGTTCCACGACCCGAAGGTGCAAAGCGAGGGACGCTCGAGCCACCAAATCAGGCCGGGGGTGCTCATCGCGGGGCGGCGGGGATGGGACGGGCGTCAGGACCGGCTCCGGCGGCACGATCGTCGCGGGCCGCGCCGGTGGAACGGGTGTTGCTGTCGGCGGGTTCGGGGGCGCTGGTGGTGTGCCAGAGGATGGCGAGGGTGAAGCGGGCGGCGGCGTCCTTGCCGGAGCCTTCGGCGTCGATCGAGAAGGAGGTGACCTCGAGGTCACGATGACGCTGGTGCAGGTCGGCGAGCATGCTGGTGAAGGCCCGGAAGGAGGCGACGCCGGCGACGCGGATCGGGACTCGCGTGAGGCGGGCGCGCTGCTGGGGCGTGCCGGGGACGACTTCGGAGACTGCGACGCCGTGGGACTCTGCGACGACGGGGATCTCGGCGAGGCGGGCGTTGAGGTCTGAGAGGGTTCCGAGCGTGACGAGGGATGCGCGCTGCTCGCGGAGGTGGTCGCGGAGCTGGATGGTGCGCGTGAGGGAGTCGTCGGCTTCGCGGAGGGCGAGGGTCTTGGTGGCGAGGGACTCTCGTTCTTCGCGTTCGCGCTCGGCGCGGGCCATGGCGGGGCGGAAGGTGGTTGCCGCGAAGACGGCGGAGAGGGCGACGATGCATGCGACGGCGCCGCCATCGGAGAGGGTTGGCCGGAAGCGGCCGATTGCGGGTGGGTTTCTCATCGCGGGGCCTCCTGGGTGCGTTCGACGAGGCGGCAGCGGAGTGAGAACTCGACCACGCCCTGGACACCATCGGCGGTGGCACGGGCGCGGGTCTCGACGAGGGTGACGCTCTCGAAGAGTCCGAGGCGTTCGAGGGTGAGGACGTACTCGGAGACGGCGGCCTGGCTGGCTCCGGTGCCGGCGAGGCTGAGCTCGTAGGCGGGGCGTGCGTTGGCGTCGGAGGTGCGTGCCTGGGCGCGTTCGGCCGGCGCGGCGCTGGCGGGCTCGACGGCGATGCGTGCGAGGACGACCTTCTCGCCGCGGGCTCGGGCAACGAGCGCGAGGAGGCGGCTCCAGTCGGGATGATCGCCGACGGCCTGGGCATGGGAGACGGCCCTTGAGAGTTCCTTCACCTCGGCCCTGAGGAGGCTGAGGTCGCGCTCGCGCACCTGGGCGAGGGCGCTTGCGCGTGCGAGCTCGCTGGCGAGGGCGGGGGCGGGGCCGGGCGAGGCGAGCCAGGAGAAGGTCACGAGCGCGCCGTACAGGAAGCAGACGATGACCCACACGCGGGCGCGGCGGCGGGCGGCGAGGGCCTCCCGGCATGCGCGGGGGAGGAGGTCGATCCCGCGGACCGGATCGGGGCGGGTGGCGGCGGTGAGGACATGCGTCGGCTGTGTCGCGTTCATGCCGCGCTCCTGTCGGTGGCGGCGCGCTCGACGCGGCTTGCGAGGCCGATGGCGCAGGCCATGTCGGGGCCGAGGTCGGGCGTGGAGCCGGGGCGGGGGCCCTGGGGGCTGGGTGGGGTGCGACTCTCCGGGACTTGGGGCTGGGCGGGGGCGTTCCAGGCACGGACTGGCACGGCGTCCATGCCGGGCTGCTCGGCGAGGCGCGTGGCGAGTCCGGCGAGGCATGCGCCCTCGCCGGTGAGGGTGAGGTCGGTGATGGGGACGCCGAACCGCTGCGCGGCGTAGGCGAGCGAGCGGGCGATCTCCGGGACCATGGCGTCGAAGTAGGCGGTGATGGCCTGCCGGGACTCCCGCTGGACGAGCCGGGCATCCTCACGGGAGGCGGGGCGATGGGACCAGAGGGTCTCGTCGAAGGCGGCCTCGGCGGCTTCGAGGCTGATCTTGAGCTTGTCTGCGATGGCGCCCATGAGGGTTCGGAGGGCTCCGTCGTCGACGCTGCGCTTGAAGACCAGCACGCCGCGGTGTGTGACGGCGAGGGTGCAGGCGTCCCAGGCGATGTCGATGAGTGCGCGGGCGCCGGTGCCGGGCTGGTCGAGGAGGCCGGTGGCGCGGACGACGGCCCAGCTGCGGAGGTCGATGGCGGCGAGCATGAGGCCCGCGCTGGCGAAGGTGGAAGCGAGGCGCTCGCCATCCTGTCGGCGCATGCCGCAGGCGACGACGTGGCTGAGGTCGCCGCCGCGGGCTGGGGTTGGGAGGTCCCAGACGGCGCACTCGAGCTCGTCCGGGCTGAGGCGGTGGGCGCGGGCGAGCTCGATCCTGGCGAGCTTCTCGACGGGAGCGCCGCTGGAGCGTGGCGGGAGTTCGAGTGATTCCATGACGAGCATGGATCGGGGGACGGCGATGCGGACGTCCTCGCCGTCGAATCCGAGGCGAGCGAGCGAGCCTGCGAGGCGCTGGATCTCGTCGGCGTGCGGCTCGCGCCAGGGGGCGGCGTCCGCGGGGAGGGCGCGGGTGATGCGGGCTGTGCGGAGCGAGGCGGGCCCGATGCCGTCCGGGGATGCCTGGGCGGCGCGGATGACGCGGCCGCCGATGTCGAGACCGATGACGGGCCTTCTCGCGAGCGTGCTGAGGGAGCGGAGGGAGTTGAGTTCGGAGAGGTTCATGGTGCACCTCCGGCGGCGTGCGGGCCCGCGGCGGTGAGGTCGAAGAGCGGGAGGAACATGCTGACGGCGACGGTGCCGACGACGAGTCCCATGACGAGGAGGATGAGGGGCTCCATGAGGGAGGTGATGGTCTTGACGAGGATCTCGTTGTCCTCGTCGAGGTGGTCGGCGAGCGTGAGGAGGACGGGGGCGAGCTGGCCTGTGCGTTCGCCGCTGCGGATGGCCTCGCAGACGGAGGGATCGACGAGGGCGGGGTTGGCGAGGACGCTGGAGACGCTCTCGCCGCGCGTGACGGCCTGTTCTGCCTGCTCGATGAGGGTGGCGTAGGCGGGGTGGCCGGCGGAGTCGCGTGCGAGATGGAGGGCTTCGACGAGGGGGACGCGTGCTTCCATGAGGACGCCGAGGACGCGGGCGATGCGGGCGGTGGCGAGGCCGCGGATGGCTCCACCGATCTTGGGAACGCCCAGGAGGCGGGCCTGGAAGAGATCGGCGCCGCCGAGGCGCGAGAGCCAGAGCCAGGCGAGGCCCGCGAGGAGGGCGGTGCCGGCACCGACGATGATCCAGTGATCTCTGAGCCATGTGCCCGCGCCCATCAGGAGCTTGGTCATGGGGGGCAGGGGCGTGTCGAGGCTCTTGAAGAGGTCCTCGAAGCGCGGGAGGACGAAGCCGATCATCGTGACGCTGACGACGACGGCGACGACGGAGAGGAGTGCGGGGTAGATCATCGCGCCGCCGACGGTCTTCCTGATCTTGACCTGCTTGCGGGTGAGGATCGCGAGGCGTTCGAGCATGACGTCGAGCTTGCCGCCGGATTCGCCCGCGGAGACGAGGCTGCGGCAGACGGGGTCGAAATAGGCGGGGTGTCGGGCCATGGCGTCGGAGAGCTGGCCGCCTTCTTCGACGCGCTGGCGCACGTCGGCGACGACGGACTTCCAGCGTCCTTCGGGGATCTGGCGCTCGAGGGCGTGGATGGCCTCCATGAGCGGGGTGCCGGTCTTGACGAGGATCGCGAGCTGGCGGAGGAGCGACGCGACGGACTCGAGGCGGCGGCCCCTTCCGAATCCGCCGGCACCGCGGGCGGCGCGTGCGACGGCGCGGCCGGGGAGGCTCTCGGCGATCTCGGAGACGAAGACGCCGCGGCGGCGGAGGGCTTCGATCGCGTCGTCGCGGCTGGCCGCCTCGACCGCGTCGGCGACGGCGGCGCCGGACTTGTCGTAGCCGGAGTAGGCGAACTTCATGCGGCCTCCCGTGCGGGTGCGGGCCCGGCCCTGGGCGATTCGCCGACGGGTTCGCCGGCGTCGTCGTTCTGGGTGACGCGGAGGATCTCGTCGAGGCTGGTCTTGCCGTCGAGGGCGACGAGGACGCCCTCCTCGCGGAGCGTGAGCATGCCGTCCTCGCGCATGCGGGCGCGGAGCTCGTGGGTGGGTCGGCCGTGGTGGATCATCCGACGGATGTGGGGGGTGACCTCGAAGACCTCGTAGACGCCGACGCGACCGGCGAAGCCGCTGTCGTGGCAGCGCGGGCAGCCCTGGCCTCTGCGGAAGGGGCGGCCGACCTCCTTCTCGAGGCCGGCGTCGTGCAGCTCGCTCTCGCTGGGGAAGTACTTGGTGGCGCAGCCCTGGCAGATGGTGCGGGCGAGGCGCTGGGCGACGGCGCCGTTGAAGGCGGAGGAGAGGAGGTAGCTCTCGATGCCCATGTCGACGAGGCGAGCGACGGCGCCGGGGGCGTCGTTGGTATGGAGCGTGGCGAGGACGAGGTGTCCGGTGAGGGCGGCCTGCACGGCGACGCGGGCGGTGTCGTGGTCGCGGATCTCCCCCACCATGATGATGTCGGGATCCTGGCGCAGGATGCTGCGGAGTGCTCTTGCGAAGGAGAGGCCGATGGCCTCGCTGACCTGGATCTGGTTGACGAGTTCGAGCTGGTACTCGACGGGGTCCTCGACGGTCAGGATGTTGACCTCGGGCCCGCGGAGGAGGTCGAGGGCGGAGTAGAGCGTGGTGGTCTTGCCGCTGCCGGTGGGGCCGGTGACGAGGGCCATGCCGTGGCTCTGGCCGAGGAATCGCTTGAAGGTCTCGAGGGCGCCGGCGCGGAAGCCCAGGTCCTCGAGGCGGACGCGCAGGTTGGCCTTGTCGAGCACGCGCACGACGATCTTTTCGCCCAGGAGGGTGGGCATGCTCGAGACTCGGAGGTCGATCTCGCGTCCTTCGGCGACGATGCGGACGCGGCCCTCCTGGGGAAGGCGCTTCTCGGCGATGTCCATCTTCCCGATGACCTTGACGCGGCTGACGATGGCGGCGTGCATGCCCGGCGGGGGCTTCATGAGGTCGCGCAGGACGCCGTCGACGCGGTAGCGGACGCGGGTGCCCTTCTTGTCGGGCTCGATGTGGATGTCGCTGGCCTTGTCCTTGACGGCGGTGAGGAGGGCGATGTTGACGAGGTTGACGATGGGGCTGCCGGCGACCATCGTGTCGAGGTCGGCGCTGGGGCCCTCGTCGACGCGTTCGCGCTCGACGACCTCGACGGCGGCGTCGGCCAGGCGCGTCAGGAACTCGTCGACGTCGACGTCGCCGGAGCCGTACTTGCGGACGAACTCGAGGATGTTGGCCTCGAGGGCGAGGACGGGCCTGACGCGGCAGCCGGTGGCCTGGGAGATGCGGTCGATCGTCGGGAGGCTCTGGGGCTCGGCCATGGCGACGGTGAGGGTCTGGCCGACCTTGAACATGGGGATGACGCGGAGGCGTTCGCACTCTTCGGTGCCCAGGAGCTTGACGACGCCGGGGTCGATCAGGCCGTGGCGGAGCTGGCAGCCGGGGACGCCGAGGGACTCGCTGACGGCGCGGACGAGGACGGCGGGCGTGATGACGCCCTGTCCCACCAGGACTTCGCCGAGGAAGCGTCCGCTCTTGCGCTGCTCGGCGAGGGCGCGATCGAGCTGCTCGCGCGAGATGTGGCCGCCGGCGAGCAGCAGATCGCCGACGCGCATGCGCGGGGCGCGCGGCTGTGCGGCGCCGTGGTCGGGGGCCGGGGTGCCTGCCGGGCTTGGCGGGTTCTGCGTCAGAGGAAGCTCCTCACGGCGGTGGTCAGGTCCTCGTAGTGCTCGAAGCGATCGGCGAGGCCGGTGAGCACGAGCACCTCGCGCACGGTCTCGTTGGCGCCGCAGAGGCGGAGGGCGCGCCCGCCGGCGGCGAGCTCTTCGGTGGCGGCGACGAGCGTCTCGAGGCCGGCGCTGTCGACGTAGGCCACGCCGGAGGCGTCGACGACGAGGCGGCCGAGGCTGCGGGTCATGACGTCGCTCAGGCGCTGACGGAACTCCGTCGCGTCGCCCAGGATCAGCGGTCCGCACGGCTTCAGGACCGTGACGGCTCCCTGGCGTTGTTCCTGGATCTCCATGCGCTCTGGGCTCCGGTCGAGGCGGGGGCGGGAGAGGGGGTGAGGGGTTCGGGGGTTCAGGCGGCGGCGCGCATCGGCGTGGTGGCGGCGGCCGGGATGGTGATCGTGAAGGTGCTGCCCTTGTCGAGGGCGCTGGTGACGGTGATGTCGCCGCCATGGAGGCGGACGACCTGGCGCGCGAGGGCGAGGCCGATGCCCGAGCCGGTGATGCTGGCCAGGCGCCGGTCCTTGGCGCGGTAGAAGCGTTCGAAGACGAGCTCCTGCTCTTCGGGCTTGATGCCGATGCCGTTGTCGACGACGTCGACGCGCAGGCCGGAGCCATCCTCGACGACCTTGACGCGGACGGTGCCGCCGGCGGGCGTGTACTTGATGGCGTTGCCGACGATGTTGTGGAGGGCGAGCATGAGCTTGTCGCGGTCGGCGGTCATGACGCCGAACTTCGGGGGGAGCTCGAAGGCGAGGGTGATCTCCTTGTCCTCGGCGCCGGCGCGGAGATCGGCCTCGAGCTCGGCGAAGAGCTGGTCGAGGCGGACCTCGGCGCTCCTGAGCTTGAGCTGGCCGGCCTCGATCTCGGCGACGCTGAGCATGTCGCCGACGATGCGTTCGAGGCGGCGGACCTCGGTCTGCACGACGTTGAGGCACTTGGCGCGGACGGCGGGGTCGGACTCTCCCTCCTCGACCAGGGTCTCGACGTAGAGGCGGATGTTGGTGAGGGGCGTCCTGAGCTCGTGGGTGGCCTGGGCCACGAAGGCTCCGCGGCTCTCCTCGGCCACCTTCTGCTGGGTGACGTCCTCGACGACGACGATGGCGCGTCCGGACTCTTCGCGGCGCATGGGCTTGGCGGTGAGGCGGAGCACGGTTCGTTCCGTGCCTGGGCGGGTGACGTCGGCGATGGCGCGCTGGCGGGTGCGTCC
This sequence comes from uncultured Phycisphaeraceae bacterium, assembly GCA_964495635.1. Classification (GTDB taxonomy): domain Bacteria; phylum Planctomycetota; class Phycisphaerae; order Phycisphaerales; family UBA1924; genus JBBASU01. The sequence goes on from CAZBXF010000050.1 coordinate 15,944, forward strand.
GGTGGCGAGGGCCTCGGCGGCGGCGGCGATGGTCTCGTCGTCGAAGACCTCGCGGACGGGGCGTTCCAGCAGGTCTTCGCGCTTGAGGTTGAGGAGGACGGCGGCGGCGCCGTTGGCGTAGGTGACGCGTGCGTGATCATCGAGGACCAGGAGGCCGTGCCACATGGCGTCGCAGGCGGCGGAGAGCTCGCCGCCGGCGCCGGAGCGCTGGGCGAGCTTCTCGCCGGCCTTTTCGAGGGCGAGGAGGCGGCGGAGGGACTCGCGCTCGCGGACGACCGCGTTCCATGCCTGGGCCTCGGGCCCGAGGGCCTGACCGACTTCGAGCTCACCGGGCATGGCGCTGCCGCCGGCGTCGAGGAGGAGTGATTCGCGGATGGCTCCGATGCCGCGGAGGCGGATGCGCATCTGCCTGTAGGCGACGAGGAGGCCGGCCATTCCGGCGGCTGCGATGGTTGCGATGCCGGCCTGGACTTCCCAGGGTCCGAGCGGCGACTGCGGGACGGTCTGCCAGACCTCGAGGGAGACATCGTTCCTGCCGGGGACGATCAGGGGTGTGCGGACTTCGAGGCGGCCGCCCTCGCCACGGGAGATGGATCGCGTGCCCGCGGCCTGGGGGATGGGCGTGGCGCGGGGGTTGGGCTCGGGGAGTCTGGGGACGGTGATGCGCGAGGGTTCGGCGTCGGCGAGGATTCCGGCGCCGTCGATGACGACGCGGCAGCCGGAGAGGCCTTGGAGTGCGGCGGCGTCGGCGACGAGTCGGCGCACGCCGGTCACGTCGCCGCTGCCCATGAGCGACTCGATGGAGCTCGCGAGGACGCCGGAAACGCCGAGGAGTTCACGCTCGCGCGAGGCTTCGGCCTGGGCGCTGTAGGTTCGGAGGGTCCACCAGGATGAGAGCCCGAGCACACCGACGACCAGGGCAGCGGTGACGAGTCCGACGCGGGCAACGACGCCTTCACCACGAGAGAGGAGGAGTCCCCGGCGCGCACGCGTGGGCGGCGCGGGAGACATGGGCGCCGCCGGACTGGTCGCGGCCGCTACCACCTCATGCTGGGTCGGTTCCTGGGTCTGTGCCACGGCGGGTTCCTTGGCGAACGGGGCGAGTCAGTCGATCATCCAATCCGCTATCGGCCGTTGGGAGGCCCCCATTCAGGCCTTCCCCAGCCCACCCCTCCAGAGGAACCGTCACAGACGATGCGGGCGCCGCGGATGCCGCGCGGAGGACCCGGCGCGAGCGATGCGCGATGGCGTGGGGGCGCGGGTCGTGAAGTGTGAAGAAAGCCGCACCTAACGGACCATTGGGTTCAGAATGCGCGAAGACCCGGGAGGGTGCTGGGGCGTGTTATTTGCGTCCGTGCGGATGCGAGTAAATCACGGCAGATTGGTGGTTTGCACGCTGGTGCGGGCTCTTGGGAAGGGGGCACCATGTGTAATCATTGACCGAACCTTAACGCTATATGAACGTTCGTTTCTGAGCTCTGGACAATACTTGGCCTCGATCGACGGGCCCATCGTTTGCCCGACTTCGCCAACCCCGGAGCCGACCGATGACCAGCCGCCGAGCCAGCCACGCATGTCGAGCCTTCACGCTGATTGAGCTTCTTGTGGTGATTGCGATCATCGCGGTGCTGATCGGGATCCTGCTGCCGGCGATGGGGACGGCCCGCGAGACGGCGCGGACGACGAAGTGCGCGAGCAATCTGCGGCAGCTGGGCGTGGCGTCGCTGGCGTACGCGAACTCGAGCAAGGGCTTCTACAACTCCGGCTCATGGGACAACACCCTCGAGGAGGGTTATGGGTCCATCGACACCACGGGGTGGGTGGCGGACTTCGTGATCGGCGAGTATGCGATTCCGGGCAACCTGCTGTGCCCGTCGAGCCCTGGGCGTGCGTCGCAGAACCTGAACATGTCTCGGCTGAACAGCGGCGCGGTCTATCGGACCTTCAGCAACGCGGAGGTTTCGGACCTTATCCGGCGTGGCTTCAACACCAATTACGCCCAGTCGTGGGTCATGGCCCACACGGATGTGAAGGACCACCGGCAGGTCAGCGACTTCAAGAACCGGCAGCGGCTGATCGGGCCGCTCAACGAGAAGTCGATCGGGCTTACTTCGTCACCGTCGCTGGTGCCGCTGCTGGGTGACGGCACGGTTGAAACGAACCTGGACGAGGCGAACATGGTGGTCATCGACGGGATCGCGGTTCCGGGCTCCAAGGCCCTGACCGACGGCCCGTACCCGATGTCGCGTGTGCCGGTGCTGAACGCGCGCGGTACTGGTCGGCAGGACTTTGACGACTTCGGCGCCGCGCATGGCAAGGGCCCGAAGATCGATGACCAGTCGAAGGATCACGACCGGATGTACGGGCATCTTGTGTTCGCGGATGGGCACGTGGCCATCTTCGGCGACAGCGTGGTGCGCGACGGGATGTGGGGCGCTTCGACGCGGGCGTACAACGGCTACCAGACCGCGACCTATGACGAGCTCGAGGGGAAGGTCTATGGCGGCTGGCTGACGCGCACCGGCCTGAACTGGTGATCGTCTCGGCCGCGCGGGTGAGGCCCGGCGGCGGGACTTGCGGCGATCACGACCAACACGCCCCGCCACGGATCGACGGCGGGCCGGCCCATGAGGACTTGTGCGGTGCATGCCCCCGTGGAGAGGGGAGTGCACCGAGGAGTGAAGCGGCGGCATGTGTGCCCGTCGCGGCGGCGGCCCGTACGGGTACGCCGCGAGGAAGAGATCAGGCCCGCGGCGTGAGACGCCAGGCCCCAAACGCCCTTTCAGAGGAGTTGTGTGATGTCGTTCAAGAAGCTGTCCGCCGTGCTCGCCCTGTCCATGCTTTCCGGCGCCGCTTCGGCGCAGGTCGTGTTCAACGAGCTGATGGTCAATCCGCCCGGCACCGACAATGGCTATGAGTTCTTCGAGCTCAAGAGCAGCACTCCCAACTTCGATCTCACGGGCCTGACGCTGGTGGTGATCGAGGGTGACTGTGGCGCGGGCTGCGTGGCGGGCGTGATCGACCAGGCCATTGCGCTGACCGGCGCGACCGGTGCGAATGGCCTGTACCTGCTGCGCGAGCCCTTCGGCACGCCGGGCGCCTTCGTCTATCCGCCCGATGCCGACACGACGATCGTGGTGACGAGCTTCTCGCCTGACATCGAGAACGGCGCCAACACCTTCCTGCTTGTCGAGGGGTTCAACGGCGCGCTCGGCCAGGACCTTGACATCGACAACGACGGCATCCTCGATGCTCAGCCCTGGACGCGCGTTGTCGACGCCTTCGGCTGGCTGACTGACGGCGATGCGGGCTCGCCCCCGAACGATCCCTCGCGCGGCTGGCAGTATGCCTCGCAGCTGGGCGGGATCGACGGCTCTGATCCGCGCGCCGTTTCCGACCGCTTCACGGCCGACGTCTTCACCCGCATCTGCGACTGCGCGTGGTCCATGGACGTGCTGGGCACGCTCCCCGGCCCCTTCTTCAATGATCCGCTTGAGACCGTCTCTGTCGCTGGCGGCGACTGCACGCTCTCTGAGTTCTGGGAGGTCACGCCCGGGGCTGCGAACATCGGGTCTGATGCTTGCGGCGGCACCGGCCCCACCTGCGACTACGACTACAACCAGGATGAGAACGTTGACCTGACCGACGCGCAGCTGATGGCGCAGGTCTTCGTTGGTCTTGTCACGCCGGAGGCCAACTGGCTCGACGGCGACCTCAACGGCGACGAGAACGCGGACCTGACGGACGCGCAGATCCTCGCCGCCTTCGTCGTCAGCGGC
>CAZBXF010000051.1:0-19715 GCA_964495635.1 uncultured Phycisphaeraceae bacterium
GATCCAGCCGGCGTAGCCACTGCGCGCGGTCCAGTCGGGCCACCGCTCGGGGAGAATGTGCGTGTGCAGGTCAATGACGGGCGTGCGGTTGGTGGTGCCGGTGGTCACGCGGTCATGCTACCCGCGCGGCGCGGATGCCGGCGCGGGCGAGTCGGAGGCTGGCGCGCCACACTCCGGGCAGGGCGCGTCGGGCGCGAGGCCGCGGCGTGGATAGCCGCAGGCATCGCAACCACCCGGAACGCGGAATCGTCGGACGCGCCAGAAGCAGACCAGCGCGACGACCCCTGCGAGGATCACCAGCCACCATGTCGGGATCCAGTGGACGCGAGCGTTCATCGTGACAGGCGGGCCCGCCGCTGGAACGAAGGACATCGAAGCGAATGTCCGCGTCGGATGCCACCTGCTCATCGGAGCCATGTACATCCCGGCACCCTGCATCTCCCACGCGGGCCACGGCCCGATGGCGGCGATCGGCGGTCGGTATGCCACCGGCTGATCACCGAGCGTGACGACCGTGAAGCCGTTCACGCTGGCAAAGGCAACTCCGGCGATCGACCCGCCCACAGGCTTTGAGTAGCTGAAGAGCATCGCAACCAGCAACCCCGGCACGGCGGCGGCGGCCAAGAGCATGAGCCAGTAGGTGGGGCGGCGACGAGGGTGGTGCATGCGGAGGGGATCTTGGTACGACTGAGGGAAGAAGATAGAGTGAGATTCGCGGTTAAGCAGTAATTGATACGACGCGCGAGGCGGCAGGCTGCCCGCGCGGCTTAACCCGAGCCGGGGCTTGTACCCCGGCGTTTCGCGAGCGGCTTTCTGCCGCACTCGGGGCATGCAGCCCCGGCTGGAGTACCTCGCAGTGAATACCCACAGGAGATGCAGCCACCTTCAACTACCTCGCGATGAACGCGGCGAAACAGCCACCAAGCCAGCAAGCTAAAGAGGCCAACCAAGGATGCGACGCACCACAACGGTAAATCGAGAATCACGAAGTAGCTCGCCAGCTCCTCGGGACCCCCAGCGACGATGTACACGCGTTGGTGAATCACCCACGGCAGATGGGCAGGCGGACGAAACGAGTCGCTTGGCCAATGGCCGATGGTCCACACTGGCCGCGCTCCAGTTCCTGGCGCAGGCGATGAGTACGTGACCTGATCTGAAGCCACAACCAGGATTGCCGATCCACCGCCCATCGCAATCCCGAATCTTCCGGCGGATGTTCCCAACGTAATCGCATAGCTCAGGAAGGTCAGAGTCAGTGACAAACCCAGGAGGATCAATGCGGTCTTCAAGATGTACGGGCTCGCACGCCGCACTGCCGCGACCATGAAAGCCTCCTCTCTTCGCTACTTCTTCTTCGCCGCCTTGATCTTCCCGCCCTTGAGCGAGATCGCGCCGGCTCGCTGGATGACGTGGCCGCACTGGGTGCAGGTGCGGCGCTTGGCGGGGCCGTCCCAGAAATCGTTCATGATGATCTTGAGGTCCTCGTCGATCTTCTTGAGCTGCCAGCGGGCCTCGTGCACGAGGTGGTCGCACGCGGGGCAGTACCAGCGCAGGCCATCGAGCTGCCCCTTCGCACGCGGGAACTCGACGATGAGGCCGACGGTGTTGGCCGGGCGCTGCGGGCGGTGCGGCACCCAGCGAGGCAGCAGGAAGAGCTCGCCCTCCTTGATCACCACATCGTGCGGGGCCGAGCCGTCGAGCGGCCGGATGCGCACCGCGACGTCACCCTTGACCTGGTAGAAGAGCTCTTCGGTTGGGTTGACGTGGTAGTCGTTTCGCGTGTTGGGGCCGCCGGAGACGAAGAGGACGACGTCCTCGCTGCCGGTGAAGAGCTGCTTGTTACTGACAGGGGGTGTGAGGTTCTTCTTGTTCGCGGCGATCCACTTTTGAAGATGGATGAGGGGGAAGGTGATGCCGCGGGGAGGCGCGGTGTACTCGCCTTGCTTGAGTTTGGGCTTGGGAGAGGGCTTGGCGGCGGCGGTTCGTGGTGATTTGACCATTCGTCCAGAGTACCAATCTTGGGTGTGGCGCGCTGGAGTGGCGTCGTGCCGACGATGTACGACCAGCCCCTCGGGCTGGGTTAGAACAGTGGCCGCCTCCTTCGGGGGTGTCGTCGATTCGCGTTGCCAACGCGCGGAGACGAGCGTCCGGTCATTCGGACTGGGTCGAGGGGGTGCAGGTGCGTGATGAGGTCGAGGCGATTGTGCGGTGCCGAGCGGAGACCGCGATCAATTTCGTCAGCGCCCAGGAATGATCGTGAAATCACGAATATCGATCACTCGAATCGGTCGTCGGTCGTGCTGCGCGAGGGTGAAGCGGGGCGCGGTGCCTTGGGTTTGGATTGAAGCTCTGAGACGACGCCCGCGAGGACCTTGAGGTCGCGGGACTCCTGGATCTGAGCGATGTCCGCGGCATCGACGCCCGCCTTGGCCATCGTGTCCAGTGCGTTCTTCCAGAGCTTCTCTCGCTTCGCTTCACTCTCACAGACGAAGAGCTCGCTGACGGCCTCCGAGAGGCGCGTGGCAAGCACGCTGTCGCGGTGGGCGAAGAACCGCTTGACGATGCCCTGCTGGTAGGGCGTGAGATAGAACTTGCCGGGCATGGGAGGAGGGTACGGGGGAGAGGGGCCAGATTGCCAAATGGCCAAATGGCCAAGGGGCCAAATGGCCAAAGGGCAGACGGGCCAGGCGGAGGCGATCTCGTGCATCGTCTCATCAGTCGACGACGATGCACCTGATTGGCTTTCCTTCCCCAGCGCCCAGTCCCCGATCCCCAGTGCCTTCTCCTCCCCCCGCCCGGAATATCTTTCCCCGTCACCTGCGCGATCTTTCCTCGCGGCGCACCTGCCCTGCGGAGTTCCCATGGACATCGGCGATCTCGTCAACATCATGCAGCGCCTTGCCCCCCTTGACCATGCCGAGTCATGGGACAAGGTGGGCCTGCTCGCGGGCGATCGGACTCGGCCGCTCCATGGTCCCGTGCTGCTGACCATTGACCTCACGGAGCGGGTGATGGCGGAGGCAATCGGCATGAAGGCCGGTGCGATCATCGCGTACCACCCGCCGATCTTCGAGCCACTGACGCGCATCACCGACGCGACGCCCCGCCAGCGTGTGATCCTGCGGGCGCTGGAGCATCACATCGCGATCTACTCGCCGCACACCGCGCTGGACAACATCCCCGGTGGAGTGACGGACTGGCTCTGCGAGGGATTGTCGGGGGGTGAGGCTGCACCCGGTCGTGCGGGAAAGATCCATGGCGACTGCCGCGCACTCGCGCCCCACGCCCGGGCTCCCGGCACGCAGCAGGTCAAGATCGTGACCTTCGTGCCCGAGGCGCAGGTGGAGAAGGTCCGGGGTGCGCTCGCGTCGGCGGGTGCCGGCATCATCGGTGGGTATCAGGTCTGCTCGTTTGCGACCAGCGGCACTGGCACGTTTCTGGGCGGCGAATCAACCAACCCGGCGGTGGGGAAGCGCGGCGAGCTGGAGCGCGTCTCGGAGCTGCGGCTCGAGATGGTCTGCTCAAGGGCGGCACTGCCGCTGGCGATTGAGACGCTGCGTCGCTTCCATCCCTATGAGGAGCCCGCGATCGACGCCTACGAGCTGATGCCGCTTCCTCGCAGGAGCGCGGGCAGTGGGCGGCGTCTCGTGCTGGATCGGCCCGCCACCGTCGCCGAGCTCGCGCAGCGGCTGCGCGCGTTCACGGGGCGTGAGTCGGTTCGGTATGCGCTCGCCGATCCGGACCATGATCGCCCGGTGAAGTACATCGGGGTGGTGCCCGGTTCGGGAGAGTCGCTCTCGCGCCTGGCTCGGCAGGAGGGGTGCGAGCTCTTCGTTACGGGCGAGATGAAGCACCACGAGGTGCTCGGCGCACTCAACGCGGGTATGAACGTTCTGCTCGGTGGCCACACGAGTACCGAGCGGGGCTACCTCCACCGGCTGCGCCACGCGATCGAGCAGGCCGACGCCGCGCTCGCGGTGCCCGGGGCGGTCGTGGTGAGCAAGGTGGACCAGACGCCGCTGGTCACGGTTTGAGGAAGGGACGGAGGGACAGAGAGACATAGGGACAATGGGCGGACCAGAAGCACGCGCCACCGCGCGAGGCCTGTGGTCTTCCCTCTGTCTCTGTGTCCCTGAGTCCCTCCGTCCCTTCAGGTGTCACAGAACAAAATTCACCATCTTCCCCGGGACCACGATCACTTTCTTGACTTGCTTGCCGGCGAGGAGTTCGGCGATCTTCGCATCGGACCTTGCCGCGGCTTCGATGACCTCGGCCGAGCTGCCGGCGGGCACGAGCACCTTGCTGCGGAGCTTCCCCAGGACCGAGACTGGGATCTCGATCTCATCATCGCGAGCCAGGGACTCATCGGCCACCGGGTAGGGCTCACGCACGATGGACTCGCGTGCCTCGGACTCGCTTGGCGTTCCGCCTCGCACCACCCGGTGCCACAGCTCTTCCGCAGCGTGGGGAGCGAGCGGCGCGAGCATCAGGATCAGCGGGCGGGCGGCGTCCATGGGGACAGTGGGCAGCTCCGACAGGTGATTGTTCAGTTCGATCAGCTTGCTGACGACCGTGTTGAAGCCGAGCTTCTCCATGTCGCGCCGGACGCCGATGATGGTCTTGTGCAGGACGCGCAGCGTGGCGCGCGTGGCCGGCTCACCGGTCACGCGAGAGAGCCCCGTCTGCTCGTCGATCAGATTCCGCCAGACTCGCTGGAGGAAGCGGAAGCTGCCCGCGATGTCGCGCGTGTTCCAGGGCTTGCTGGCCTCGAGCGGGCCCATCGCCATCTCGTAGATGCGCATCGTGTCGCATCCATACTGCGCGCAGATCTCGTCCGGCGCCACCGCGTTCTTCAGGCTCTTGCCCATCTTCCCGTACTCGCGCGTGACGGGCTGGCCGCTAAACGTGTACGGCCCCGCCTTGTCCTGGTGCTCCATCGCGAGCGAACCATCCGGCAGTCGCACCTCGAACGCATCAACGTAGATCCCTCGGGAATCCTTGAAGGCGAACGCCTGGATGTAGCCCTGGTTGAAGAGGGTCTGGAAGGGCTCGGGGGTTGACACATGGCCAAGGTCGAAGAGGACCTTGTGCCAGAAGCGCGCGTAGAGCAGATGGAGGACGGCGTGCTCGACGCCGCCAACGTAGAGGTCGACGCCGCCGATGGCGTTGCGTGATCCACCCATCCAGTAGGCGTCCACGTCCTTCCCGACCAGAGCGTGCTGGTTCGTCGGATCCAGGTACCTCAGGTAGTACCAGCAGGAGCCCGCCCAGTTGGGCATGGTGTTCGTCTCGCGCGTGTACGTGCGCTTGCCCTCGCCCAGGTCGAGCTCGACCGTGGTCCAGGCGCTCGCGCGGGCGAGCGGCGGGCGCGGGGGAGCGTTGGGATCGTCGCTGGACTCAGGTCGGAAGTCTTCAAGGTCAGGGAGCAGCACAGGGAGCAGCTTCTCCGGCAGGGCGTGCGCTCGGCCCCACTCGTCGTAGACGATCGGGAATGGCTCGCCCCAGTAGCGCTGGCGAGAAAAGAGCCAGTCGCGCAGCTTGTACGTGACGGTGGGGCGGCCCCGGCCCGCCTGCTCCAACCAATCCCCCGCGCGGCGTTTGGCGGCGTCGGACGTGAGCCCGTCCAGCGTCAGCGAGGGGCCGGTGGAGTTGGCGGCGATGCCAGGCTCGGTGTGGGCCTGACCACGCGCACTCCAGAAGCCCGCGGTCTCGAAACGCGTACGAAGATCCTCGAAGCTGCGCAGACCAAGCCCGTCGATCGTCTCCACCCAGATGGAGCGCACCGCGCCGCGCCGCTCGCCGATCGAGCCGGGCACATCCGGCTCGGGGCCGCGGGTGGCTCCGGCCCGTGACCGACGGGTCAGGACGACCGCGAGCATGACATCCCAGGCCTCGTCCTTGCTCGCGTTGGAGGTCGTGATGCCCATGAAGTCCGCGAGCTGGTCGCGCCAGTCCGGGGCCACCTCGCCGGTGGGGTAGGCGTGAAGCGCGAAGTACCTCATCGCCGCGATCGGCCGTGGGTAGACCACGTCGCGGATCGGGAGCTGGAGCGTTCTGGCGAAGTCAAAGTCACGATCGTCGTGCGCCGGCACGGCCATGATCGCCCCGGTTCCATAGCCCGCGAGCACATAGTCCGCGATGAAGATTGGCACCCGCTGACCATTGACGGGGTTGACGGCGTACGCACCGGTGAAGACGCCGGTCTTCTCCGCATCGTCACCTGTGCGCTGCTCGTCGCTCTTCTTGGAGGCGTATCCCCGGTACGCCGCGACTGCGTTCTTGGGCGACGTGAATCCTCCCTGTGGAGCCCCCGGGAAGGTCCCCTTCCATGGCGCGGGGATCATGCTGCCCTGCGGCCAGGCCTGCGGGACGATCGCATCGACCATCGCGTGCTCGGGGCTCAGCACGACATAGGTGGCGCCGAAGAGGGTGTCGGGGCGGGTTGTGAAGACCCGGATGCTCTGCTGGTGGGCCTCAATCGCGAACTCGACCTCCGCACCCTCGCTCCTTCCGATCCAGTTGCGCTGCATGAGCTTGATCGGCTCGGGCCAGTGCAGTGGCTCAAGGTCCTTCAGCAGGCGCTCCGCGTACGCCGTGATCCTCATGATCCACTGCTTCAGCGGACGCCGATACACCGGGTAGTTCCCGCGCTCGCTGCGACCATCCGCCGTCACTTCCTCGTTCGCGAGCACCGTTCCGAGCATCGGGCACCAGTTCACCGGCACCTCGTCCACATAGGCCAGACGGTGGGCGTCGAGTTCGGCGGAGCGCTCCAGCGGCGTCATGACGCTCCAGGGCTTGCCGCCGCGGGGCGCACGCTCTCCAGAGGCGAGCATCGCCTCCAGCTCCCGGATCGGCCGTGCCCGTCCCGCGTGGACGTCGTACCAGCTGTGGTAGATCTGCAGGAAGATCCACTGCGTCCAGCGGTAGAACTCCGGATCCGTTGTCGAGACGCTCCGCCGCCGCTCATGCCCCAGCCCCAGCCGACGCAGCTGCACGCGCATGTTCGCGATGTTCTTCTCGGTGGTGATGCGCGGGTGGGTGCCCGTCTGCACCGCATACTGCTCCGCAGGCAGGCCGAAGGAATCAAACCCCATCGCGTGCACCACGTTGTGCCCCGTCATCCGCAGGTACCGCGCATAGATGTCCGTCGCGATGTACCCCAGCGGATGGCCGACGTGCAGCCCGACGCCGCTCGGATAGGGGAACATGTCGAGCACGAACTTCTTGGGTCGCGTCCCATCGAAGCCCGGTTCGCCGGGGTTCGGCGTCCGGTATGCGTCGACAAGGTCCCATCGGTCCTGCCAGAGGGCCTCGATCCGCCCCGCCATCGCGGCGGAGTAGCGGTGAGGAAACGACTCGGGTGCGGTCGGTGACGGCGTGGAAGGTGCAGAAGACATAGGCCGGAGTGTAGTGGCAACCAGCCGCCACGCAGAGACTCGCCACAACCCTGGGTCCCGTTCGGCCCCGCTCCGGTCATGCTGGTATCATGCTTCGAACCCGACTCTCGCGAGCCCACGAACATGAAGACACAGAACCTCTCCGCCGACGTCCTCACGCGTAACCAGCCACGCCAGCGGCGGGTCCACGCCACGGGATCCTCGGCAACGCTGGCCATCACCCTCGTACTGCTGGCGGGCGTCGCGCTGATCCCCGCCTGTGGAAGTTCCTCCAAGGTTGATGCCCGCTCGACCACCGTCGGTCAGGAACTCAAGGACCTCGAGGACGCCCGCAACCGCGGCCTGCTGACCGAGGACGAGTACGCGCGGAAGCGAGAGGAGATCATGGATCGCGATTAGCTCGCCGCACTGCCCTCCGGGAGCTGCGTGCCTGGTGCCCGGCACGCTGCTGCCCGGCTCGAACCTTGATGCCTGCCCGGCCACTCGATGCACCCACACTGGAACACACACATGCAACGCAGGTACATCTGTCTCTTCGCCGCTGGAGTTGCCGCCGCAGCGATCGGCGGCTGCAGCTCGCCGCCCCCCGCGCAGGTTTCGCAGAGCCAGCTCGCCGCCACCCGTGCGACGCACCAGGCCCTCAAGCTCGGCACGCCAACCCGCGACGTCCTTTCCGCGTTCAAGTATGGCAACACCGTGAAGCTCGGCGCCGCCAGCCTTGACGGCCTCGACATCGAAGAGTGGAAGACCGAAGCCTTCCGCGATCGCGACCGCGGCAAGGACCTCTTCGTCGCGTTCCTCTACTTCGGCAACGGGCGCCTTGTCGACAGCAGCGACACGCGGATCGACTTCCGCAGCAACGAGGCGCTCGTCCAGCGCTGGAAGGCCAGCGTCTCACCCGCCAAGTAGCGCAGGCGCCCCGACCAAAGATTGCGACAGGCAGGACTGCCACGACCAATCCCCAGCGCTGGCGGGAATGGTCGTGGTCTGCATCGCCGCAACGACGCCCTCTAGAACTCCGCCTGTTTCGGAGCCCGCGGGAACGGAATCACGTCCCGCACGTTCTGCATCCCGGTCAGGAACATCATCGCGCGCTCAAACCCAAGCCCAAACCCAGCGTGCGGCACCGTTCCAAACCGCCGCAGATCGCGGTACCACCAGTACTCCTTGATCGGAAGCCCCATCTCCGTGATGCGAGCATCCAGCACATCCAGCCGCTCCTCGCGCTGGCTCCCGCCGATGATCTCTCCAACCCCCGGCACCAGCACATCCATCGCCGCCACGGTGTCGCCCGGCGCGCCATCGGTCCCCGGGGGATTCAGCCGCATGTAGAAGGCCTTGATCTGCTTGGGATAGTTCATCAGGATCACAGGCTGCTTGAAGTGCTCCTCCGTCAGGTAGCGTTCATGCTCGCTCTGCAGATCCGTCCCCCACTTGATCGGATACTCAAACTTCTTCCCGCCCGCGATGGCCTTCTCCAGGATCGCAATCGCCTCCGTGTACGGCAGGCGCCTGAAGGGCGACTCCACCACGGCCTTCAGCCGCGCAATCAGCCCCTTCTCGATCCGCTCATCAAAGAACTTCATGTCATCACCCCGGCGCGTCAGCAGCGCATCCACAAGGTGCTTGATGAAGTCCTCCGCCAGCTCGCTGTCTTCCTTCAGCGTCGCGAACGCAATCTCCGGCTCGATCATCCAGAACTCGGCCAGATGCCGGCTCGTGTTGCTGTTCTCAGCACGAAACGTCGGCCCAAACGTGTAGACGCGCGACAGCGCCGACGCATACGTCTCAACGTTCAGCTGACCCGACACCGTCAGATGCGCCGCCTTCCCGAAGAAGTCATCCGCGTACGGGTTGTCGGCCGCCGCCGCAACCCCTACGCCCGACGACTTTCCACCAGTGCCCGGTCCCCGCTGCCCGATCCCTACCTGATCCAGCGTGCTGACACGGAACATCTGCCCCGCACCCTCGCAGTCGCTCGCCGTGATGATCGGTGTGTGCACATAGAAGAAGCCGCGCTTGTCAAAGAACTCGTGCATCGCCATCGACAGCGCATGCCGCACGCGCGCCACAGCCCCAAACGTGTTGGTCCGCACGCGCAGGTGCGCGTTCTCACGCAGGAACTCCATCGTGTGCTGCTTGGGCTGGATCGGATAGTGATCCGGATCCTCCACCCACCCGATCACCCGCACCGCGCCACCCTTGGCCGGATCCGCGGAGATTTCAACGCCGCCCTTGGGCGTGGCCACAATCTCGCCATCACACTCCACCGAGCAGTGCGTCGTCAGCTTCGCGATCTCGCTCGCGTAGTTGGCCAGCGACCCCGGCGCCACCACCTGGATCGCATCAAAGCACGTTCCATCATGCACATTGATGAACGAGAGCCCACCCTCGGCCTTGCTGTCACGGCGCGTCCGCACCCACCCCTTCACCGTCACGCGCGTCCCCACCGGCGCCCGAAGCGCATCACGAACCTGCATCCACGCGCTCGCTCCGGCACCTGCGCCACCACCCACGCCACCACCCGCAACGCTCGACATAGAGGCTCTCCACGGCGGCATCCAGAGCCGCGCAGGGCCATCGTAGCTGCTTCGGGCAGATTGGCCGGGCCTTGTGTGCCTGCCAGGCCGGCGCGGATGCACGAGGCCGCGCGCCGCTGGAGCGGTGGGGGAGGCTAGAAGGGGCACACCCCCGACACGACGTACTGGGCCAGCGCCTGCGCGTCGGTGAGGTCGGCGTTCTCATCCCCCGAGAGATCACCGCCAAACCAGCCCGCCTCGCGAGAGAGGATTCCGACGAAGACCGCCGCCATCTGCTGAGCATCCAGCAGGTCGACGTTCTCATCCCCATTGAAGTCGTACGAGCAGAGATCGCGCTCGCCGAGCGTGAGCGACCAGAGCTCGCGTCCCTCGGCCCGACCCGTCGCATAGAAGTAGAGCGTGCCGCCCACGTTGATGAGGCTGGTGATGTTGCCCGAGAGGGGACCGGGAACGATCTCCGGAAGAGGCACGGTCCCCGCCGCCGTCCCGTCCGACTTCCAAAGCTCAAGCCCACGGACGCCATCGTCTCCAACGAAGACCACGCCTCCGTCCACCGCGACGATCGGTGTGATCGGCGGTGCGTTCGCCGCACTCGTGGGCGGGTACGGCGTCTCCTCACGGATGCCTGAGTTGAACCCCGGCGCCAGATCGACCACCATCCGGGTTCCCTCAGGCGTGCCGTCGGTGATCCACAGCTCGCGTCCCAGCGCCGGATCACGCGCGAAGAAGAACACGCGAGGCCCCTCCGCCGTCGAAGCAAGCGTGAACTGCGACGCCAGCGAACCCGCACTCCCAGGAACAATGTCCCGAAGGATCCGCGTTCCCGCGGCGGTCCCATCGGTGATCGCGGGCTCGATGTCGATCTGCTGCAGTGGGCTCGTGGGTGCGGCCGCAAAGATCGCCGAGGTGCCGAGGAGTGCCACGTCGGTCGTCCTGACGGCCGGGGCGCCCCGTGCCAGCGGCAGCTGGTTCACGGCACCATCCGAGGCCGAGATGATCGCCGCTCCGCCAGTAAGGAGGCCAGGTGCGAGGCTCGAGATAGGCCAGGGGCGGGGGAGGAGGGAGAGATCGTCAGAGATCGCCAGGGTGTTGGCACGGGTTCCGTCCGTGCGGATCATTCGTTGCACGCCGCCCAACGGCGCGACGAAGGTCATCCGATCGCCCTCGATGAGGACAGGTCCCAGGACCGCCCCGATTCCACCTTCGTTGAGCGGCCACACGACCGAAACTCCCTCCTGCGGCGAAGCCGCCCAGAGCGTGGTGTCGGTGCCGCCGATGGTCTGCGCGGAGAAAAGGAGCAGGCGGCCATTCACGAAACGGGACGAGTTGGCGGCGGTGTTTGGCGGTCCGCCCACGCGGCCGAGGAGGGTGCGCTCGCCGCCACGCGCTGCGGCCCACAGGACGTCCGTCCCGCCTCCCGCCGCCTCGATGAAGGAGAAGACACCTCCGGGGGTCACCATCGCCGCTGGATCGAATGTGGTATCGAATGTGCCCGTCCGATCGGACGTTCCCGCGGTTCGCCGATACCGGCCGTCGCTTGCCGGACCGAAGATGGGCACAGTCTGGTCGATCATCGTCGAGACCGAGGTCGATGGGGCACCGACGGGGGACGGATCCGCGATCTCAGTGACGATGCCTGTCGCCTCGTTGAGCGCGAAGACTCGATATCGCTCTCCGATCTGGTCGCGAAAGAAGAGATGGCCAGCAGCCCATGCCAAGGGCCTCGGGCGTGACCACAGGACGGCGCTACCCAGATCAACCGGTACGGTGCCGGCGACGGTGCCATCGGTGCGATAGAGAACACGTGGCATGCCACCGGCCGAGGTCAGGAAGTAGGCTCGCAGTGCGTTCCCACTCCCGCCTACGACGGCCCAGGGCAACCGCTGCTCGACGTCGAGCACGCGGCCCGGTGGGATCAACGCCGTCAGTGCCGACCCGCGCGCAAGTGAGAGTGTCTGCGAGGTTCCTCCGACCAGCACGCCGTCGCCGAAGGCAACGACCGGTGGCAGGGGATCGTTGACCGAAAAGCTGAAGAAGAGCCCGGGCACAAAGGTTGGTGTCTCGCCGGCCCTGATCGACGCGAGCGCGGTGCCGACACCGAGGTAGAGCCGGTCACCGGCGGGAAAGAGAGGCCCGATCCTCGGCGGCGGAAACTGCAACTCAAGCCGGGTCCCGGCGCTGGTGCCATCGGTGCTCCACAGGGCCGTGACGTCGGTGTAGTAGACCCGCCCGGCAAAGCTCGTGAAATCACGCGCCTGAGCCTGGGTTGTCAGGCGAAAGGTGCCGGCGCTGGTTCCATCGGTGACCCACACGCCGTTGCCGGTCCCAACGACCACGCGCTGGTCCAGCGCTCCAATCGCGCTGGTCGAGAGCGTCAGCGTCGGCTGCACGTCAACCGGTGCGAGCAGTCCGGCGGGGGTGTTGCGCGCGAGTCGGAGTGCGCGCGTGGCCGGATCCTGCCAGAACAATCCGCTGTCGGACCACATGAGCGTGCTACGCCACGCTTCCGACTGAGATGCCCGGGTCGCACTGTTGAAGACCCTTGACATGGTCCCGACCAGCCTCGTCCCCAGCGAGGTGCCATCGGTGGTCCAGATCACCGGAGGAACCACCGTCGCCCCGCCCGAGACGAAGAAGACCCGCCCCTCTGGCGTGACGAACCACTGCATCTCCGAGTTGTAGTCGAAGCTGGGAAACTGCATGCGCAGCGACGTGTCGATCAGGCTCGTTCCCGTCGTCGTGCCGTCGGAGATGTGGAGTACCGGTGTGGTGAACGAGGTTGGCGTCAATGCAACACCAAGCGGCTCTTGCATCACAAGCAAAGCCCGGTCCGAGAGGCCAACGGCCGCGATCGGCCGAATGGACGGAACCCGCGTGCCATCCTGCACATCGATCGGGCTCAGCACCTGTCCCATCGCCGCGCCAACCAACGAAACAAACCCGCCCACCAGCACATGCGCACGCAGCATCGATCACCTCCGGAGAAGACGTTCGGTATCGTCTACCGGTGCGGCTGCGTGAGGTTGCACACATGTGATGAATTGTCAGCCCCACGTGCGCGGCGCCGGCCACGACCGCTCCGTGGCAGCCGCCTGTCGACAGCGGGTGATGAAGAGAGCGTTAAGAAGTGCAGCATTACCGGCTGAGCCCCATGGTGCTGGTGGGCGGTCCATCCAAGGCACACCAGATCTTGCGGTGTTCTCCGTCGCCAACCAGACTGCCATCGCGGCCCGGTTCGGCGCTGGCGCCGGACGTGGGGTCCAGCTACTTTGCCTGATCGAGCAGCACCAGCCCGCGCCGGATCAGCACCCGGTCCTGGATGCTGCCACGCTCGCCGGGATCGACATTGACCACGAGATGGCTCGTGCCGGGCTTGATGGCAAGCCGCACGTCCGTGCTTGGCTGCTGCGACCAGAGCCGGGCCTCGACCTGGCTCTCGGGATCCCCGTCCAGGCCGACCCGCACGACGCAGTCGCCAAAGACGCGAGCGTCCTCGGGAAGCTCGAGTCGCATCGATACGTGTGTCGCATCCGGCGGCAGCGTCCAGACCACCGCCATCGGGCCGGGGAGTTCGATCTCCGGAGTTGCAAGCGGTGCCAGGCGAGACGGGCCCACCAGCAGAGGAGGCGTCCATCGCCGCGCCGCCTCCGGACGCGTCGCGTCCGGGTTGGTGCGTGACGCCAGCGATCCGAGCGCTACCAGGCGCGAGGCGTCCATGACCAGCGCCCGCACTTCGCTGAGATCCAGCGCGCCGATCTCCTCGCTGCTGACCCGCTCGATGAACGGACCATCCGGAGCGAGCTGCATCGACGCGCCAGTCGCGCGTGGCGGAGTCGTTCGAGCCACCGTGCCGTCGTACAGCCAGACCCGCGTGCCTCCGGGCGCCTGGGCCGGGCTCGCAAGCGTGATGGTCGCGACGCGGGAGAGCTCGACACTCTGCGGCCCACCACCCGAGTTTCCGCCTCCACCCGCACCCGCGGAGTCGATCACCACGCGCTGGCCGGAGATGGACTCGACGAAGCCGGCGAGGATGTCGCCATTGGTCAGAAGAACACGGTCCTCGGTCGCCGTCCCTTGCCCGGTCCGTGCGCGGCCGCGGGCCAGGCGCTCCGAAGCGCCTGGGTTGATCACAACGCGGGACACACCCTCGAGGTTGATCCTGATGTCGCCCCACAGACGCGTCGTCCACGTGACACGGTCGGCCACGGCCGCGCCGCCGGGTGAGCCCGGCAGCACCTGGCCATCGACCATCTCGATCCAGCCCGTGCGCGGTTCGGGTGCAGCGCTCCCCGTCCCGCCACTTCCCAGCGCCAGCGACTCTGCATCACCCAGGATCGGTGCCATGGCGATCACGTCCCGCGATGGCACGACGCTCTCGCGGGCGGCGCCGGCTCGCGGCGAAGGGCTCCGCACCGAGCGGAACATCACCTTGTCCGAGCCCAGGGATGTGACAACGCCAACGCGTTCCTCAAGCCCCGGGCCGATGAGCACACGCGTCGGAAGCGAGCGCTCGGCGCTGCCGGCAGCGGGCTGCGCGGCCATGGCCGCCGGCGCAGCGCACGGCACCAGCGTTGCCAGCGCGAGGGCGAGGATTCCCCGTGCGTGGCGGGAGCGTGGGATTGACGCGCGGGTGATCAAGAAGGAACAACTCACTTCTGAAAGATCGGCAGGTATCGCTTGGGCATTTGAAGGATGATGAGCGACATGGCGGTCCCATAGTCTTCGCCGACGCTTGCATCCTGCCAGGAGCCGCCGGGCGTCTGCGTGTTGATGAGCTCACGGCGGATGGCGGGCCACCATCGCTCCCACGTGTTCCCGCCGGCCAGGAAGGCGGCCTGAACCGCGTAGTAATGGCCGTAGAAATAGTGGATCGCCTGCGTCTCGCCCGCGCCGGGCATGGCGTTGTCGAAGAGGTAGCCGATGCCCCCGTCGATGGCCCTGTCCTCGTAGATTCCGGCGTACTGGAGGCTCGCAACGCCCGCTGCGGTCCGGGGCCACGCGGAGGCACCCATCATGGTCTGATATCTGAAGCCACCGTCGGGATTCTGGCAGGAGCGGACGTACTCCACGGCCTTGTCGATGACGGCCTTGGGCACCTCCAGACCGGCGTTGCGGGCCGAGCGCAACGCCATGATCTGGCAGATCGTGACCGAGACATCCGCGTCGAAGGGGATCGGGTTGTAGCGCCAGCCCCCTTCGGGATTCTGCGTCTGGACGATCAGGCGAGTCGCACGCACCAGAGCCTCGTGGGTCCGGTTGGCGAGCTGCGTGTCCGCGCCGCCCATGGTTGTGCCGTAGATCTCACCAAGGAAGAGTGCGGCGAAGCCATGCCCGTACATTGGGCTGTTGGCATTTGGAGTCGCGACCAGCCCATTCTCCGCCGAGTTGCGCAGGATGTACTCGAGGCCCTTCGCCACGTTGTCGCCATAGACGCCACGCCCCGGGAGGTTGCCGTCGGCCATGAAGGCCAGGCAGGCGAGCGACGTGACGGCGACGGTGCGACCGAACTGCGCCTCGCCCCAACTGCCGTCGGCGTTCTGTGATCGAGCCAGCGCCGCGAGTCCGCGCGTGACGGCGCGGTCAAGCTCCGGCGTCATTTCGTTGGCCATGGGGTTGTTGGTCGCGGAGCCGGCAAGGAAAGTCTCGGGCTCGGCCGCGACCGGGGCCGTGGGCCGCGCGGTCGTGCCCGGCTGAGCGGGAGCGGTGGGTGTTGCAGGCTGGCTCTGGCGGGACGATTCAGGCAGCACGTCTGGCTGGGTCGCGAAGACCGTCGAGACGGGCAACGCCGTCACAAAGGCCAGCGACAGCACCCGTCGCGCAAAGCGTGTGCGAGCACCGAGCGAGCGAGACGGGAGGTGGGGTACGCGCGTCACGGGCGTCGCTCCCTGCCCGAGGCGCGGTCCTCGGCGAGCCGCTTGTAGTACTCCTCGGTCATGGCACGATACATCGAGCTGAAGCGATCCGACTTCCCCTCCGTCAGCGCGTCGCGGACGTGCTGGGGGAGGTTGCCCCAGTTGGCCGCGGCACCGGTGAGGCCCGTGCCCGGCTGGGCCGCCTGGCCAGGCACGCCGTCGCCGGCCTGCGTGCCCTGACGCTGACCCTGCTGCGGCTGCTGTGCCTGCGTCTGGCTGCTCTGCTGCCCTTGCTGCTGCTGGTCCTGCTGCTGTTGCTGCTGCGACTTCTGGCGCGACTTGCTCTGCTGCTGCTGGGCGTTCTTCTCGGCGGCGTCGATCAGGGCGTCGAGCTTGCGGAGGATGTCCTCCTGGAGCCGCTGCGTCTCGATGCCGGCGTCACGTGGGCCGGGGGTTGCACGCAGCCGACCCGCGGTCTGGCCCATCAGCGCCACGGCCTGGGCGAAGGCCTCGTCGACCTCGGCATCGGAGAGGTCACGGTCCAGGGCGGCCCGGGAGGGATCGATCGGCGCCTCGGCGGGCTTCGTGTCCGGCTGAGCCTCTGGCTTCACGGCGCCGCCAGCGTCCTTCGCGGGCTTGATGCCGAGGAGCTCGTCGAGCGTCGGCTCGCGGGCGGGCGGCTTGCTGCTGGCTGGGGCGGGCGTGCCGGGCTGAGACTGCGGTGCCGCCACGCCCGGTGACGCGAATGCGACGGTCGCGGCGATCAGGCCGAGGGGCCAGGCACGACGCACTCGAACCGACTGACCTGCGGCGGTGATCGCATCATCGGGGTTCACGCTGTTCTGTACGGGCTCCTTGGTGCGATGGTTCGTCTGGCCGGCGGTGCTCATGGAGTGGCTCCTTCGCCCCCGGGGGCAGGCTCGGGCTTCGCGGGTTCGGCGGCGTCCGGGGGGCCGGGTGGGACCTGCGGCGAGGATTCCTCGCTGAGTTTCTTCAGCAGGATCTGGGCTTGCTCGGCGAGCTCGGCCTGGAGGTCTGCGGCGGCGTCGAGGTCCGCCGACGCGTCTGCACCTTCGGGGCCGAGGGCACCTTCCGCGGCGGCACGCGTGAGATCCGCGGCCTCGGCCTGCATCGAGCGCAGAAGGCGCAGCTCCGCGATGGGCGGAATCAGGGGCGGCTTCTGTCCCTCGCCACCACCACCGCCGCCACCTCCACCGCCACCCTGCTCCTCGCGGAACTCGTCGGACTTCTTCGGATCGCGCAGGGCCTCGACGAGCCCCTGGAGGATGCGCACCGCCGTGGTCTGGTCACGCGCGACGGCGCGGGTCGCATCGCCCGCGCTCAGGGTCGCTCCGGCGCGGCGGCTGGCGTCGTCGAGGCGCCGATTGGCGAGCTCGAAGGCCTGCGACTCGGCGACTTCCTGAACCGTGCTGCGCAGCTGCTCGAGCGCGGTGGCGATGGCGGCCTGACGTTCGCCGAGCGCACGGGCCTGACTGCGCTCGCGGCGAGAGAGCTCCCTGCCCACGAGCGGGCCGGTCTCGGTCTGGATTGCGACCTGCTGTTCCAGCAGTTCCTGGTAGGCCTTGCGGAGCTGGGCCCGCTTGCGGGCGTCGTCGCGGTCCTGTGCCTGCTCCTCCTGCTTGCGAACTTCGGCGAGCGCATCGCGCAAACGCGCGAGGCTGTTGCGCTCGTGGGCCTCGGCCTCCACCAGCTCCCCTGCGCGGAGCGAGACGGTCGCGGCGGACTGCGACTGCGAGGCGCGGTCCAGCAGTTCGCCGATCTTCGCAACGCCCGGACCCTGGCCGGCCTCGGCCTTCCCGAGCACGTCAAGCGTGTTCTGATGGAGCGCGATCATGCCGGCGTCGAGGCCTGACGCAGCGGCGCCGGCGATGGCTGGCGCGAGGCGGGCGAGTTCGCCCTCCTGCTGCGTGATGAGCTTCTGGATGGAGTCCTCGAGGTCGGCGAGCGTGCGGCGCAGCGCTTCGTCCTGTCGTTGGTCGGAGCGTTCGAGCTCCTCCATCATTTCTTCGAGGGCTTCCTGGGCCTGCTGTTGCTGCTGCTGTGCAGCCCCCGTCTGATTCTGGCGTGTCTTCTCGGCGGCCTCACGCTGGCGTTCGGCCAGACGCTCGTTGCGGGCCTTCTGCGCGGCGCGGCGCATTGCCTCGGCCTGGCCCGGATCGCTCTGGCTGAGCTGGGCAGCGCGGGCCTCCATCTGTTCGATCAGCCCTGCGGTGCGCTGCGCGACCTCATCCTGGCGGCGTGCAACGCGGTCGAGGTCCTCACGCTCCGCGGGTGTGAGCTCTTCCTGCGTGCGGCCGCGGGTGGGCTCGCCGGCCGCGGCGGTCTGCGAAGCGACCTGACGCTGCTCGGTCATGAGGCGTTCGAGCTCACGACGCACGGCCCAGGAGTCCTGGCCTCGATCGAGCATCGAGGCGAGTTCTTCGAGCGCTTCCTGGGCGCGGGCCTGTGACTGCTGGGCTTCCTGGGCGGCCTCCTCACGCTGCGATGGCGGGGCCTCGCTGGAAAGGGCAGAGAGCGCGGCTGCGGCGTTGTCGCTGGCCTCGCGGGCCTCGCCGATGACGTCCTTGGCGTCGGTGAGCATGCCGCGGAGAGAGGGATCTTCGAGCCGGTTTCGCTCGACGCGCTCGAGCAGGCGTTCCGTTACCTCCGCCATCGGCGGGAGGCGTTCGCCGAGGGCCTCCTGGGCCTGCGCCTGCTGGGCGGCGGCCCCTGTGTCGCTGGTTGCCTGTGCGCGGTCGCGCCCGAGGGCCTCCTGCGCTTCGGCCAATCGCTTGGCGCTCTCCCTCAGGTTCGACATCTCCGAGCGCACCTGTTCGACGAACTCGGCCTCGCTGATGACGCGCAGACGCCTGGTCAGGGACAGGATCTCGGGAGCCTCCGTGGATACGCCGAGGATGTCCCGCACGCCCACCCGCACCCAGACCTCATCCCCGGAAGCGGCACCAGTCGCGCCGATGTCGAGTGTCGCGCTCGCGCGCAAGAGCGTCGTGGTGGCCGCGGGCTTGTCAGAGGGGGACGCGGGCCCGGGCGCGGCGGCGGCGAGCTCCTCCCACTCCTGCGTCGGCTCGGGCGCGGCACCGGCGGAACCGGTTGGCGGCCGGGCAAGGACCGAACGCAGGCGGACGCCCGCGAGAGAGACATCGTCACGCCCTTCGCCGACCACCTCGACGACGGCGGTGGGAAGCACGCTCTCGTCGCTGGGCGGCTCGATGATCGCGGCGGAAGGAGGCGCGTCCGGCGCGATCTGGAGCGAGACCGAGTGCTCCTCGCGCGACGTGATGCCGTGCTCGTCGATCGGCTGGATCGCGATGCGGATCGTGTCTGTGGGCGTGAAGGCCACTTGCCAGCGACGGTCCCTGGCCTCGATCGACACTGGGACGCCCGCCTCGCTCAGCTGGGCGAGGGCCGGCACGTGCGTGCGCAGCCAAGCCAGCTGGTTTCCAGCGATCGGCCCTGTCAGGGGCTTGTTGAGGTCCAGCGTGAGTGTCACCCGCGAACCCGCAAGGACCGGCCCGACGCGCGAGCGCTGGTCCGTGGCACGGGCGATGTCAACGGTACCGATGGTCCAGTCGGCGGTTGTGCCGGGGGCCGAGGGCGCGAGGACCGAGGCGGCGTACTGCGGCGGCGTGATCTCCACGCTCGCGGCCTCGATCGCCGGCGGCTCGATCAGAAGGACCGAGGTCACTGGCGTCTCGTCGTCGCCACTGGCGAACGCGTACTCGAGCACCGCGGACTGGCTTGCGTCCGAGCCCGCGGGGTCGCCCGGGTCCAGCAGCATCTCGAAGAGCTCACCCTCGGCGGGTTCGGACGTGGAGTCCGTTGCCGAGGGCGCGCTGGCGCGTCGGCCCTGCCAGGTCAGCACGGCCTTGCGCCACGGTCCTTGGACGTCGTTGATCGTGGTC
>CAZBXF010000052.1:0-19698 GCA_964495635.1 uncultured Phycisphaeraceae bacterium
CCACGGCTTCAGTGGAGCCGTATTTCGCCGCAGCTTGGGGGCTTGAGTCTGGTAGGTAGAGGTATGGAACAGGTACCGCGAGTGGGTGGAGACCGGGAGGGGGAGACATGCGGGCGGTGCCCGGAGGGTGGGTGCGCAATGTTGGGCAGTTCGCCTCGAACACTGAGCTGCCGAGCACTCAGGGCCTGATGACCGTGCATCGGAGAAGGGACGCAATGTGGCCATGTTGTGCTGATGGCGTGACCTCTACTCCTTTTGGACCGGTCCTCGGCTGCGAGCGAGGTGCCGCTACGCTGTTTCCATGCGCCACGCTGAAAGCCATCGTTCTCATCGCATCGGCTGGCTGCGTGCGGCGGTGCTTGGTGCCAATGACGGGATCGTCTCGACCGCCAGCCTGATCGTCGGTGTGGCCGCGGCGGACACGTCCCGCAGCGGCATCCTGATTGCCGGGCTTGCGGGGTTGGTTGCGGGCGCGATGTCGATGGCGGCGGGCGAGTATGTGTCGGTGAGTTCGCAGGCCGATACCGAAGCGGCGGACCTGGCGCGTGAGACGCACGAACTGGCGACCCAGCCCGAGGCCGAGCACGCCGAACTCACCGCGATCTATGTGAAGCGGGGGCTTGATGAGCCGCTCGCGGCTCAGGTTGCCACGCAGCTCACAGCCAAGGACGCGCTCTCTGCGCACGCCCGCGATGAACTGGGCATCACTGAGGAACTCGCCGCGCGGCCTGTGCAAGCGGCATTTGCCTCCGCAGGCACGTTCACCGTCGGGGCCGCGCTGCCGCTACTGCTGGTGCTGGTGCTGCCGCAGGCGTGGCTTGTGTGGGGCGTTTCTGGCGCGTCGCTGGCGTTCCTCGCGCTGCTGGGGTCACTCGCGGCCCGCGCGGGCGGATCGCCGGTGCTCAGGTCCGCCGCGCGGGTGACGTTCTGGGGCGCACTGGCGATGGGGCTGACGGCGGGCGTGGGGGCGATTTTCGGCGCGCGGTTGTGAGGGGGAGCCACCTGCCGAATGGGGCTTCGCGTGCGAGGCAACGGGGCGTTGGAGCTGAAAATGCTCCAGCGTTGGCTCATGCTGCACTGGCACCGGGCTTTCGCAGCCAGGCGAACCAGACGAGCGCGACGAACACGATCGGCCAGATGGCCATCGCGACGGTGTTGACGGTGCTGGTGAACGTGAACCAACTGAACTTCCAGGGCAGCATGTGCGGCCCCCAGATGCCCAGCCACCAATGACCCAGGGTTTCGTGGAAGGCGATTCCGGAGAGGAACTTGGCGACCTCGCGTTTGCGCAGTTGCATCGAAAGTCTCCTTGCTTGATCGGCTGAATCAGGCTTGGCGGCGTTTGGCTGGGTCGGGCGTGGCTGCGCACGCCCGCACGGAGCTGCATCAATCGTCGTCGTCAGCGCTTGTGCCTTCCTTGCCGCCTGATTCGTTGCCGCCCTCGTTCTCGCCGAGCTGAAGCGCGGTGCCGATGAGTGGGAGTGTGGTGGACTGCGTGGCGGGGTTGTAGTTTCGCAGGAGGGCGATGGCCCAGGCGCCGGTTATGGCGAGGAAGATGGCCGCGATGATGGGCGTGGCGGAGGCGATTGCATCGGACGGGTCGGCGTGCTTCTTGCCGTGGACCATGCTCAGCGTGATGTTCTCGCGGTGGCGGATCGTGTGGAGCGCGACGCCCAGCACGTGCGCGACGACGAAGCCGACCGTGACCCACGCGAGGATCTCGTGGAGTTCCTTCACGCCCTCGTTGCCCTGGGCCATCATGATCCCGGTGGCGGCCATCGCGAGGACGAGCGCGAGGAGTGCGAAGATCGCGAGGGCGGAGCCGGGGTTGTGTCCGAGGTAGCGTCTGCCGCCACCGACGAGGGTGCCCTTCATGTACTCGACGACTGCGGCGGGGCCGAAGATGAAGGAGCCGAACCTGGCGTAGCGCGTGCCGGCAATACCCCAGATGATGCGGAGGCAGACCATCAGCGCGATGCTGAGGCCGATGATGGCGTGGTAGGGGAAGAGTGCCCCTTCCTCGCCAAGCGCGAGCGCGATGAAGGCAGCGGCGATGAAGCCCGCCGCGAGGAGCCAGTGGAAGAAGCGGGTGGGCAGATCCCAGATGAGGACTCGGTCCATGATGGACTCCTTTGGCAGCGCCAAGGTGGAGCCGCCGACGGGTTGTCGTTCCGGACGCGCTCTCGCGGAAGGGTGTCTGAAGACGCTGGGCGGGCACCGGCGCTGGACCGTCTCATCTGGCGAGGTGCCGAGCATGAGGCATAGGCGGCGGGGAGCAATCAACGGATAAGTATGTCCGGAAAGCCTAGGAGCCCGCGGCCGTGCTTTCTACCAGAGCGTTGATGCCGAGGAAGCGGGTGGCCGGGCGCAGGCAGTGCCCGACTGAGGGCGCAGCCGCCGGTGTTCAGCGGGCTCGGGATGGATCAGAAGTGCACGCCGAGGGTGGCGAAGAAGTCGATGTCGTTGGAGTCGCGGTCGGAGGGTGCCGTGGAGTCATAGCGGTGATCGATACCGAGGCGGATGGTGGCCTTCGAGTCTTCTGTGATGTCCATCTCGTAGCCGAGCTTGTTGGAGGCGCGATACTCGCCGAGATCATCGAGACTGGGGAGCAGCTCGGTGCTGAGGAAGAGTCGCTGGCGTTCGCTGAGCGCGTGCTTGAGGTCGAAGCCTGCGAGGGCCTCGGGGATGAGGTTGTTTCGTCCGCCGCCGAACTCACGGGCGACACCGGCACCCGCGCGGAGGCGGAGAGAGGTGCGGTCGTTCTCGATGAGCTGGTAGGAGGGGCCAAGGACCGCGCTGGTGCGCCAGTCCCAGTCCTGGAACTCATCAAACTCGACGCGGCCCTGGAGGAAGAAGCCCCATGGCGAGGTGGTGGAGAGCCAGTCGTTGCGTGCGTTGAGCTCGGCGCGGCTCTGAGAGACAGTGCCGTTGTCGGAGGCGCGGGTGTAGAGGCCGCTGACGCGGGTTTCGAGGTCGGGCGCGATGCGCTCGAGGCCAGCGCCGACGCGGAAGCTGAGGCTGCTGCTGTTGCCCTCACTGCCGTTGAGGCCGAGGTCGAGGCGGCGGCTCCAGGAAGGCGGTGGAGCCCGGTCGACGGGGGCATCGGCCGCGGGTTGCTGCGCTGGTGCGTCGGACTCCGACTCCGGCGTTGAAGCGGGCTCAGCCTCATGTGGCGGATTGATGACGACGGACCGCACTGCGGACTGAGGAAGCAAAAGGGTGCCGAGGAGGGGATGGGCGAGTTCGATGGTCGTCTCGGAGGTGGAGAGAATGCTCCCGCGAAGGATGTCGCCGTTGCGGAGCGAGATGATGGCGGCGTTGGTTGAGGGCACGCCAGGGTTCGGTTGGGCACGTGCGGCGGTGGGTGCGAGGAAGAGCAGAAGCACGAGGAGGGAGGTCAAGGCGAACACGAAGATGGAGGCAAGGCGGCCATCACACCAAGGCAGAGCCATGGCGGGAGCAAGGCTGTGTGCGTGAGGGGGCTCGCATCGGGGGCTCGAAAGGTCCGAGATCGGCATGGTGCAAGGTAGGTTGACGCGCCATCAGGGGCGGCAAGGGGGAACATGCACGCAGAGCGGAGGGCGGTGGGAACACCTGCCCTGTGAAGTCTCGTATAGATCAGCGACGGTTGACGAAAGCCGCGGGGGTAACGCGGTACAATCGGCCCCGACTCCGAGCCTCAGCCCTCGTGGGCGCGGGGTCAGGGGTCGGAGGTGGCTTGCCCAAAGGATTGCCCGAAAGGGCCTTGGGGACAGACGCGGATTGGATGGTTCTGGTTGATTGGCCGACACCGGCACGCCTTGCGTGCCGATTCCTAGGGAAAGGTGGATGGCCCGAGAACCGGGCTAGAGGGTTCCGGGGGGCGATGGGCCGAGGTTGAGAAGGTTTTGAGTAGACGAGCCGGGTGCTGATCGCACCACTTGCTGACCAGATGCACGAGCCCCCGAACTGACCACCGACGAACACCATGCCCGACGACACTCGCTCCAACACCGATCCGCGACTTGGCGAAACCTCCCCGCTTTCGGGGAGCGCCGTGCCCGGGCTGGCACCGGAGGGAAATGGCACAGGGCGTGCGGCCGGCAAGCAGGGTGGCCCGACCTCTGACCGATCAGGCGAAAAGGCGACCGAGAAGCTCGGCTCCACCGGACCCGCGGTCCCGGGGGTCGAGGAGATCCTGCAGGAGGTTGCCAAGGGCGGCACGAACGTCGACACGATCGTCGGGCGCCTGGTGATTGATCAGGGGTTTGCGACGCCCGAGGAAGTGCAGCACTGTCTGACGCTGGCGAAGCAGCTCGCGGAGGACCAGAGCGGCAGGAGCCTTGCGGAGCTGCTGGTTGACAACGACTACGTGACGCGTCGGCAGATGGCGCGACTGCGCGAAGTCGCTCAGGCGGAGCGCAGCGGTCAGAAGATCCCGGGTTACAAGATCCTCGGGAAGCTCGGTGCGGGCGCGATGGCGACGGTGTACAAGGCCAAGCAGCTGAGCCTGGACCGCGCGGTCGCGATCAAGGTGCTGCCGCGCAAGTTCACCAGCAGCCCGCAGTTCATCGAGCGGTTCTACGCCGAGGGACGCGCGGCGGCGCTCCTCAACCATCCGAACATCGTGCAGGCGTACGACGTGGGCAAGGCCGGCGACTACCACTACTTCGTGATGGAGTTCGTGGATGGAACAACGGTCTACGACGAGATCGTGAAGGCCAAGCGATACGCCGAGAAGGACGCGATCGACGTGCTGAGCCAGGTGGCAGAGGCGCTGGCCCACGCCCACGGCCGCGGGCTCGTGCACCGCGACGTCAAGCCCAAGAACATCATGATCACCAAGGGGGGCGTGGCGAAGCTCGCGGACATGGGGCTTGCCCGCGCGATCTCGGACAAGGAAGCGGCGGAGGCCGAGCAGGGGAAGGCCTTCGGCACGCCGTACTACATCAGCCCGGAGCAGATCCGCGGCGAGATGAACCTCACGCCCGCCGCGGACATCTACTCGCTGGGCGCCACGCTGTACCACATGCTCACTGGCGCGGTTCCGTTCGACGGGAAGAACCCGTCGGCGGTCATGCACAAGCACCTCAAGGCGGAGCTCATCGCGCCCGACCACGTGAACCCCAAGCTGAGCGCGGGGATCTCGGAAGTGGTCGAGATGATGATGGCCAAAGACCCGAGGGCGCGGTACCAGAACTGCGCTGACCTCCTGACGGACCTGCGGGCCGTCCGCGAGGGGAAGAAGCCGCCTCTGGCGCACAAGGACCTCGGCGGCAGCGACATCGGCCACCTCGCGAGCGCGGAGGCGCAGGCGGGAGGCGAGATCGTCGAGGCGAAGGAGGCGGCGCCGTTCCTCCGGCCATGGCTCTTCTATGTGCTGTGCGGGACGCTCGCCCTGAGCGTGGTCTTCAACGTGGTGCTGCTCGCAACGCGCGGGGAGTAGGCCAGCGGGTATCTCTGCTGACCTCTGGCGGGGTCCGCTACAGTGGCGACAGTGTCCCCCGCAGCGCGCAATCTCGCTCGAACAGCCAAGCCCGGCGCGCCACCCGCCGCCCCTCGGGCAGCACGCGAGCGATCGTCCGAGCATCAGAACCACGACGCGAAGGGCGGAGCTGAACCGTCACCGGGCACGCCACCCGCGACAGCAATCACCATGTTGCTCGAGGCGTACGGCCCCAGGCTCTTCAGCCTCGGCACACGGCTGTGCGGCAACGTGGCAGATGCCGAGGACATGGTGCAGGATGTCTTCCTGCAGGCGTACCGAAAGTGGCACACATTCAAGGGGGAGGCGCGTCCAGGGACATGGCTGCATGCGATCGCTGCGCGATCCTGCAAGGCGCGTCTGCGGCGCAAGGGAGGCATCGACCGGCGCATGCCCGCGGTTTCGCAGTTGATGCCGTGGAACGAGAGGACGAGCATCGACCTGAGTGGGGCGGCGACGGGTGCGGGTCTGGGTGGTGAGGGCGGGCCTCTGGCCGAAGCCATAGAGCACGAGTCGGCAAGGGCCGTTCACGCGGCAATCCTGACGTTGCCGGAGCACTTCCGCGTGCCGCTGGTGCTGAAGGAGATGATGGAGCTGTCGATCGACGAGGTCGCAGGAGCGCTGGCCATCAAGCCCGAAACGGTGAAAACAAGGGTCCACCGAGCGCGACTTCTCCTGCGGAAGGCCATCATGGAACGGCGCGGAGTGCCCAAGCGCGCGGCGATCGCGCCAACGTACGAAAAGCAGGTCTGCCTCGACCTTCTGAAGGCGAAGCTGAACGCGATGGACCAGGGGCGTGGATTCCCGATCGGGCAGGCGGTGGTCTGCGAACGGTGCCGTTCGGTCTTCGCGGAGCTGGACCTCGCTCAGAATTCATGCGCCCGGCTTGCGGCGGGAGAGATGCCACCGCGGGTGCGGCGGGCGATCCTGACCGCGATCCAGAGAGCAGAGCGTGTCGTGCGCGACTGATGACGACACACCGGCGGCTCGGCTCGCAGGGTGATGGGGAGGAGCGTCCTCTACTGAGCCGTCGCTGCCGCGCGGCGTCGGATGTAGTCGCGGGCCTTGGCCTCGAGCTGCGGATCGATCATCTGCATCGCCCGAGCCTCGCTGATTGCCTGCTCCACCGGAACCCCCTTATCGAGCGCTCGGTACGCGGCCCAAGCGGGGCCAACGCGGTTGCCGGTCCGGCAGTGGAGCGCTGCGGTTTCGCCCTTCTCATCCGCGGCCTTGATCGCGGCTCGCGCCGAGTCCAGGATCTCGTCGTTAAGATCCGCGGCGCCGGCGTACGGAAGGTTGCAGAAGGCCATGCCGACGCTGCTCGCTGCCGCCTGCTCGTCGAACTCCGGACTCTCGGATGGCTCTCGGAAACTGATGACGACATCCACTCCGGCCGACTTGAGGCTACCGAGCTGTGCGCCATCGGGCTGGGTGAGGATGATGCGGTGCGGCACGCCGCCGATCGCCAGTTCGGGCGCGGGAAGTGGACTGTCGGGACTGAAGCGTGCTGTCTCGCGCGGCATGGACTTGATCCCTTCGCGAACGAACTCGCTGACACCCATGGCGTGCGCGCGGAGCAACGCACGGGCCTCGGGATCGGCGCTGGACTCGACGATGCGGACGCCCTTCTCCGTGGGGGTGACTTCCAGGTTCACATGACCGTGCTTTCTGAAGAGCTCGGCGAAGACAGGGTCCCAGACGCGGACCTGGGCCCCAACCTTCATTCGGGCCTGCATGGCGTGAGCGTGGTCGATGATCTTGGCGGCGACGGCAGGATCATCCGACTCGGTCAGGGCTTCGACGCCCTGTTCGGTGTGCCGGACCGTGCGTCGGATGCTGGCGTTGGCATGCATGAGCTCGATCCACACGTCACGGTCACGCGCGACAGTGTTGACGCCCGGGTACGGATCGTCGATGGAAGTGGCGGCCGCGGCGGCCTGCTCAGATGAAGACCGCTTCGCAGGATCGTTGGGGTCTGCAGGGCTCTGGGCGCAGGCGCCAAGGATGCCAAGTGAAAGAAGGCCGATGCCAACGAATAGGGAGACGTGCCTGTCGAATCGAAGTGGCATGAGCATTTCCTGGGCGAGGCGGCAGTAAACGTGCATGTCGAGCGGATTCGCAAGGTTATCGCGATCCAGTGCCACACGTGGAGAACCCGAGCGGGAGATACAGCGGGCACAGGCTGATCGCGGCAGTGCCGAGCATCACGACGCCGACAACGGCGGCGATGATGCCCCAGAGGGCGCCGGCCATCACTCCCAGCGTGGTGAAGGCGAGCACGAGGGCGACGATGCCAATGAGGGCGCGGACAACGCGATCGATCGAACCGATGTTCCTGCAAACGGTCATGAGTGGTTCTCCGGTGGCGGCTGAAGCGAATGTTCTGATTGTGGACGCCCGTTAGCCGCATTGCCCAGTGCTGCATGAAGCGGTCGTTCCCGCACGCTTGTTCCATGGCATCATGCCCAGCACGGTCGCGAGGGCGCAGGTTCCGGAGGCCCCCGCGAACGCGAGACCAGCGCCGAGGAAGGCGGGAATCGCGACGAGCGCCGGGTGCACGAACCATGCGAGCGCGGAGCCGACAAGCACGGCCGTACCGACGACCAACTGCACCTGCCGCATGATGCTGACGCCCGCGATGCCGGTGTTGCGCTCCGTGGGGAGCGTCTCCTTCTTCCAGGCTTCGACGCCGCCGGCCATGCTGACGACGGTCACGCCTGTGCTGGTCTGGGTGGCAAGGGGGAGAACCCTGCGTGCGGCGTCAGCCGATCGGGTTCCGCCTCGGCAGTGAAGGACGAGGCGCTGGCCGGGCTTGACGAGCGATGCGGCCTCGCGCGGGTCGAATCGGGAGAGGGGCAGCAGGCGAGCACCGGTGATGCGTTCGCGGGCGTGCTCGTCGGCCTCGCGCACGTCGACGAGCACGGCCTCGCCGGACCTGAGCCACTCCTGCACCTGGCGGGGCGTCGCTTCTTCGATCACCTCGGACGAAGCCGCCGCCGCACCACTCGGGCGGGGGGCGGCGGTCTGCGATGCGGCCTCGCCGGACTGGGTCTCGCCTGGAAGTCTGGTCATGATGTTCTCCCTCAGAGGCTGGCGTCGCCGCTGATCTGACGTGCGATGCGAATGCCACCGCTGATGAGTGCCATCCATAGAGAGGCCTCCTTGCGGGCCGAGGTTCCCGGTGTGAAGCCAATTTGTGGCCAGGGAGTGTCAGAAGTGCGCAGGTAGCGGGCCGACTTCTGCTTGAGAACGCACGGCGGGGTCAGAAGCTGGGAACCAGCTCCAACCTCGAAGCCTCCAAGAGGATGGGCGAGGCAGCAGCGCGTCCATCGGCCTGCCTTCCCGCAGCATGGCGACCGCAAGTCCCTGCCCGGACTCGCCGCGGCGAACAACAACCGGAAGAGAGACTGGAGGAATTCCCGTGAAGGTCATCATCATCGGTGGGGTTGCGGGTGGGGCGTCGTGCGCGGCGCGGCTGCGCCGTCTGGATGAGCGAGCGCAGATCGTGATGGTCGAGCGCGGCCCGTTTGTCTCGTATGCCAACTGCGGGCTGCCATACCACATCGGGGGTGTGATTCCGAAGGAGTCGAGCCTGCTGGTGGCGAGTGAGGAGCTCTTCCGGCGGCAGTACGCCATCGATGCACGCACGAACTGCGAGGCGGTCTCGATCTCGCGCGAGGCGAAGACGGTTGAACTTCGCAACGTGGCCACTGGCGAGGTCACGACGGAGAGGTACGACAAGCTCGTGCTCTCGCCCGGTGGTAGCTCGGTCCGGCCGCCACTGCCAGGGATTGATCTGCCGGGAATCTTCCATGTGCGGACGGTGCCGGATGCGCGGGCCGTGCGGGAGTGGATCGCGCGAGGCGATCAGGCCAAGGAAGCGGCGAAGACCAAGCGGCGTGCGGTCGTTGTTGGTGGTGGTTTCATCGGCCTTGAGGTTGCGGAGAATCTCGCGCACGTGGGCCTTGAGGTCACGCTGGTTGAGATGCTCGACCAGGTGCTGGCGCCGCTGGATCGCGAGATGGCACGGAGCGTCGAGTGGCACCTCACGAAGCACGGCGTGAGGCTGGCGTTGGCGGACGGCGTGGCCTCCTTCTCACAGGCGGCGGGTGGCGGACTTGAGGTGCGGACAAGTTCCGGCGCTTCGTATCCGGCCGAGATTGTCATCCTCGCGCTGGGCGTGCGGCCGGAGACGAAGCTGGCGAAGGCCGCGGGGCTCACCATCGGCGAGACGGGCGGGATTCGCGTGGATGAGCAGATGCGCACGAGCGATCCGGACATCTTCGCGGTGGGTGACGCCGTTGAAGTGACGGACTTTGTGACTGGTCGCCCGAGTCTCGTGGCGCTTGCGGGGCCGGCAAACCGGCAGGGTCGGATCGCGGCGGAGGTGATCGTGGGGCGTGATTCGCGCTTCCGCGGCGCCCAGGGGACTTCGATCATCGGGCTCTTCGGGCTCGCGGCGGCGTGGACCGGCGTGAGCGAGAAGACGCTCAAGAAGCTGGGTGACTCGGACTACGAGAAGGTGTACCTCTTCCCAAACGCGCACTCGGGCTACTACCCCGGCGCGAAGATGATCCGGATGAAGTTCATCTTCCGCAAATCCGACGGGCGCGTGCTTGGCGCTCAGGCGATCGGCGAGGACGGTCCGGCCGTGGACAAGCGGATCAGCGCGATCTCCGTGGCAATCCAGATGGGTGCGACGGTCGAGGATCTTGAGGAGTCGGAACTGTGCTACGCGCCACAGTTTGGGAGCGCCAAGGACCCGGTGAACTTCGCGGGAATGATCGCGGGGAATGTGCTGCGTGGCGATATGCCGATGGCGCACTGGGAGAGCGCGGCTGGTGCGTTCGTGCTGGATGTGCGGGAGCCGTCGGAGCTCGAGGTGGAGCGTGTGCCGGGCGCGGTCAACATCCCGCTGGCGGAGGTCCGAGCGCGGCTTGGTGAGCTGCCTCGTGATCGGGAGATCCTCGTGACGTGCCGCTCGGCTCAGCGTGCGTACGCGGCGACGCGGATCCTCTTGCAGAACGGGCTCAGAGCCCGGAACATCTCCGGCGGCATGCTCTCGCTCACCATGGCGGGCCGTGCGGGCTCATCAGTCCCGCTGGCTTCGAGCGCCGACGATCTGAACCTGCGGGAAAGGTGAGGCGCCCCTGCCCCCGGCCCGCCCTGGGGGTCGGCGGGCCTTCGCCCCGACTGTCGGTGCCGCCGTTCACTCCGGAGATCCGATTCCGACCGATGATGGGCGGTCCGGGGACGTGGCGATCCACGCGAACGACGCACAGGGAAGCCGACGTGCACATCCGCGCGGCCAACAAGACCTCAGGGCCGATTGGCGCGAAGTTCCTCTGCCTCGATCGCTTTCCACCGCGCCTCCGACTCGGCGTCACCCATGCGGCGATACGACCAGACGATGGAGCTGGCGATCCGGGCCGCGAGAGGCCTCGTCGTGGGACCGGACTTGGCGCACTCAAAGGCCCGATTGAGATACGGGATGGACTCAGGCGCCGCGCCGTGCAGCGACAGCATCGACCCGAACTGCAGCAACACCGCGACCACCGCCCGGTCGCACGCGGACGTCGCCGCCGAGAGTTCCGCGAGCGCCGCGTCGCCCTCCGCGAGTGACTCCTCCCGCTGACCCGTCAGCAGAAGCGCGCCCGCGAGATACATCCGGCTCTGGGCGATCTGCGGGAGCGGGATCTGGATGTCTCGCTGGGTCTGAATGGCCTCGCGCATCGCGGGGATCACCGACGCATCGTCGCCCCTCCGAGCCCTCGCGTAGTTGAGCAGAACCACGCCAGACACAACGTCAGGGTGCGATGCGCCCGATGCCTCGCGGCTCGCCTCGTACGTCCGCTCCAGCACCCGCACGGACTCGGCGAGGTTGCCGCTCTCCATCTCGGAGATGCCGAGCTGCCATCCGATGTTGTGGGTGACGGGATCCTTCGGAGCGAGCCTCATCCGGATCTCGTACCCCTCACGGGAGTACGACAGCCCTTTCTTTGACTCGCCCTTGCGGCCGTGAGCTACCCCGAGGTTCGACAGCACCGAGGCTCGCCGGAGCTCGTCTTGCTTGCTCACCTCGCTGTCGAGCATGGCGTTGAGCATCTCGATGGCCTTGTCATAGTTCCCGGCGGTTGAATAGGTCTGGGCGCTCGCACCGGTGGCCTGGAAGACCACCTGCGGCTCGCCCGACGCGCTCGCGAACTCCATGGCTCTGGCGAAACGGACCTCGGCTTCCTGCGGTCGGCTCTTTCGGCTGGCGACGTAGCCGAGGCGGACCATGATGGTGGCCCGAAGCGACTTGGCCCGCGGCAGTTGCTGATCGGCCAGCGAGTCAATCTGAGGGAGCAGGAGTCCTTCGACGGTGTCGTACGCACCCGTGAGGTACAGAGGCTCGGCGAGCGCGCTGGCAACCTCCGCTCGGACCAGCACATCGGCCGGCGGCTGCGCCATGAAGTCAGTTGCGGCGGCGTTCAGGACCTGCTCGAACGGGGCCTTGGGCCCCAGCCGCGCCGGATGGGCACGCATGAGCAGCTCACGCAGGTAGGACGCGACTTCCTCTGCGCGGACCAGGGCCTGATCAGCGCGACTCTTCTCAGTCGCGACCTGCGCCAGCGCCAGCTCCGCGGCGCGGCGGTCCAGCAGTGCACGTCGGAAGCCCACGCCCGCCGCGAAAAGCCCTGCGATCAGCGCGAGGAGCACCAGAACGCCGGAAACAACGGGGAGCCGGTGGCGCTGGATGAACTTGCGAGTCTGGTACCACGCGGACGGAGGCCGAGCGCCGATGGGACGCCCCGAGAGAAACCGCTCGATGTCGGCCGCGAGCTCACTGGCGGACGCGTACCGCTGCTCGGCGTCTGGGTGGCACGACTTGAGCACCAGACAGTCGAGGTCCGCGGGGATGTTCTCCCGCACGGCACGCGGAGCGCCACCAAGCCTCGCGACGCTGGGCGGCAACCTGGGATGCGACCGGATCGCGTCGCGCAGCTCAGTCACGGACATGGCTCGCAGCCGCTCCACCGGCACGGGAAGCGCACCGGCCAGAAGCTCATACAGAATAGTGCCAAGCGCGTACACATCGGACCGGACGTCCGCGTCCGGCTGCACACGATCGGCCTGCTCCGGGCTCATGTACCCCAGCGTGCCCAGGAGCTGGCCAGAGAGGGTCTGCCCGGAGCGAGTCGCGTCCGGCGCGAGGAGCTTGGCGACGCCAAAGTCGATCACCTTTGGCACGGGCTGCGCGTCCTCATCCGACACGAGGATGTTCGAGGGCTTGAGATCGCGGTGCAGGATGCCGCGGTTGTGGGCGTGCTGCACGCCCCGGCACACCTGCACGAAGAGTTCAAGGCGGCGCGCCAGCGAGAGGCTGTGGAGCGCCGCATATTCGGTGATCGGCGGCCCGTCCACCAGTTCCATCGCGATATACGACCGACCGTCCGAGGCGGTGCCTGCGTCGAGCAGGCGTGCCACGTTCCGATGCTCCATCCGTGCGATGGCGTGGCGTTCGTCCTCGAATCGTTCGACAAGCTCACGGCCACCCAGCTCTGCACGCAGCACCTTGACGGCGGCACGCCGGCGGATCGGCAACACCTGGTGCGCCCGGTAGACACTGCCCATGCCGCCCTGCGCAATCAGCCCCTCCACCACGAAGGGCCCAATCTGCTTCGGAAGCACCCCAGAGACCAGCAGCAGTTCCGGCGGAGCGACAAGTGGCGTCAGAGAGTCGTCGAGAGGCTGGGCGAGAAGGCGGGTTGCCTCCGCCGCAAGCTCGGCATCGTCGGCCAGCCGCTCCGTGATCCAGGCGCGTTGCTGAGCGGGACCAAGCCCCTCGAGGATGAGCAGTGATTCCTTGAGCCGTTCCCGGCGTGCCTCGTCCATGGTCTCACCTGTCTGACGCGGCCCTGGAATCCCTGAGTTCCTGAGCCAGCCATCGGCGCGCGAACGCCCAGTCCCGTTCGATCGTCCGCTCCGTCACGCCGAGGGAGATGGCGATCTCAGGGAAGCTGAGCCCAAGGTAGAAACGCATTGTGACGACCTTTGCCGACCTTTCGTCGACCGACTCGAGGCGTGTCAGGGCCTGGTCGATGCCCAGGACCTCCTCCGGACTGCGATCGATGGCGATGTCCGCCTCATCCAGCGGCACCCTCACCTGTCCCCCGCCCCGCTTGGCTGCGGTGGCCCTGCGGGCCCGGTCGACAAGGATGTTTCTCATCGCGATCGCGGCGGCACCGATGAAGTGCGACTTCCCCTCCCAAGCCTTTCCCTGGTCCCGACCGAGCTTGAGGTACACCTCGCTCAGGAGTTCAGTCGGCTGCAGCGAGACGCCAGGCCCGAGCGTACGAAGTCGATGCTCGGCAAGGTCCCGCAACTCGTTGTAGACAAGCGAGATGAGGCTGTCGATCCCGCCGCTGGACTGAGCCCCGACCTTGCCCGAAGGTTCTGGATTGTGGAGGTGCGAGTCCACTGCGGTGAGCATGATACCAACGTTCCATAGACGCGTCTGCCTCCGCGCCCCGCGACCTCCCGAGGCTCGATCTGTCTGCCATGTGTCGCCACTTTGTCGTGCTTTGCGTCTAGGTTGGGAGAGGCACCCCGGTGAGCGGACGCGTGTCTGACCCACCGCGGCTTCCTGAGTCGTGCCGGCTGCTCGCCGAGCATTCTGGAGAAACAACATGCAGACCAAGCTCAACCGGTTCGTCACGCCCGCTCTTCTGCTCGCCGCGGCGGTGGGTGGTGCCGCACTCTTCGCGGGCGCGCAGCCCTCGAGCCACGCACTGGCGCAGACGCCCGGCGTCACGGCCAGCACCACGTGGGCTCCCGGCGGTAAGCGCGAGCGCTGGACGCCCGACAACTGCGTCTTTGCCTTCGTCGATCATCAGACAGGCCTGATGAACCTCGTGAATGACACGCCAGCCGTGGAGTACAAGAACCTCGTGGTCGGTCTCGCGAAGCTGGCGAAGATCCACAACATCCCCTCGGTCATCACGACCAGCGCCGAGGATGGCCCGAATGGCCCGAAGCTGCCCGAGGTCGTCGCGCTGCTCCCCAACGCCCCCTATGTGAAGCGTAACGGGCAGATCAACGCGTGGGACGATCCCGCGTTCGTTGACGCGATCAAGAAGACGGGCCGCAAGAAGATCGTGATGAGCGGGATCACGACGGACGTCTGCGTCGCGTTCGCGGCCCTGTCGGCCCTCGACGCGGGATTTGAGGTCTACGTCGTCTCGGACGCCTCGGGCTCCATGAGCGAACAGACGCAGCTGGCATCGCTGATGCGGATGCAGGATGCCGGTGCGATCATCGGCACCTGGTTCGCACTCTCCTGCGAGATGCTCTCCGACTGGCGCAACCCCAAGGGTCAGGAGACCGCCCAGCTCTTTGTCGAGCACTTCCCCGCCTACGCCGAGATCTACCACAGCCACCGCGCCGCGAGCGGTGCGGCGAAGAAGTAGCACCGGCCACTGCTCCAGTTCACTCCTCTCCCTCTCGCGCGCAGGCAAACGCCCGCGCGGGAGATTCGTCCCCACAGATGTCATCAGACCAGAGACTGGCCCGCCGCCCCATGCGTCCCCATGGCCCGGTGGAGCGGCACGGTCCACACACCCACAAGGAACACACCCATGGCCCACAACCTCCCGAACAAGCCCTACGAGCGCATCATCCCGCAGGACACGGCACTGCTGCTCATCGACCACCAGGTCGGCACGATGCAGCTCATCAAGAACATACCGCTTGAGGCCGCAAAGCGCAACGCCATCGCACTCGCCAAGGCCGCGAAGATCCTCGGCATGCCCGTCGTCCTCACCAGCTCCCAGGAGGATCGCCTGCAGGGCCCGCTCATCCCGGAGCTCAAGCAGATCCTCCCCGAGGCCTTCGACCGTCGCGTCAAGCGCGCCGGCATCGTCAACGCCTGGACCGACACCAACTTCCGTTCCGCCGCCGTCGCCACCGGCAAGCGCAACCTGATCATGGCGGGAGTCACGACCGACGTCTGCCTCATCTTCCCTGCCATCAGCGCGGCAGACGAGGGCTTCCGCGTGCACGCTGTCCTCGACGCCTCCGGCTCACCCTTCATCCAGTCCGAAGACTTCGCGCAGCGCCGCATGGAGAACGCCGGCGTGGTCCTGACGGCAACCAACACCGTGATCGCGGAGCTTGCGCAGGACTGGTCCACGCCCGCCGGCTCGCAGCTCATCCAGCTCCTCTTCACGGACGTTCTGCCGCCGATACAGCAGCACTGACCTGCCTCGCCCCGACGAGAAGCCCCAGGAGGTTCCCGATGTCCCGCATCTCAACGCACCTGCTCGTCCGAACCACCGTCCTGCTCTCCAGCGCGCTGCTCCTCACCATGACGTGGGGATTCAGTGGCGTGAGCAAACTTGTGGCGGGCGGCGTTCCCGAGTGGTTCACCAGCACCTTTGGCCCGACCATTCTCGCGAAGTTCCCCGGCCTTGGCCCGAGCTTCTACTCGCTCGCAGCCTTCGAGACGCTGGCAGGGGTTGTTGCACTCGGTTCTCTGCTGGGGGGCGAGTGGCTTCGGAGCCGGCCCCCACTGCTGCTCTACGTGGCCATCTGCGCCAGCCTTCTGCTCTTCGTGCAGCTCTCGTTCGGCAAGCAGCTCCTGAGCGACTTCGACGGGAGCCACGATCTCTTCATGTACTTCGCCGGCTCGCTGGTCATGCTGATGGCGGTCCGCGCGGTTGACACCACGCCACCAGCACCACGCCCCTGATCACGCACGCACCCACACGGAGTTACCCCATGAACCTCTCCCGTCGTGAAGTCATCGCCCTTGGCGCATCGGCCGCGGCGTTCTCGCTTGTCCCGGGCTGCTCGACCGCCAGTT
The DNA here is from genome assembly GCA_964495635.1 of uncultured Phycisphaeraceae bacterium. Classification (GTDB taxonomy): domain Bacteria; phylum Planctomycetota; class Phycisphaerae; order Phycisphaerales; family UBA1924; genus JBBASU01. The sequence goes on from CAZBXF010000052.1 coordinate 16,311, forward strand.
CGCCGCGTGCGGGCGGCGCGCCTTCTGCCGACTCACCCGATCTCATCATCCACAACGCCCGCGTCACCACGCTCGACCCAGCAAGGCCCGACGCTCAGGCACTGGCGGCACGCGCCGGTGTGATCGTCGCGGTGGGCACGGACGACGAGATCCTCCGTACTCGCACCGCGAGCACGCGCGTCATCGATGCCAACGGCCGGCGCATGATCCCGGGCCTCAACGACACCCACACCCACACCGTCCGCGGCGGCCTCAACTACGCGCTCGAACTCCGCTGGGATGGCGTCACCAGCCTCGCTCAGGGCCTGCAGATGCTGAAGGAGCAGGTCCGCCGCACGCCGCCGGGCCAGTGGGTCCGCGTCGTCGGCGGCTGGTCGTACGCGCAGTTCGAAGAGAAGCGCCTCCCCACGCTCGATGAACTCAACGCCATCGCCCCCGAGACGCCCGTCTTCGTCCTCTACGTCTACACCTCCGCGCTCCTCAACAAGGCCTGCCTCAGGTACCTCGGCATCGACAGGAACTTCCCCGGCAACAAGTACCCCGGCGGCCAGATCGTCCGCGATGCCTCCGGCGAGCCCACCGGACTCCTGCTCGCCGATCCATCGGCGCTGATCCTCTACTCCACACTCAACGACGGCCCCAAGCTCGACATGGAGCAGCAGATGCTCTCCAGCCGTCACTTCATGAAGGAGCTCAACCGGCTCGGCATCACCAGCTCGCTCGACTGCGGCGGCGGCTTCCAGAACTGGCCCGACGACTACCTCGTCGTCAAGGAGCTCCACAAGCGCGGGCAGCTCACGATGCGCATCGGCGTCTCCACCTTCATCCAGCGCCCCGGCAAGGAGCTCGAGGACTTCAGATCCTGGACCGAGCGCTACACGCCACGATTCAACGGCCAGGGCGAGGGAGACGACATGTTCTACCTCCTCGGTGGCGGCGAGATGCTGGTCCGATCCGCCTACGACTTCGAGGTCTTCAACATGCCGCGGGTAGTTCCGCCCCCACACGCGGAGGCGGACCTGGAAGCTGTCGTGCGCCTGCTCGCCGAGAAGAAGTGGCCCTTCCGCTTCCACGCGACATACGACGAGACCATCTCGCGCCACCTCGATGTGCTCGAGCGCGTCCATCGCGACACGCCCATCAGCGACCTTCACTGGATCTGCGACCACGCCGAGAGCCTCAGTGATCGCAACATCGAGCGCATCGCCGCCATGAACGGCGGCGTCGCCATCCAGAACCGCATCGCCTTCCAGGAACTCCCCTTCCTCGAGCGCTACGGAGCCCAGGCCGCGGACGAAGCCCCGCCCATCAGGCGCATCATGAAGGCGGGCGTCCCCGTCGGAGCTGGCACCGACATGTCCCGCGTCAGCAGCTACAACCCGTGGGCATGCCTGAGGTGGCTCGTCACCGGCAAGGGCGAAGGCGGCGCAGCCCTGCTCTCGGCCCGCACGCGCCTCGACCGCGAGACCGCGCTGCGGATCTGGTGCGACAACGCCTGGTTCAGCCGCGAGGAGAAGAAGAAGGGCCGCCTGAAGCCGGGCATGCTCGCCGACTTTGCCCTCCTGAGCGAGGACTACTTCCGCGTGGAGGAGGACCGGATCGCAGACCTTGAGAGTGTGCTGACGGTCGTCAACGGACGCGTGGTCCATGCCTCGGCGGAGCACGCCTCGCTCGACACTCGCCTGCCTGATCTGAGCTCCGGCTGGTCGCCAGTCCTTCACTACACATCCTGGCGCGGCGCCCGGAGGAAGGCATGACGTCCAGCCGCCATCGGTTCGTCGCGGCGGGCCGCGTTGCAGTCGCGAGCGTTGCCACGACCGCCGCGATCGCCATGGCTTCGCGAGCACAGAGTCCCGCTGGGGCGCCCGCCGCCACGTCGAGCGCCACATCAACGACTCTTCAGCCACCGCCACCCTTCCGGCTGTTTCGCTACGAGGAGGACTACAGCTATCTCGAGGATCCTTCGCGTCGGACGGAGGCCCTCGATGTCTTGAAGCACATCTCGCTGACCGAAGATGGCTCCGCGACCATTTCCTTCGGTGGCGAGTCTCGGACTCGCTACGAGTACTCGTCCGCCCCCTTCTTCGGGCTGCGACAGCCGGGCCACGACGACTACCTGCTGCAGCGATTCCTGCTGCACACCGACGTGCATGTCGGAGATCGTGCCGGGCTGCACGCTCGCGGCTTCGTCCAGCTACTCTCCGGGCTCGTCACGGGCGAGGAGTTTCCGAAGACCGGCACGCAGGACAACGTGCTCGATCTGCAGCAGGGCTTCGCGGAGGTGATTTGGAACGATAACCGTGCCGCGGCGGTGGCCGCGGGAGGGACCGCCGTGATGCTCCGTGCCGGACGGCAGGAGATGGGCTTCGGATCCTACAGGCTCGTCACCAGCCGCGACCCAACCAACGCGCGGCTGACGTTCGACGGCTTCCGCTCCACGCTGCACGTAGAGAAGATGACCTTCGACGCATTCCTGGTGCGGCCCGTGGCTCCCGAGATCGACGCGTTCAACGACAGCCAGGACGACACCACCACATTCTGGGGCGCGTACTCCTCGGTCCCGATTCTGCCCGATCGCCGGCTGGCTGCGGACTTCTACTACTTCGGACTCGACCGCGAGAACACTCGCTACCAGAGCGGCATCGGCGACGAGACGCGGCACTCGATCGGCACTCGCCTCTGGGGCCGCGCAAGCGGCTGGGACCACGACACCGAGGCGGTCTTCCAGTTCGGCACATTCGACCGTCCCACCCAGTCCGAGGACATCATCGCGTGGACCGTCGCAAGCAACACCGGCTACACATTCGAGAATGCCGCATGGAAGCCGCGGCTCGGACTCAAGCTCAATGTTGCCAGCGGCGACGATGACCCCACCGACGACCGACTGGGCACGTTCAACCCCCTCTTCCCACGCAACAACTACTTCAGCGACGCCAACCTCCTTGCTCCGTACAACTTCTTCGACGTCCATCCCACCATCTCAATCCGGCCAACGGACAACCTCACACTCACAGGTGCCTGGGACGCCTACTTCCGCCATGACACCGACGACGCGGTCTTCTCCCCCAGCGGCATCGTGATTCCGGCCGGCGCCTCCGACAGTCGCTTCGTCGGAAGCACCCTCTCCCTGACGGCAGAGTGGTCCATCAATCGCCACGTTTCACTCACTGCAAGCTACGCCCACTTCTTCCGGGGAGACGTGGTGACCGACGCCGGCGGCAAGGACGTCGACTACTTCGGCGCATGGCTGACCGCAAAGTTCTGATGGAACGATGCCGATGACGCAGGAGAGCCTTGTTTCGCAGGGGTTTCGCCGCCGAACGCGAGCGAGTGCGAAGCGGCGGCAATGGTGGGCAATGACCCCGATGGGGTTGGCACTACCGCAGAT
>CAZBXF010000053.1:0-5217 GCA_964495635.1 uncultured Phycisphaeraceae bacterium
CCCGTCTCGTCGTTGTCCTGATCAACGCGGATGGAAATGCCGCCGGTGGACTTGATCTCGGCGACGTTGTCGACGGTGGCGCCCGACACGACGGTCGTCAGCTCAAAGTTGGCCGACTCGCCCAGACGGATGTCGTCGTTGAAGACGAACCGGTCCTCGGAGTCGTCCCAGCGGAACTGCTTGCCGCCGTCGAACCCGCTCTCGCGAAAGAAAAGGGTGCCGTCACCGTCGGGCTGGTTGGAACGGATCAGGACCTCGCCGCTCACGATGAGCGCGCTGCGGACTTCGAGGTCATCGGAGACGAACACGTCACCGATGTTGTTCATGCCTGCCGACAGCGGCGCGGCGGTGCCGAAGCGGCTGAAGAGCTCGCCCGCTGGGTTGGCCGTGCTGCCCACGACGAGCGGGCCCGCGACGGCGAGGGGGCCGTTGGCGGCGAGCGCGTCGCTGAACTCGAAGCGATCGTCGGAGTCGTCCCAGATGAGGGATTCGGCAAACTGGTTTCCGCCATTGGAGAAGAAGATGGACTGCTCCTGGTCGGCGACGCCCTCGGGGAGCATGAACATTCGCGAGTAGTTGACGAGTGCGTCCGACGAGTCGGAGCCGATCTGAACGCGCAGGCTGCCACCACCGATCGTGAGGGTGGAAGGCCCGCCGGTCGCCAGGACGTCCCAGAAGGAGTTGTTCAGAATCTCGAGGTTGTCGACCGATGCGGCGCGCGCCGCATTGATCGCGAACGGTGCGCTCCGGAGGAACTGCCGCGAGCCCAGAACGACTCCATCGACCGTGATCTCAAGGTAGATCACCGAGTCGTCGCGAAAGATATCGTCCAGCCTCGTGTAAGTTCCGGCGCCGGGCCCATCGACGAGCACCGCACCGATGGGCGTCGTGAACAAGCCGTCAACAACTTCGACCCCGACGTTGGTGTCGCTCGCGATTTCGGTGCCGCCCACGGGGGTGTCGAACAAGCCGAAACGGATCGTGAACGTGCCGTTCGCGGGCACACCGCCGCTCTTGAGCGTGCCCTGGTACGTCATCGAGTTTGGCGGAGTTTGCCCGAACGCCATACCCGCCGACGCGGCCACCACCGCCGCCGCGAGCACACCCGGGACGGTCCAACGCCGAACGCCACACGCTGAGTACGACATGCCCTGACTCCTTTCCCAGACCCACACCCAAGTCCGCGCCCGATCACCCAACGCAACAGCACGCGGGGGGACCGATCGCCCAAAGGACGGACGCCGGCGCGCGGCGCCATCCCGACACCCTTTTGCATGCGAGATCCGCCCAGTCAGGGGCTCAAAGCCGAGCGTCAACGTCCGGGGACGTTCCCCAAAGCGCTAGGGGAGCACAGAGGAAAACCATAGAAAACACCGGTTTTCCAGGCCAGGCACACGCTGGCACCCTGCCTCAGCGGGCGGACCCGCCCTCGCACCAGCTGCGCCAGGCATCGCGGAGCAGCGCCTCAAAGCCGCGGGCGAAGCTGGTCGCGTCCGTCAGCGGGCCGGTCCGCACCTGCGTCGGCAACGTGGCCCGAAGGTGCGAGCGCCGCGCCTGGTCCGCCGCGAGCGCGGCCGCCGCCGCGACGTACCCCTCAACATCCGCCGCCGCGAGATCATCCAGCCCCACGCGCTTCAGGATCGAGGCGCCGACCCGCGCCCTGTGCGTGCTGCCCAGGATCGTCACCACCGGCACGCCCATGAGCAGGCTCTCGAACGTCGTCGTCGTGCCGTTGTACGGGAAGGTGTCGAGGCTGATGTCGATCTCGTCGTACGCGCGCAGGTGAGCGTCGGGCACGCGCGTGAACTCGCGGAATCGGACGCGGGCGAGGTCGATGCCGCACGCCGCGAGCCGATCCTTCACCCCGCTCTTGACGCTGTTGCTCTGGATGCGAGCGTTCAGCAGCAGCGTGGAGCCCGGCACCCGCGCCAGGATCCGTGACCACGCCTCCATCACCGGCTCGGTGATCTTGCTCAGGCGGTTGAGGCTCCCGAAGACGATCGGAGCCCCGGCCGCCCGCGACGCGGGCGGCGCAACATCGCGCGGCGGCGTGTAGCAGAGGAAGCAGCCGGCCGCTCGGAGCAGCCGCTCCGTGCTGTGGGCCTCGCTCCCCACAGGATCGGTCACGGCGTCGACGATGCGGTAGTCCATCGTCGGCAGCCCCGTCGTGTTGGGATAGCCCAGGTACGTCACCTGCACCGGCGCCAGGCGCCGTGCGAACGCCCCGAGACGATGCCCGCCCGTCCAGCCGTTGCAGTCGATGGCGATGTCGATCGAGTCCGACCGCGCCTGCTGCACGACCGCGGCGTCGTCCATCGCCGTGATCTCACGCCAGTGCGCCAGCGGGCGAAGCTGCTCCGTCCGCGCGTCGTTGGCGGGCGACTGCGCGTACCAGAATGGAACGACCGCCGCGGGGTCGAGCGCGCGGACAAGCCCCTCGAGAAAGAACGCGCACGGGTGGTAGCCGAGATCTCCGGAGACAAAGGCCACGCGCAGCGGACGGGCCGGGTCGCGAGCATTCGCAAAGTCCGCCGCGCCGGCCACCGGCGGCGAGCCCGCCTCGCGGTATCGCATCGCCGCAACATGCTCGTGCACCCTGCGATGCTCGATCGGATCGATGCTCTCCACGAAGTTGAGCGTGTAGCAGCGCTCCTCGTGCAGGAGCGCAGCCTCGGGAAGCGCGACGAGCCCACGGCCGTAGATCGCCAGCGCCTCGGGAATCAGCCCCAGCACCATCGCAACGCCCGCGTGCCCGGCGTGCACGCCGGGGTCCGAGGCGTGGCGCGAGACAAACGCCGCGTACAGATCAAGCGCCTCGCGCTCCCGGCCAAGGCTGATCATGCACTTGACCAGCCCGTCGGTGGCCCCGGTGTGATCGGGCACAAGCCGCAGCACCGCGGCGTACGCGTCCGCGGCGCGCTGGTGCTTGCCCAGCATCATCGCGACGTTGGCGGTCATCCAGTGTGCCTCGGGATCCGAGGGTGCCGCGCCCGCCGCCCGCTGGATGTAGAAGAACGCCTGCTCGTTCTCGTGCAGCTCGCCGTGCACGATCGCCATCAGCTTGTTGGCCTCCGCATGGCCCGGCTGACGCGCGAGAAACGCGCGCAGCACCGACTTGGCAGGCTCGAAACGGCCGGAACCAAGGTGGTCGAGCGCGGCCTGAATCTCGGGCGGTTGAGCAAGCAGCGTGCAATCTCCGGTAGAATCCTCAGTGTATCAGGCGGGCACGACAGCGCATGACGGCGCGTGACAGCGCATGACAGGAGAGGGCCTCGGTGAGGGCTGCGCCCGTGGCAGGCTCTGGCGGCATGATCGCGGGCCCGCACGGAGTCCACCGCCATCTCCTGCGAGAAGAACAAGCCCGCGCCCCGGAAACAACAACGCCGCGGCATGAGCCGCGGCGTTGCTTGATTGAACCAGATTGATCAGCAGGTGCTGATCAGGCAATGATCAGGCCATGATCAGGCCATGATCAGGCCATGATCAGGCAATGATCTCGGTGACGACGCCCGAGCCGATCGTCTTGCCACCCTCGCGGACGGCGAAGCGAACGCCCTTCTCCATCGCGACGGGCTTGCCCATGAGGTCGACCTCAACGGCGATGTTGTCGCCGGGCATGCACATCTCGGCGCCGCCGGCCAGCTTGACGGTGCCGGTGACGTCGGTCGTGCGGAAGTAGAACTGGGGGCGGTAGCCGGAGAAGAACGGCGTGTGACGGCCGCCCTCGTCCTTGGTCAGGACGTAGATCTCGCCCTTGAACTTGGTGTGGGGGTTGATGCTCTTGGGCTTGCAGAGCACCTGGCCGCGCTCGACGTCGTCCTTCTCAATACCACGCAGGAGCGCGCCGACGTTGTCGCCGGCCTGGCCGCTGTCGAGGGTCTTGTTGAACATCTCAACGCCCGTGCAGACGGAGAGCTTGTTCTCGGGACGCAGACCGACGATCTCGATGGGATCGCCGACCTTCACAACGCCGCGCTCGATACGGCCGGTCACGACCGTACCACGGCCCTTGATCGAGAAGACGTCCTCGACGGACATCAGGAAGGGCTTGTCGACCTCGCGCTGGGGCTCGGGGATGTAGGAGTCGATGGCATCGAAGAGGTCGTCGATGGGCTTGCAGGCCTTGTCGTCGCTGGGGTTCTCGAGGGCGAGCTTGGACTGACCACGGATGATCGGGGTCGTGTCGCCGGGGAAGTTGTACTTCTTGAGCAGGTCGCGGATCTCGAGCTCGACGAGGTCGAGGAGCTCGGGGTCATCGACAAGGTCGACCTTGTTCATGAAGACGACGATGTAGGGCACACCGACCTGACGGGCGAGCAGGACGTGCTCGCGGGTCTGCGGCATGGGACCGTCGGCCGCGGAGACGACGAGGATCGCCCCGTCCATCTGAGCGGCGCCGGTGATCATGTTCTTGACGAAGTCGGCGTGGCCCGGACAGTCGACGTGGGCGTAGTGGCGGTTCTTGGTCTCGTACTCGGTGTGCGAGGACGCGATCGTCACCGTCTTGTTGGCGTCACGGACGGTGCCGCCCTTGGTGATTTCGGCGTAGGTCTTGGGCTTCTGGCCGTTCTTGACCGCGCTGCGGGCCGAGAGGGCCGCCGTCAGCGTGGATTTGCCATGGTCAATGTGACCGATGGTGCCGACGTTGACGTGGGGCTTGGTACGAGTGAATGCTCCGACTGCCATGGGTGAATCTCCGGATGCGTCGCGCGGGCGCTGTGGCACGCGTGGCGCAAGATCGGGAAGCCGACAAGACGGGCTGGGGCGCGGCTCCCATGGCGCCTCCACCAGCCACTCAACACGCGGCGGTCCGTGGCGATAGATGGCCCCTCGGGCTTGCCAGGCCCTCGGTCCGCCGCGATGCCGCCCGGAACGGGCTCCATCTTCGGCGCGGCAATCTCACGCTCGAACCTTCCGCTAAGAGCCACCAAAGGGACTTGAACCCTTGACCTCTCCCTTACCAAGGGAGTGCTCTACCGCTGAGCTACGGTGGCGTACGTGCTGATCAACTTCAGAATCACCATCGGACCGACTCGGCCGTTTCCACCCGGCCTCACCCTGCGCCCGTGATGCTTCTCGCCACCATGGGGGAGAGGATGGTAGCCGGGGCCCGTCCGGGGTCAACGCTCTCCTGCCACCCAAGCAGATTCCGCACAGGATCTCGCCCGGTCCCGCCAGCCCACGCCGCCCCGCTTCAGGAGCACCCCGGATCGCCCC
>CAZBXF010000053.1:5317-14726 GCA_964495635.1 uncultured Phycisphaeraceae bacterium
CGCCCGGTCCCGCCAGCCCACGCCGCCCCGCTTCAGGAGCACCCCGGATCGCCCCAGACGCTACAGGTGGGCCGCGCGGTGCAGGCGTGTCCGGCGGCGCCTTCTCCGCCGATGAATCGCGCGAAAGCCTCGCCTCAGGAACGGTGGTTTTCCACATTGTTCCTGCCCGACGCATGCCGCGACGGGCCATCGAACGCGAGGAACTACGCATGGCACTGACGTTGACGAAACCGCCCCTGGGGTCCGGACCTCGGCTCGCCCGACCCAGACCTCTCGGGGGCTTGAGCGGCCTTTCCGTGTCCCAGCCCACCATCGGGCTCGGGTCCGACACGATGTTCACGCTCAGCCGGGTCGGGGACTCGGCGGTCGTCTCGCTCTGCTGCTCGAAGATCGAAGAGTCCCAGTGCGACAGCCTGCACAGCTACCTCCTCGGCCTCGCACGGAACAACGGCGGGCGGCTGGCCCTGGAGCTCGCGGGCGTCCGCAACTTCTCCTGCGCGTGGATCAACGCGATGATGGAGCTCACGCGGGAGTGCCGCGCCCTGGGTGGGCAGCTCGTCCTCTTCGGCCTCAGGTCCGAGCACCGCACGATCCTCGAGCGAACGGGCCTGGTGCGATTCCTCACGCTGGCCTCATCGCGCACGCGTGCCCTTGAGCTCCTTGGGTCCGCGACGATTGCGCCGTGGCGCCTGGCGGTGGCGCGACTCCTGGACATTCCGGTGGCGCTGCCCTTCGAGGAGCCGGCCAGAACGGGGCTCCTGGCGAAGGCCGCGTAGGACCGACGCCGTCCATCGAACACCGCCCGACGCTGGATCCGCCCGGTCTCCCGGGTGGATCCGCGTCGCGTCCCGGACCGTATCGCTCGGGGCGGGCACCACACTCCCGCACCACGCACCCGGGCCCGGTCCGGCCGCGTTGGTGTTCTTACCGGGCACGCGGCTGACTCCAGAGAACCCAGTGGAGACTGGGGCTGGTCTCTCCGGCCTCTCTCGCCGATTTCCCTTGCAGATTCGCCCGGTTCCGGGCAGGATAGAAGTCCGGGAACTGATCCGCGTGAAACGTCGAACAGCTCCGTGCCCCCGCCCTTGACCTTGCGACGAGGAACTGATGCACCAGCGATCAACGCAGACCACGTCCGGCGACGACTCGCGCGGTCCGCTCCGAGCGAGGGCCGCAGGTCCGCGCACGCCCGCCATCCGCGGCGCGGCACGGACGATCGCGATGGCTGGGGCCGCCGCCCTCGCGGGGCTGGCCTGCCTTGCCAACCCCGCCGCCGCCCGCGTGGATGCCGCCGCGAACGCGATCGTCGTGGCTCGTCCGGGTGTTCTCAACCTCCGCACGGGCGACGTCGACACCGCCGCGCTCCCGAACTGGCTCGACCTCGCCGCCTTCCCCGCCGAGTCGGCGCGGACGGCCGTGATCATGCTCGATGGGCCCCTGGACCCCGGATCCCGCGCCATGCTCGAGGCAGCGGGCGTGGTGCTTCGCGGCTACCTGCCACTCAATGCCTTCATCGCCGACATCTCGCGCGCCACACCCGCGGCCCTCAACGCCACGGGCCTTCTCAGGTGGGTCGGCGCGTACGAGGACGCCTGGAGGATCGATCCGGCCCTGCTCGTGCCGCAGACCTTCGCGACCGCGGAGCGCAAGGCGCTGGAGGCGCAGGGCCTGGTCGCCATCAACCTCTGGCTCTTTGACGGTGAGGACGCCCAGCCCGTCATCGCGCGGCTCAGCAGGCTCGACCGCGCCGTCGTCACCGGGCTCACGGAGATCTCCGGCGGTCACTCCATCCACGCGATCGTGGCGCGCGACGACGTGCCCGCCATGGCCGCGTGGCGCGAGCTGCAGTTCGCGGAACTGCTGCCCGAGTACCAGCCGCGCAGCAACTCGCTCGTCCGGGCCATCGTCCAGAGCGGCACGACGACGCTCACGCCCTTCTACTCGCGCGGCATCATCGGCACCGGGCAGATCATCGGCATCATCGACGGCGCCGCCGACATCAACCACTGCTCCTTCGCCGACGCGCTCAACCCCGTCGGGCCGCTGCACCGCAAGGTGCTCGCGTACAACAGCGCGCCCGGCACCGACATCCACGGCACCCACGTCGCCGGAACGGCGCTCGGCGACGCCGGCAGCGCCAACGACAACCGCGGCGTGGCCTATGGCGCCCGCATGGTCTTCAACGTGCATCCCCTCCAGACCGAGGCGAGCATGTACGAGCGGCTGAGCCTGCACGCGACGCAGGGTGCCCGCATCCATTCCAACTCGTGGGGATCGTTCCTGCGTGTCTACGACGGCGGCTGCCGCGCCATCGACACCCTCCAGTTCGAGGACGAAGAGAACCTCGTGATCTTCGCCGTGGCCAACAGCGGCCTGGTCGCCAATCCCGAGAACGCCAAGAACTGTCTCGCCGTCGCCGCCACGCGCGGCGGGACCCAGATCAACACCTTCTGCTCCGGCAGCCTCGGCCCCACCACCGACGGACGACGCAAGCCGGAGGTCATGGCCCCGGGCTGCTCCACACTCTCCGCCGGCGCCGGCACGTCCTGCTCGCTCGTCTCGCTCACGGGCACCTCGATGGCCACGCCCGCCGTCGCGGGACTCGCCACCCTCATCCGCGAGTACTTCACCAGCGGCTTCTATCCCGGCGGCACCGCCAACCCCGCCGACGCCCGCACGCCCTCGGGCTCGCTCCTCCGGGCCATCCTCGTCAACAGCGCCACCGACGTCACCGGCATCACCGGCAGTCCCTCCAACCAGGAAGGTTGGGGACGCGTCGTCGGCGACAGCGCGGCCTACTTCGCCGGCGACGCCCGCCGCCTCATCGTCCGCGACGTCCGCCACGCACTCGGCGGCCTCGAGACCGGCGAGCAGGCCAACTTCTCCATCGACGTCGGCCCCAGCACCACCGAAACCCTCCGCCTCACGCTCGCCTACGCCGACGCGCCGGCGGCGGTGAACGCATCCTTCGCGCCCATCAACAACCTCGATCTCCGCGTGCAGGCACCCGACGGCACCGTCTACAGCGGCAACAACATCGCCGCCGGCGTCTCGATGCCCGGCGAGGTCTACGACGCGATCAACAACCTCGAGGTCGTCAGCGTCGGCGCCCCGATGCCCGGACGCTGGACGGTCTCCATCATCGGCACCGCCGTCAACGTCGGCCCGCAGGGCTACGCCGTCGCCATCACCGGCGACGTCTCCGAGGTCGCGTGCGACGGTGACTTCAATCAGGACGAGAACGTCGACCTGCTCGACGCGCAGCAGCTCGCTCAGGTTGTCGTCGGGCTCCTGGCGCCCGAGCCCTTCTGGCTCGATGGAGACTTCAACGGCGACGGCAACACCGACCTCCTGGACGCCCAGCAGATCGCGCAGTTCGTCGTGATGGGCACCGGCTGCCCGTAACGTGCAGACAGGGCCCGCCTCGCACCAAGCGCTCCCGTGGCCGCCCGAGCCCCGCCCGGCTCAGGGCTTCTTCGGCGGCGTGCGCGCGCTGATCGTCAGCGATGTCGCCTTCCCGCGGGGACCCTTCCGCCATGGCTTGAGTCGATCCGGCAGCAGCTTGCGCACCAGATAGGCCAGCGCCCCCGCCGCCAGAAGCGTGACGACCCAGAACTGCCAGTCATGGACGGGAAACGTCATCGACGGAGCGTAGGGAACGCGAGCGACGCGTTTCGCCGGCCCGGATCCGCAAAGCAATGCCCCGCGACGGAGACCGCCCGATCACATCCGCATGGCCGTCAAGGCGTGCGCGCCTCATGGAATCGCAAGAAAGCCCTGTCGCTCGCCCCGGATCACGCCAAGCTGCGTGCCGGAGTAGTCCTTCACCTCCGCGAACATCTCGGCGAACTCCTCGATGCTCCGAACGGCCGAGTTGCCGATGCGGACGATGATGTCGCCCTTCTGAAGCCCGGTCTTCTCCGCGGGGCTGCCGGGCTGGAGCTCGGTCACCTGCACGCCGCGCACGCCGCGATACCCCTGCTCCTGCGCAAGCTCGCGCGTGAAGTTCCGGACCGTGAGGCCGAGGTTCTCGATGAACGCAGCCCCGGTGGCCTGCGCCTGAGAACTGATGTACGCGGTCTGATCGCCGATGGTGGCGTTGAGCTTGGTCGGCTTGCCGTCGCGGATCACTTCCATCTCCGCGGCGGTGCCGGGACGCGACACGGCGATGGCCGTGCGCAGCCGCGACTCGGTGACGGCCTGGCCGTTGTATCGCGTGATGATGTCGCCCTCGCGCAGGCCCGCCTTCTCGGCCGGGCTCTCCTCGACGATGCCCCTCACCACCACGCCGCGCGTCTGCCCGCTGCTGAGCTTGGTCATGGGCGCATCGGCGAGGTCGACGCCGAGCCAGCCCCGCACCACGCGCCCATTCGCAAGGATGTTCTCCATCACCGGCTTGGCGATGGCGGCGGGGATCGCAAAGCCCAGCCCCTCGTACGCGCCGGTGCGGCTGGCGATCGCCGTGTTCACGCCCACCACCTCGCCACGCAGGTTGAAGAGCGGCCCGCCGCTGTTCCCGGGGTTGATGGCCGCGTCGGTCTGGATGAAGTCCTCGTAGTTGCGGCCCATCTCACGCGGCGCAAGGCTGCGGCCCTTCGCGGAAACGATGCCCGCCGTGACCGTGCTCGAGAAGCCAAAGGGGGAGCCGATGGCCACCACCCACTCGCCCACGTCCAGCGTCTCGGAGTTGCCAAAGGCCACCGGCTTGATGCCCAGGTCCTCGCCCTTGGTCTCGATGCGGATCACGGCAAGATCGGTCAGCTCATCGCGCCCAACCAGCGTCGCATCGAACTCACGCCCGTCGGCGAGCTTCACCCGCAGCGCATCAGCACCCGCCACGACGTGGTTGTTGGTCACCACCACCCCCGAGGCATCCACCACGAAGCCCGAGCCAAGGCCGCTGCTGGTGAGCTCGCGAGGGCCGGTCCGGACCACGCGGCCAAACCAGTCACGCTCGACAAACTGCCGATTCTGAAGCCGCGTGATGTGCACCACCGCGGGCTCCGCCTTGCTCGCAACGCCCTTGAAGGCCGTCGAGAGACGATTCGCGAAGGCGATCTCCTCGGTCATCGCGTCTGCGCCCGAGGTCTCCGGCCCGCTCACGCTCGCGCCGGCCGTGACAGCCGTGGCGGGCTGCGCCTCCGCCGAAGCGCGAGGCAGGGCGAAACCCGCCGCGAGCACGAGCGCAGGCACAAGCAGCAGAGCCCCGCCCCGAACCATGCCGCGCCTGAACCGGCCCGTCCCGGGGGTCCCCTGGACGGAAGAAGAAGCGGATGGGGAGGAGGTCGAGAGGGTCGAGGGCGTGTTGGTGTTCATCTTGATTCCCTTTCCTGCTGTTGATCTGTGCGCCGTTCAGGTAGATGCGCCGGAGATCGAAGGCTGGCAGCCGACCGGTCTCCACGGTTGCTTGGACGCACCTGCCGTCGCCACGTTTCGGTCCAGTGGCCCGACTCCTCTAGTTCGGAGTTGGGGCAGCCCGGGTTCGGCCGGCAGGATGTCAGAAAGACCCTATACCGGTCCGAAAAATGGCCAGGCCACGCGCCGCACCCGCCTCACGCACGCCGCACGACCACGATCGTCGCATCGTCGGAGATCGGCGCCCCACCGCGATGCTCGACGACCGCCCGGTCGATCTCCGCCAGCATCGCCGCGGCGTTCGCGGCCCGCGTCTCCCGCAGCACGCGCCGCAGCGACTCAAGCCCGAACTGCTCCCCCCGGTCGTTCATCGCCTCGAACGTCCCGTCCGACACGAGGATCACCGCGTCCCCCCGCTCCAGCGTCGTGACGTGCGGCGGCGCTTCCTCGAACTCAGGCAGCACGCCCAGCGGCGGCATCTGCGGCGCATATTCATCCAGCTGGCCCGACGCCCGCCGGATCCACATCGGTCCATGCCCCGCCGACGTCATCCGCGCTTCCCACGTCGCGGCGTTGATCGTGACGCCCGCAAACGTGATGAAGTGACCGTCGCGAAGGTCATCAACCAGGCACGTGTTCAGCATCGACACCAGCAGGTTGATCGGCGCGGTCGCCGCAAGAACCCGCGCATACGCGCGGCACGAGGCCGCAAGGATCGCCGACCCCACGCCATGCCCCGAGACATCGCCGATGTCGACACAGAACTTGTCACCCTCCGGCGATGGAGCCCAGTCGTAGAAGTCACCACCGGCGTACGCCGCGGGAGTGCTCATGCCCGCGGCGTCGATGCCGTCCTGCGCGAGCGAGCTCGCCGGCGCCAGCGACCGCTGGATCTCCCGCGCCACCGCAAGCTCGCGCGCCAGCACGGCCGCTCGCTGCCGCTCGCTCTCGAGCCGCACGCTCGCCGTGACATCGCGCGACAGCCCAAGCATCATCCGCTTGCCCGTGCGAGGATCGTCGAAGGGGATGATGTGAGCCTCGAGGAACGCCTGCGACCCGTCCATCGCGACGTACGCGAGCCGCTCCGTGCTGACGGGCACGCCCCCACGCATGATCTCCTGGCAGGTCTCGACATAGAACCGTGCCTGCTCCGCGTTGCGGTCCACCTCGGTGTGCAGCAGGCCGATGATCGTCTCCTTCTCATGCCCGAAGTACGCCGCGGCGGCCTTGTTCGCATACACGAACCGAAGGTCGTAGTCCGAGACATAGAAGAAGTCCGGAAGCATGTCCAGCAGATCGCCCAGCGGACGCAGCTCCTCGTCGCGCGAGTCCTCCAGCGCCCGCGCCACCGCATGCTGACGCCCGAGCCCCTCGAACCTTGGATCCCGGTCCGCCATCAGCCACCTGCCTTCGCTTCGGGACGCGTCCACCCCGCCGAAGGATCGCGCTCGAGCATGCGCGCCGAACGCTCGATGCACTCCTGGCACACCACAGGATTGCCGTCGGCCGCCTGAGTCTGCCAGTGCGGCGCGCTCGTGTGCCGCAGGCACAGCGCACAGCTCGCGTACGGCGGCACCGGAATGCCCGCACCTTCCAGCAGCACCACGCGGCACGCCGCCGCCAGGCACTCAGCGCAGATCAGCGAACCGCGATGCCCCTCGACCATCGGAAGGTCCTCGCGCCAGCAGCGCAGGCAGAAGTCGCAGAGGAAGTCCTCCCCCACCATGTTGTCGGGATCGCAGCCGGCACGGTGCATGGCAAACGATATCGCGACTCTGGGCCCATGGATGCGTGCCGCGCCGGCATCTCGCTACCCTTGGGGCCTATGGCCAAAGCGACCCAGGATCCCACGACCAACCCCGCCCCCAGGACGCTCCGCGAACTGACGGCCGACTACCTCAAGACCGAGGCCAAGCTGCGCGAAGGCGGCGGCGCCAAGGCCATCGACCGCCAGCACGAGAAGAAGCGCCTGACCGCACGCGAACGCATCGCGCTGCTGGTGGATGGTCATGCCGAAGAAGGGACACAGGGACACAGGGACACAGGGACGAAGGGCGGAGCCGCCCCGACGACGCCGGGAGCCTCCGACCACTCCGCCACTTCGCCACTCCGCCACTCCGCCACTTCTTTCCAAGAGCTCGGCCTCTGGTCCGCCTTCGAGATGTACGCCGAGCACGGTGGCGCGCCCGCCGCGGGCGTCGTCACGGGCATCGGCAAGGTGCATGATCGCCACTGCATGATCATCGCCAACGACGCGACGGTGAAGGCCGGGGCCTTCTTCCCGATGACCTGCAAGAAGATCATCCGGGCCCAGCAGATCGCCATCATGGCCCGCATGCCCCTGATCTACCTCGTGGACAGCGCGGGCGTCTTCCTCCCGCTCCAGGAAGACGTCTTCCCCGATACCGACGACTTCGGCCGCATCTTCCGCAACAACGCCGTCATCAGCGCGATGGGCATCCCGCAGATCGCCGCCATCATGGGCTACTGCGTCGCCGGCGGCGGATACCTCCCCGTCCTCTGCGACACGCTCATCATGACCGAGGGCTCGGGCCTCTACCTCGCCGGTCCCGCGCTCGTGAAGGCCGCCATCGGCCAGGAAGTCACCGACGAAGAACTCGGCGGCGCCGACATGCACGCGGCGGTCAGCGGCACGATCGACTTCAAGGAAAAGAGCGACGAGGACGCCATCGACCGCGTCCGAAGCCTCATGGACAAGTACACGCGCCTCACGCCTCCCGACCTGGGCGTGGGCTCCGACGAGGCGCGGCACAAGGCGATGCAGGGCGCCATGGAAGCGCTCTACAAGGCCGGAACGCTCACCGCCGCCGGGGCCGCATGCTCCATCAGCCTCGACCCGCCGCCAATCCGCAACACCGCCGATGTGTACAAGATCTTCACCGACAAGCCGGGCACGCAGTACGACGTGAAGGAACTCATCGAGTGCATCGTGGACGCTCGCCCCGCCGCCGAGCCGCTCGCCAGCGGCGCCGCGCTGACCCCCGACTTTGATGAGTACAAGGCCGACTACGGCCAGTCGCTCGTCTGCGGCTATGCCAATATCGGCGGCAACCCCTGCGGCATCGTCGCCAACCAGAAGAAGCTCGTCACGCGCTCGATGCCCGGCGGCAAGGCCGGCCCATCCAAGGCCGTGCAGATGCCGGGCGTGATCTACGACGACTCGGCGGACAAGGCCGCGCGGTTCATCATGGACTGCAACCAGCGCAAGATCCCGATCGTCTTCCTGCACGACACCACGGGCTTCATGGTCGGGCGCGACAGCGAGCAGGGCGGCATCATCCGCGCTGGCGCAAAGATGGTGAACGCGATGGCCAACTGCGTGGTGCCCAAGATCGTCGTGATCACCGGCGGCAGCTACGGCGCGGGCAACTACGCGATGTGCGGCCGCGCGTTCGATCAGTTCATCAGCCTCGCCTGGCCCAGCGCCAAGTGCGCCGTGATGGGCGCGAACCAGGCCACCGGCGTGCTGACAACCATCGAAGAAGCCAGCCGCAAGCGCAAGGGCGAGACGATCGACGAGGACGTCCGCAAGTCCATCTACGCCGCGATCCACGCGGGATACACCGCCCAGGCCGACATCCGGCACGCCGCGGCACGAGGCTGGGTCGATCGCATCATCGAGCCGCACAAGACGCGCGAGGAACTCATCGCGGCGCTGGAGGCCGCGAACCAGGGTTGGGACTACTCGCAGCCGTTCAGGACGGGCGTGCTGCAGACGTGAGGCTATTGTTTTGACGATGGTGTTCCACAGCATCACAATTCCCGAAGCACCTCTGGCAGAGTTCTGCCAGCGCCACGGAGTGAAGCGGCTCGCACTCTTCGGCTCCATTCTGCGCGAGGACTTTGGGCCCACCAGCGACATTGATGTGCTCGTGGAGTTCCAGCCCGAGGTTCGCTACAGCCTCCTGGATCTGGGTGGCATGTGGATGGAACTCCGCGAGATGCTCGGCCGCGAGGTGGATCTCAAGACACCCAAGGACCTCTCTCGCTACTTCCGTGACGATGTGGTTCGCCACGCGAGGACGCTCTATGC
>CAZBXF010000053.1:14826-19281 GCA_964495635.1 uncultured Phycisphaeraceae bacterium
ACCTCTCTCGCTACTTCCGTGACGATGTGGTTCGCCACGCGAGGACGCTCTATGCCGCGTGAGGACGGGGCGAAGCCGACGAGCGATCGCGTACGGTGCGTCCACATGCTGGAAGCAGCGCGGCAGGCGATGGTCTTCGTCGACGGCCGTGTTCGAGCGGATCTTGATTCGGACCACATGCTCCGCCGAGCGGTCAAGGATTGCATTCAGGAGATCGGCGAAGCCGCAACGCGCGTCAGCGACGCTGGGCGAGCCAGGGTGCCCGGCCTGCCTTGGAAGCAGATCGTTGGAATGCGTCATCGGATCGTTCACGTGTACTACGACATCGATGCAGACGCTTTGTGGGAGGTTGCAATTCGCGACCTCCCCGTGCTCGCGCAGCTGCTCGGTACAGCTCTGGACGCGTGGACTGACGAAGCCTGATCGCCACTAATGCGGGGCTGTTTCCGTCGCTTCCTTGGTCAACCTTCACACTCTTGCTGTGACGATCGCGGTTCGTAGATCAAGGACCAGTTCAGGCTTGCATGAGACACGCTTTTTGCTATCCTCTCCGCCATCACGGAGGGGGACCAGGCCGCGTGGCGCGGCTGCTGCCTCCTCCCGGAAGGGAGCCCCGATGAGCAGCACGCACGACCACAGCGAACAGCCCGGCGATGATCTTCCCGTGGAGTACAACCCCGACGGCAGCCGGGTCCTGAGGCACGAGGGCGGTGGCGAACTCGAAGCGCCGGTCTTCCTTGACGAGGCCCAGATGGAGCGGATCGAGGCCCACGTGAAGGCGCACCTGGGCGAGAGCCCCAACGTGCTGCACGAGATCCTCTCGTTCGGCATCCATGTCGATGTGCTGGTGGTGCCGCCGACCGAAGAGAGCCCCTTCCTCGCCATCGCCACGATGGGGATGAGCGCAGTGCCGATGACCTTTGATGAGGGCACGTTCGATCCCGATGGGCCCCAGCCCACCCCCTTCGCGGAACTTGCGATGATCCTGCCGGGGGACTGGCCCATCGATGTCCTCGGCAAGGAGGACGCGACCGACGAGGAGAAGGAAGAGGCCCACTGGCCGATCGGCCTCATCAAGAGCCTCGCCCGCGTCCCGATCAACTACGACACGGCGCTCGGCGCAGGCCACACCGTTCCCAACGGCGATCCGGCCGAGCCGTACGCGCCCGGCTGCCCGTTTACCGGCGTCATCCTGCTCCCTGGCGACTTCATCTCCGAGGGCTTCGGGTGTCTGGAAGGCTCGGGAGAAGGGGACGCGGCCCAGCCGCCGATCGACTGGTTCGTCGTGGCGCCCCTCTACAGCGAAGAGATGGACCACAAGCTCCAGCACGGCATCGAGAGCCTGATGGACCGCCTCGAAGCGGCGGGCATCGAC
Source organism: uncultured Phycisphaeraceae bacterium (assembly GCA_964495635.1). Classification (GTDB taxonomy): domain Bacteria; phylum Planctomycetota; class Phycisphaerae; order Phycisphaerales; family UBA1924; genus JBBASU01. Next base: position 16,202 of record CAZBXF010000053.1, read on the forward strand.
CCGCTCGAGATGGCCGATCCGAGGCGGCCGAACTCGTGCGCGGAGTGAGGCGGCGGAACCCGCACGCCCTGCAAAGGACCCATGACGCCGAGCGATCTCTCGCAAGCCGATCCAAGCGAGTCGAACGCGCGGGTGCACGCGCGCCTGGGTGGTTCGACGGGGTATGTGCCACGCGTGAAAACTGCGTTTGGCTTTGATGTTCCACCGGTCTGGACATGCCAAGACGCGGGACGCGAACTCCGCATCGTTCCCGAGACGCGGGTTCCCCGGCGCCAGCTTGTGGTTTTCCTCTGCTTCGCCGCACTGGGCTTCGCCTTTGCGACGTGGGCGCTTCTTGACCCACGAGTGAGGCCGGGCGGCGGCGCGGTGGTCACCGGGGCGATGCTCTTCACGATCGCGATTGGCTGGTCCGCCATGCTGATGCCCCGATCATTACACGCTACGACGCCGCCACTTGCCATCGTGGATCCGGACCGACGGTTGGTGCGCTTGAAGGGCTGGGCGACCGAGTTACATGCGGAACACGTGATTCGCCTGGAGCTCGTCAGAGTGTCGTACACATTCCGCCGGCCGCACTGGAGCGGCTTCACGAGCAGCTCGACCAACATCGAGTATCACCTCGTCGTGTGCGTACGTGAGGCGCCCGAGCGCGTGGCGTGGCGCGTGATCGATGACCTGGGCTCGTTTGGGCTGAAGGACGCGGCGGATCGCTTGGCCTCCGCGATGCAGGTTGCCCGGCGGGAAGTCCGCGTCACTCGCTTCACAGACCCGGCATGACGCAGGCCACCGAGGCTGCACGTGCGAACGCCGTTTGCTCATTGACTGGGGGTTCGCCTGCCCTTCATCGAGCAGCACGTCGCGGTCATCCACATCCGCGCCACTCCGTCAATGGGGCGCGGCCCCGCCTTGGTTGGGCGGGGCCGCGGCTGCCTTCTTGAGTTGTGAGCATCGGCCCCTTACGCCAGCGCGGGCGCCTTTGGGAAGTCGATCTGCGTCGCCGCGATGTGGTTGAAGTAGTTGGTGTAGATGTTCAGCGCCACGTTGGCGACGGTCTCGGCGAGTTCGGCGTCGGTGACGCCCGCGGCTCGCGCGGCCTTGATGTCCGCGTCGGTCACGTTGCCGCGCGTCTCGTTGATGCGCGAGGCCAGCGCGAGGATCGCGGTGCGCTTCGCGTCGGCGCTGCGGCCCGAGCGGGCGCCGGTGATCTCATCGGCGTTGAGCCCGACCATCTTGCCGATGGCCGAGTGGGCCGCGACGCAGTAGTCGCAGCTGTTGTTCTGACCCACGGCAAGGGCGATCTGCTCGCGCGCCTTCGCGTCGAGAACGCCGTGGCCGAGAGCGCCGCTGAAGGCCAGGTACCCCTCGAGCGCGGCGGGCGACTGCACCATCGTCCGCATCATGTTCGGAACCATGCCGAGCTTGCCCTTCACGGCATCAAGAAGCTCCTTCGCCTTGCCGGAGGTCGTGGCGGGATCGATGGCGGGGATGCGGGGCGTGACAGACGAGGTGGACGAGGTGGACATGCGAGGCTCCTTTGGCGATGGGTGCGTGACGGGCACCCGGGGTTGGGATCGGTGCCGGCGCCCCACACGGGCGACCGGCGGACTTGCTGCGGGGCCTTGCGACACGCTGCCGCGAGGCTTCTTGGCTGCTCAGGTGAGATTGCGACCGGCCATGACGCCGCCGTCGACGTCCCAGATCGCGCCGGTCACCCATGAGGCCTTGTCGGAGAGAAGGAACTCGATGGCGGCCGCGACGTCGCCGGCGGTGCCGACGCGGCCAACCGGGTGGAACTTGTCGAAGCTGCGGAGCACGCCCGCGACCTGTTCGGCGGGGATGAAGCCCTGGTAGATGGGGGTCTCGACGACGGCCGGAGAGACCGCGTTGACGCGGACGCCGTGGGGCGCGAGCTCCATGGCCAGATGCTGCGTCAAGGCATGCAGGCCGGCCTTGGCCATGCTGTACGCGGAAGAGGGTGTGGCTTGGATGGCCTGCCGGGCCCACATCGAGCCGACGTTGACGATGGCGCCGCGCTTGTTGGCGACCATGCCCTTGGCGACGCGCTGGGTGATGAAGAAGGTCGCCTTGTTCAGCGACATGTACGTTTCGTAGTCCTCGGCGGTGTGCTCGAGAAAGCTCTTGGGAGCGAAGACACCGGCAGAGTTCACCAGGAGTGACGCGCCCGCCCAGGGACCATCAATCCGAGCGATCACGGTGGCCAAGCCGGCGGGGGTTGAGATATCGGCGGCGATGGCGTCGAGTTGAGCAGCCGGAGCCGTGGCGGCGAGGGAGGTTCGGGCCGCGTCTACCGACGTCTGTCGGCGGCCGACGAGGAGCACCCGGGCCCCCTGCGAGAGAAGGTTCCGGGCCGTGGCGAGCCCGATGCCGCTGGTCCCGCCGATGATCAGCGCCGTCGATCCGTTGAAACTTCCCATCGCGTGATCTCCTGATTTCTTGGCCTCGTGGGGCCCTGCACCCGTTCTTTGATTACCTACTACTAGATAGGTTACGCGGCCGCGGCGAAATTTCCACACTCTCTTCAAAGGGGCCGGTGTGACGCGGAGGAAGGGAAGAGGGGAGGAGGGGAGGAGGGAAGGTGGGCGGATCCCGCGACCATCACGGCGCGAGCGAGGACTCGACCCAGGAGATGGCGCCCTTCAGCCGCGACTCGTCGTCGAGCGCGGCCGAGGCGATCATCGCTCCGTGCAATGTCGCCATGACCGATCGCGCGACGCTCAGCGGCACGCCCTTGAAGGCGAGCGAACCGTCGCGGCGTCCGCGGTCGAGGACTCCGGCGAGCCAGGTCTCGACATTGGTGTAGAAGAGGCGAACCTCTTCCTGAACGGGCTCGGGGAGCGTCTTGAACTCGGCCGCGAGCGGGCAGCAAAGGCAGACGCCGCCGCTGCGGAGCGAGCTCTCGAAGGCTCGCAGGAACGCGCCGAGCTGGGCCTGTGGGCGCGGGTGCTTCTGCGGAATCTCCGCAAGGCCGCCTTCGAACCGAAGGCGATAGTCGCGCATGACCTCACGCCCGAGCGCGGCCTTGGTCGGAAAGTGGTAGTGGATGCTCGCCGTCGTCACGC
>CAZBXF010000054.1:0-19011 GCA_964495635.1 uncultured Phycisphaeraceae bacterium
TGTCCGCCCGGGTTTTTCGTGTCGCTGCTCGCAACATCGCGCCCAAGTTTGTGCAGGATCGGCGCGCGGGGGTCGTAGTTCTTGTACACGCGGTGGCCGAAGCCCATGAGCTTGCGCTTGGTGTCGAAGGCCTTCTGCATCCAGTCATCAACAGCCTTGGTGCCGATGGCGTTCTCGCCCACGTCCTTCATGATCTCCTTGAGCATCTCCATCGCCATCTCGTTGGCCCCGCCATGGAGCGGGCCCTTGAGGGCGGCAATGCCGCCGGTCACCGCGCCGTGCATGTCGCTGAGCGTGCCCGCGATCACGCGGCTCGTGAAGGTGCTCGCGTTGAACTCGTGCTCGGCATACAGGATCAGCGAGACGTCGATCACGCGGGCGTACTGGGCGGGCTGCGCCTTGCCGGTCATGAGGTACAGCAGGTTCGCGGCGTGATCCAGCTTGGAATCGCCGCCGGTCGACGCACCCACGATGTCGCGCCCGTCGATGATGTTCTGCATGTGCCCGACGATGGTCGGGGTCTTCGCCAGCAGCCGCTTGGACTTCCGCATGTTCGCGGCGGGCGAGTTGTCCTGACAGTCCTTGTCCAGGTGCCCGAGGATCGAGACCGCGGTTCGGAGGACGTCCATCGGGACCGCGTAGCCGCTCTTGAGCATCGGCGCCGCCGAGCGGAGGAAGTCGATCACCGGCCCGGGGAGCGCACGCTCGGAAACAAGCTCGGCCTTGAAGGCGGCGAGTTCGGCGGCGCTGGGCTTGTGGCCAACCAGCAGCACATGGGCCACTTCCTCGAACGTCGCGTTCGCCGCGAGATCATGGATCTCGTACCCCCGGTAGTAGAGCCCGCCCTGCTCGATCGAGGCGATCGTCGTCTCGCCCGCCAGGATCCCCTCAAGGCCCTTGGCGAGTGCATCGGCGGCAGCAGCGGCGGAGGTAGCAGCAGTGGCAGGAGTCGTGGACATGCGGTGAGTTCCTGGGTCGGTGTGGCAGGGTCGTTCCGCGAAGTGTAGAGCCAGCCGAGCCCTCCGCGCAAGCGGAGCGGGGATTTCGCGAAACTGACAGGCATCCACGCGCGATCGCGCAGCCCACCACGCCCGCGAGCGGGGCCCCTACGGCCGTCGCGTCGTCGCGCGTGCCGTCGCCCCCGCGTTCCCCAGGCCCAGCAGCGGCGAGAAGGGGATCATCACCAGCCCCAGGATCGCGCCGACGATGCCCGTATACACGCACGAAGCCAGCCGCACCCACAGCTCGCGTGCGGGCTCCCAGAAGATGGGGTCATAGAACGAACGGATCGAGAAGATCGCAACCAACGTTACCTGCGCCACCGCCAGCCCCACCATCGCAAGAAAGCCCAGCGTCAGCGGATTCCGCCGGATCATGATGCCGCGAAGCGCGAGGATGAGCTGCACCCCCAGCACATATGACAACGCGTAGGGCCCCACGACCGTCGCTGGCGGCCCGCCGGCCTTGAGCGGGATCTCGAACGTCAGATCCATCGCCAGGCCCAGCGCCAGCGCGGTCCATGTGCTCGTCCGCGCCGGAGCCGACATCGCAATCAGCGTCAGCAGCACGAAGAGAAAGCTCGGCGCAATCGTCGAATCACCCAGCGCCAGCCCCGCCTTCAGCGAGAGCTCAAGGGCCAGGAAGATCCACGCCGCCAGCGCGAGGGCGAGCCAGTTCATGGCCTCCCTCCCGTCCCCGGCGTGACCAACGAGCCCGGAACTTCCGGCGTCTCGCTCGGCGGCGACAGCAGCAGCATGACCTCCGTCACGCGCCCCAGGTCCTCGATCGTCGGCCGCACCGTCACGACCTTGCGCAGCGGCTGGTCGGGCGCGGGATCCACACTCTCAACGACGCCCACGAGCAGCATCTGTGAAGATGGTGTCCATCGCGATGGATCCGAGAGACGCACCGTCTGGCCAATCCGCGGCTCGATCGGCTGGGCCGTCGCCGGGTCGCGCCGCGCCTCCACCGGCCCACGCAGTGTCCCCTCGCCCGTTGGGTTCAGCGTGCAGATCAGCCCGTTGGGCTCAGAGTCCAGCATGATCATCGCCCGCAGCGGCCCCGCCGATCGCGCCGTGATCGGAAGCACGCTCGACGTCCGCCCCGAGATCGCCACCACACGCCCGACAAGCTGCATCCCCAGCGCCGTCGCGGGCGTGTTGATGATCACGCCCTCGCGCTCCCCCGCCACAACCCGGATCACGCCGCCGGCAAGGTCGGAGCTCGTCGCATACACCGGCGCGACGATCGTCCGCGTCGGCGGCGCCACGCCCGCCGTCGAGAGAACCCTGAGCTCCTCGATCACCCGCGCCAGCCGCTGATTCTCCGCGATCTGTCGCAGCAGCGCGGCGTTGGTCTCCTCCAGCTTCTCCTCGAGCACCCTGATCGCGTCGTCGCTCGGCGGCGTGTCGCGCCCGCCCCCCAGCCAGCGAACCGTCGCGTTCAGCGGGTGGCTGATCGGCGCCACCACGAACTGGACCTTGTCCCCGAACCAGCGCGCCCAGCGCTGGTAACGCACCGGCACCAGCAGGGCCAGCACCAGCAGCAGCAGGAGCACCAGCGGCAGGAAGCGTCGGCCTGGAAGGGGCGAGGTCATGCGCGTGGGGTATCGCGGGTCAAGAGCAACAGGGCCATCGGTCCAGAGCGGAATCAGCCGGAAGTGTCGTTCTCGAGCGTGCTCTTCCAGAGCTCGAGATTCTCAAGATAGATGCAGGTGCCTCGCGCCACGCACGTGAGCGGGTCGTCGGCCAGACGCGTCGGCAGGCCCGTGGCCTTGGCCACCACCGTGCTCAGGCCCCGCAGCAGCGCCCCGCCGCCCGCCAGGACGATCCCGTTCTCGACAAGGTCCGCCGCGAGTTCCGGCTCAGCACGCTCGAGCGTCCGCGTGATAGCCTCGATGATGGCCTGGCAGGGCTCCTGCAGCGCCTGACGGATCTCCTCGCTGGTCACGGTCGTCTTCCGCGGCAGGCCCGAGATCATGTCGCGCCCGCGCACGTCCATCGGCATCTCCTTGTCGAGCGGAGAGGCCGAGCCAATCTCGATCTTGATGCGCTCGGCGGTCTGCTCGCCGATCATCATGTTGTACGTGCGCTTCATGTGGTTGATGATCGCTTCGTCCATGTCGTCGCCCGCGACGCGCAGCGACTCGCAGACCGCAATATCCGCCAGCGACAGAATCGCCACGTCGCTCGTGCCGCCGCCGATATCAACGATCATGCTCGCCGTGGGCTCAGAGAAGGGCAGCCCGGCGCCGATCGCCGCCGCCAGCGGCTCCTCGATCAGATACGTGATCCGAGCACCCGCCCGAGCCGCGGAGTCATAGACCGCCCGCTTCTCAACGGCTGTAATCCCGCTCGGAACCGAGATCACCACGCGCGGCCCGAAGATCCGGCTCTTGCCGTTGACCTTCCGGATGAAGTACCCGAGCATCGCCTCCGTGATCTCGAAATCCGAGATCACGCCGTCCTTGAGCGGGCGGATCGCCGAGATCGAGCCGGGCGTCTTGCCCAGCATCTCCTTCGCCATCCAGCCCACAGCCTCGCCGTTGCGGCAGACCTTGTTGGTCCCCTTATGCACAGCCACAACGCTCGGCTCGTTCAGAACGATGCCCTGGCCCCGGACCGAGACGAGCGTGTTGCACGTCCCAAGGTCGATGCCCATATCCACACTGAACAGTCCCATCACGCGATCAAGCCACACGCGTCGGCATCTCCTTGCCCTTCGCCTCAAAGACCCCGCAAGGCCCGGCGACAGCCAGACCCACACAGAATCCAATCGGCCCGGCATTCCTTCGGGCGTTGGAGATTATCGGCTATTGACCCCAAAGACCAATCGCGGCGGACGCTTTCGAGCGGATGGGACCATCTTCCGACCCCGGAACGACCCCCGCCCCCCACCACCCACCACCCACCACCCGGGCCTCCACCGCCCCGACCCGCCGCTCCGTCTACCCCACCAGCCGCATGATCATCGGATAGGCGAACGACTCCCCCCGGTTCGCGGCCATCGCCCCCTGCACGCAGTGGACGATCGGCACGATCGTGAACGCGAGGCTCAGCGGCATGATCAGGCAGATCGCAAAGACTGTCATCGTGATGAACAAGAAAAAGACCAGAACCGCGAAGCCCACCGCGTAGATCAGCCACGAGATCTGCGCGTTGAGCACCTCCCGGGCCTGCTGGTTGATGAAGGCCGACTCGTCCTTCTTGATGAGCCACAGCACCAACCCCGGCACGACCGGGATCATCACGATCGAAGCAATCATCGAGAGATGCACCGCCAGCATGTAGTTCCGCTCCCACGCCAGCGTGCTGTTCATCCGCACTTCACCCGCAGGCCGCGGCTGCCAGGGGTCGCCACCCGCGCCGAACCCATCACCGGCACCGCTCGAGGGCCCGCGTGGCGGCTCGGGATATCCCGTCGGATCGGTGTTCATGACCCTGAGCCTACCTCCGGCGGCATCGGCCCGCCCCCTTCCTGCCCCCTCCCTCCTCCCCCGTCCCCCGTCCCCTACGCCCGGCGCCTTCGCCACGCCCCCAGGACCGAGGCCCCCACAAGCAGCGCCGCCGCGCCCGGGGCCGGGATGATCTGGAAGGTGTACTCGTACGAGTTGGTGCTCGTCCGGAGCGCGGGGGTCTGCGTCGAACTCTGAACAACGGTAGAGATCCGCAGGATGAACTCGCCCGCGGGGAGGCTGAGGGCAAAGTCGCCGGTGTTCTCGTAGCCGGGAAAGAACGGGGACGTGTAGCGGTTGTTGAACGGGTCGGCGAGGTTGTAGATCTGGATCTCGCCGCTGCCGCCGAACTGCGTGATCATGCGGTACGTGAACCGGTAGATGAAGGGCTCACTCGCGACGAAGGTCGCGATGTGCTCGCTGAACGCGGTGGCAGTGCAGAGGTCGACGTTGCTCGCACTGGCGGAGGTGGTGACTGAGCCGAACCCTGAAATCCGGGTGGGCTCGATGAGGGATCGCTGGAAGGCCGTCGCCGTGGCCCGGCTCACGCCGATCTCGCTCGCCGCGGAACGCGTCTGCGTCCAGTCCAGTTGCCGCTCGGCCCCGACGAAGGAGTCCTGCTGCTGGATGTTGCTCCCAAGCCAGACGTTCGTCACAGCCCGGACATACCGCTGCTCCGTGGCAAGCGAAAAGGTCGGCGACGCGAGCGCCACCCCCGGTGACACGCAGAGAGCCCCCGCAGCCAGGACGCCGAGCCACCAGACCCTCCCTCCTCGCGCGACACAACCCGACACGCAAGCCGCAGGAGAACCGCCGATCACGAACGCACTCGACATGCTGGCACCCTCATGAACAAACCTGCTCCAACCCGAACCAGTCCGAACCACTCCAGACCGACCACACGCCAAATCTACAGCACGCCCCAAGAGAAGCAAGGCCGCACGGAGCAAAGTCCCTGTTTTTGCACACAAACGCGGCTCAGACCGTAAGACTCCCAGCCAGGCAAGCCGCCAGACCAACGCCGCCGCGCTGCGATTGTGTTAATCCGCAACCGGCAAGTCTCTCCAGCCAGCAGTTCAGCGCCAGGAACGCTCACCCCGCCACGATCGTGCCCCGGCACTCACCCATCCCGATCCTGCGGAACCCATCACGCTCGCACCAGCCCCGCATGATGATGGTGTCGCCGTCCTGGAGGAACGTGCGAGTCTCGCCGGTGGGAAGCGTCACGGGCGTGCGCGGCTTGCCGGGCCCGTCCCACGTCAGCTCGAGCAGGCACCCCTTCGTCTCGCGCTCCTTCCCGCTGATGGTGCCGCTCGCGATCAGGTCGCCGGGCTGCAGGTTGCACCCATTGACGGTGTGATGCGCGATCATCTGCGCGAAGGTCCAGTACATCCGCCGGAAGTCGCCCTTCGAGAGCCGCTGCGGCGGCACGCCCTTCTCCGCCATCTGCTTCGTCTGGAGCAGCACCTCCAGCGTGATCTCGAACCCGCCCAGCTCGCGGTCGGCCTCATCGGACAGGTACGCCAACGGCGCCGGATCCCCCTCAGGGCGCACACTCGCGCCGCAGCGGAACGGCGCAAGCGCCTCGGCCGTGACGATGAAGGGCGAGATCTGCGTCGCGAAGTTCTTCGCGAGGAACGGCCCCAGCGGCTGGTACTCCCACTTCTGAACGTCCCGCGCGGACCAGTCGTTCACAAGGCACAGCCCCACGATCTGCTCGTGGGCCGCCCCGATCGGCACGGGCTTCCCAAGGACGTTGCCCGGCCCCAGGAACGCGCCAACCTCAAGCTCGTAATCCAGCATCGTCGAGGGCCCGAAGCGCGGCTGGGCCCCGCCCTCGCCCTCCGGCGGGCTCTGCTGCGCCGTCGGACGCACGATCGGCGCCCCGCTCACGACGATGCTGCTCGCCCGACCGTGGTAGCCGATCGGAACCCACTTGTAGTTTGGCAGCAGCGGGTTGTCGGGCCGGAACATGCTCCCCACCGTCGTCGCGTGGTCGATGCTCGCGTAGAAGTCCGTGTAGTTGAAGATCGTCATCGGCGGCACAAACCGGAGCGAGTTCATCGGTCGCAGCGCCTTCTCACGAAGGCGCTTCACCGGCTGGCTCGCCGCCCCGTCAAGCAGGAACCGCTGCAGCATCGACCGCACACGGTGACGCATCTCCGGAAACGCCGCGAACCGCGTCCAATACGGGAATGCGAAGACCGGCGCCAGCTCCTTGTCCTCGCGCTCGATCCACCCCGACTCCAGCAGCATCGAGACGTCAAGCACGCTGTCGCCGATGGCAACGCCAAGGTGGTTGTGCCGGTGGCCATCATGCTCCGCCGCAAAGACGCACAGCGGAAGGTTCTGGATCGGAAAGTCCGTCGCTGGGTCGTTGGCGGACTCAACCCACGAACGAAGGGCCGGATCGTGGGTCGGATTCGTGGCGGCGAAGGCGGGCGTCGTCATGCCACTAGATTAGCGGGCAAGGGTGACCACGCCGCAGCGCCCGCAGCCCGGTCACGATCCCGCCGCCGGCACAGCCTCCACCTCCAGCGTCAGATCGAACTGCCCGAAGAAGGGCACGCCCGCCGGCGCCAGCAGGAAGCCGTTGGGGTCCGTCGTCAGCGTCGGCGCGCCCGCCCCCGGCCAGATCACGACGTACACCTCAGCCGTGATGGTGATCTTGCCCGGCGACTCCGGCCGGATCGTGATCGTCGGCGGACGCGTCGCGCTCCCGGGACCGGCGACCCGTGCCCCCGGCGGCTTCGCGAACTCCTCCGAAGCCTGGTGCGGATACAGCCACCCACCCCCGGGCACCGCCAGCGCCGCCGCATCCCGCGAGGCCTCCAGCCGCCGGACATACACGAACGGCGTGTGCGCACCGAAGATGTTCGAGTCATCCTCGAGGATCACATGGACGTCGGCACGCTCCCCCACCACCACGCGCGGCACCCTCGACCACTCGCTCGAGAGGATCAGCCGCGGATGGGCCATCTCCGAGAAGTACCGCTCCGCCTGGTCCGGCGGCACGGCCCCCGAAGCGATGGCGCCCTCGATCCACCGGGCCGCGTCGGGCGAGAGACGCCGGATCTTCCGACGCTCCAGCAGCGCGTCCACGAGCGATCGATGCTGCGCCGCCGACAGCGTCCGCTTGCCGATCGCGTCCCAGATCTGCGTGTCAAAGCCGCGGTGGTTCGTCGCCGCCTCGATCAGCCCGAACGTCGGCACCAGCCGGAACGTGTTGATCCCCCCGAACTGCCCCAGCAGCAACGTCAGCCACACCACGCCGCAGCCCGCGGCCAGCCACACCCGCGGCCACGAAGTCCGGCGCTCGCCGATCACCGTGCCCTGCCAGCCCCACCACGCATGCCCGCACTCAGGGCACCTCGCCGCGTCCGTCGCCGCCCGACCACCCTGCGTCCGCTGGTACCCGCACTTGGCGCAGTACTCCTCGCTCCCCACGCGCTGGCGAAAGCCGTCACCAAGGAACGTGATGCCCATCAGCATCACGAACGTCGGCAGCATCTGGACCAGGTTGCCCCACACCGACCCGCGTATCACGAAGCAGAGGGCGATCAGGAAGACCATCGCGAGCCCGAAGAACACCGCGCTCGCGCGCCAGCCGACGGGCAGCCGCGCAGGAAGCACCGCCGCGACGGGACGGCGCAGCTTCTCGCGAGCCTGCCCGGAGCTGCCATCCTGCTCCGAGGACTGGACCTGTTCGTCGGCGCCGCTCATGCCCGATTGTTTGCGATGTCCGACCGCCCGTTACGACCCCTCCGCACCCCGGCAACCACGGCCAGCAGCACCGCCGCCAGCGTGATGCCCATCGCGTTGGCCGCGTAGTCATCAATCGACGCCACGCGCCGGATCGCCGGAATGGCCTGCAGTCCCTCATCGATCGCGGCGTACACGAGCCCGACCATCCACGTTCTGACAATGTTCCGGCGCGACAGGGGCTCGCCGAAGAAGCCGCTCATCGTCGCCAGAAGCCCCCACCCTCCAAAGACCGTGACATGCGCCAGAAGGTCGGTGCGGGGAATCGGCCCGTCAACCTGCAGCTTCGGCCAGTGTGTCGCCACAAAGAGCGCCGGCGCGTAGATCGCAAAGACCCATCGCCATCGCGAGGACATCACGCCGTGACCCCGCCCTTGAAGCCCGCGCTCCCCGCCTCAGCGACGCGCGACACCACGTGCACCTCGCCCGTGCCCGCCATCGCCTGCGCCGCCTCGGCCTTCCTGGCCTTCGCGAGCATCGCGTCCCACTCCTTCAGCAGCGCGCCCCCAAGTGCGCCATAGTCCTCGGCCCCGCTCGCCTGCGGCGCGTACTCGAAGATCGTCTTCCCGAAGCTCGGGCACTCGGCCAGCTTGATGTTCCGCCGGATCGCCGGCCGGAGCACCCGCGCGAATCGCCACGGCGACTCCTGCTGACGGGCCTCCTCGAAGAACGACTCGAGATCCGCCACAACCTCCCGCGTGTGCGTGCTGCTCGTGTCGTGGGCCGTCAGCACCACGCCCGTCACGCGCAGCCGTGGATTCACCGCGCGGCTCACAAGGTTCACCGTCTCCAGCAGCTTCCCCACGCCCTGCAGCGCAAGGAAGTGCGCCTGCATCGGGATGATCACCTCGCGGGCCGCGGCCAGCGCGTTCAGCGTCAGCAGGCCCAGCGACGGCGGGCAGTCGATCAGCACGAACTCATACCGCCCCGCGGCCCGCGCCAGCGCCGCCTCCAGCCGCTTCTGCCGGTCCGGAAGCGTGGCGAGCTCCGACTCCGCCGCCGCCAGATCCGTGTGGGCCGGCAGCAGCGAGAGGTGGTCGCGCGTCGACACCGCGATCGACGCAACGTCCGGCACCTCTCCCGTCAGAAGGTCATACACCGACCGCTCCACCGTCGCAGGATCCACCCCAAGGTGCAGCGTCGCGTGCGCCTGCGGATCAAGGTCGATGACGAGCGTCTCGCGCCCCGCAGCCGCCCACGACGCCGCAAGGTTCACGGTCGTTGTGGTCTTGCCGACGCCGCCCTTCTGGTTCATGAGGGCGATGACACGCGTCGCAGGCCGCCCCGCGCCACGCGCCGCCCCACTCTCGCGCTTGTCGTTGCCGCTGGGCGTGCTCATCGAAGTGGCTCCGTCCGCTCCCGCCTGTGACCAGACCAGTGACCAGACCAGCGCCGGGCCATGGACTCCGCCACAGCACCCGGGCCGCGCCCGGATCCGCCGGACACGCTGGGCGCGAGTATACGGCACGGCCTCAGCCGGGTGCCTTCTCGCGACGCGTGATCTTCAGCCGCACCGTCCGGTTCGCAACCTCGAACTTGAGCGGCGTCGGGAACGACGAGAACGTCGCCTCCTTCGAAACGACCGCTCGCTCGAGGTCGTCGTACGTCAGCGTCACCGTCGCGATCAGCGGCAGCGTCTTGTCCTCGATCTGCCGCACAAGGTCCGCGGGACCCGAGACCACCACGTCGATCAGCACCCGGTCCTGCTCCGGGATCTCAACGTCAAAGAGCGCCATCTCCACCGGCGGCATCCGGACATGCACCGGAACCGTCGCGACCCGGATCGTCGAGGTCCGAGTCCGGACCGCCAGCGAGATGTCCACCACCGCCGGCCTGATCCGCACCGAGCCGGCATCCGCGGGCAGGTTCGGGATCTCCAGCCGCACACCGGGGATCGTCTCGCGACGGCCCGGCACCAGCCGGTCCCAGGTCGCCTGGTCCACGCGGGCCGCCACCGTCGCCTCCGGCCCAAGCTGGTCGCTCACGGCCTTGGGCATCAGCACCGTCGCCGTCCGGGGGCGTGATTCGGCGGGTCCGTCGGTCTCCCCCTCGGGCAGGTCAACCCGGATGGGCATCTGCCGCTCGACCAGATCATCGATGCGCAGCGTGATGGTCGCCGGCTCGATCCGGCGGATCACCATCCCGCGCCCGCGCAGGGCCGGATGGTCCCTCAGCAGATCCCGCAGCACGATCGGCCACGTCCCCGGGTCCTTGGGCATGCCCGGATCGCCCGCCGAAAGCCGGATCGGATCCCGCAGCACCCGCTCGACCTGCGCCAGCGTCGCCGCCGGCCCCTCGATCTCCGCCACCACCCGCAGCGTCGTCCCGGGCCCCAGCCTCGGGTCCGGACGCGGCTCCAGCAGCTCCAGCGTCCGGATCGAGGAAGGCTCGCTGGCCAGCACAAGATCGATCTCCGCCGAGAGCGGCCGAAGGCTCTCGGCCTCCGCAAACGCCCACACGATCGCCGTGATCGCGCTCACGATCAGGATGGTCTGGATCCGCTTCAGCATCACCTAGGCCCTCCCCTGCCGGTCACCCGCGTCCGAACCCGGTGCGGCCTCCCCACCCGGGACCGACGCAGCACCAAGGTCAACCTCGCTCGCGCCCGCCACCACCCGCTCGTGGTGCAACTGCTCCTCGCGCGCCTCCGCCGTCGGCTCGATGCGCAGCGGCACCCGGGCCATCCGCGCCTCCAGCTCCTGACGCAGCACCGCCGGCGTCATCCGGTCCGAGAGGCGCCCCCGCTCCGCGATCCGGCACGCGCCCGTCTCCTCGCTCACCACCACCACGATCGCGTCGCACTCGCGCGAGAGCCCCACCGCCGCGCGATGGCGCGAGCCCAGCGACGGATCCGGCATCTCCGCCGCCTCCGCCAGCGGCAGCTGCACACCCGCCGCGTGGATCGTCCGGCCCTTGATGATCACCGCCAGATCGTGCAGCGCAGACCCCGGAAAGAAGATCGTCTGCAGCAGCCGGCTGCTCAGCTCCGCCCCCAGCACCGTTCCTCCCTCCACCAGCCCCGCCAGACCCACGTTCCGCTCCACCACGATGATGGCGCCGAACTTCGCCTTCGAGAGGTACGCCGCCGCCGTCGCGATCTCGTCCGCGATGAACTTGAGGTCCTTGGGCGTCGTCCGGAAGAAGGGCGTCTCGCCCAGCCGGACCAGCGCCCGCCGCAGCTCAGGCTGGAAGATCACCACCAGTGAGATCGCAACCAGCGCCAGGAACCGGTCGTACAGCAGCCCCAGCCGCTGGAACGACCCCGTCCCGCCAAAGACGCGCGACAGCACCGTCACCACGATCAGCAGGACCAGCAGCCCCTTCAGCGCACCCGCCGCACGCGTCCCCTGCACGAACCGGAAGATCACGTACACCACGATCCAGATGACCACGAGCTCAACCAGGACCTGCCACGCCGGATAGGTCGAGAGCCGGTCAAGGAAGCTCTGGATGCGATCGGTCACGAACACGACAGTCTGGCTCCAAGTCCGGTCACCCTTCAGACGCTCACCCGCGAGGTCCACACCCCGCGACGGAGTCTACGTCCGAACCCACAACCCTCCAACCCCGGCCGCGCCAACGGGCCATCTATCATCGGTCCGCCCGCGCCCGATGCGTCACCCCGCAGACAAGGAGAAGGCCGTGCCCTACAAGGTTCGAACCTTCCAGCCCACGCCAAACCCAAACGCGCTCAAGTGCATCGTCGAGCCCAGCCCGGCCCCGCGCGAGCCCCGCTCCTACGCCGGACCCACCCTCGCCGCCGATGATCCCCTCGCCCTGGCCCTCTTCGCCATCGACGGCGTCACCAACCTCCTCATCCATGACGGCTGGATCACCGTCGGCAAGCGCGAAAACGCCGACTGGAAGACCCTCCGCCCCGCGATCGAGCGGGCCCTGGCGAGCGTGTGACAATACCTCCCGTGCCCACCGCCTCTGCCATGCCCGCCGCGCCGGCCCGCGACCAGCGCCTCGTCCGGGCCCTCGCCGCATGGTTCGAGTCGGCCCGGCGCGACCTCCCCTGGCGCGCCGCGCCCGGAGCGCCCCGAGATCCTTACCACGTCCTCGTCAGCGAAGTCATGCTCCAGCAGACGCAGGTCAGCCGCGTCGCCGCACGCTACCCCAGCTTCATCCAGGCCTTCCCCACCATCGCCCACCTCGCCGCCGCCCCCGAGGACGCCGTCCTCGCGCTCTGGTCCGGCCTTGGCTACTACCGGCGTGCCCGCCTCCTCCACGCCGCCGCCCGCGCGGTCGTCGCCCAACACCGCGGCGTCATGCCCACCACACTCCCCGACCTCCTCGCCCTTCCCGGCGTCGGCCGCTACACCGCCGGCGCCGTCGCCTCCCTCGCCTACGGCTCAGCAGCACCCATCGTCGATGGCAACGTCGCCCGCGTCCTCATCCGCATCGAGGGCCAGGATCTCTCCAGCGGAGCAGACGGGCTCGCCTGGTCCTGGCCACGCGCCGAGCAGCTCGTGAACGCCGCCACCGCCTCCGGCACCTCTCCCGCGATCCTCAACGAGGCGCTGATGGAACTCGGCGCCACCATCTGCACGCCCGCCACGCCGCGCTGCCCGCACTGCCCCCTGCGCCGTGACTGTGCCGCGACCACGCTCGGCCTCGAGGACTCCCTCCCACGCCCAAAGCCCCGCGCCGCCCGCAAGCGCGTTCGCCTCGATGCCCTGCTCCTCCAGCGACCGGACGGCCAAGTCCTCATGGAAAAGCAGCCCGAGGGCGCGCTCTGGAGCGGACTCTGGCAGCCCCCCACCGCCGCCACCGCCGGTCGAACGCTCGCCCCCAGGCTCCGCCGACTCCTCGCGGCGATGAAGGCCGGCCGGCCCTCGCGCGCCGGCACGCTCGATCGCACCCTCACCCATCGCGACGTGACCTTCACCCTCTGGACCGCCAGCCCTCAGGCCTCCAGCTCCGAAGCGCTCCCCTCGGACTCCCTCCGCTGGCTCGACCCCGCCTCCCTCGCCGGCGTCGGCGTGTCCAGCGCGTGCGTCGCACTCCTCAGCCTCGCCGGCGCACACCCGCGGACGCAGGTACGCTCAGCCCCATGAACCTCGCCGTCGTCATGCCCGTCTACAACGAAGAGCGCTGGCTGCGGCAGGCTGTCGAGCGTCTCATCGCCACCCCGGCGCCCACGCCCCCGGGATCCGACTCGCCCATCCGGCGCACCATCATCCTCGTCGACGACGGCTCCAGCGACGGCACCCGCCCCCTCATCGCACGCCTCATCGAAGAGGCCCGCCGCCGCGAGGCCAAGGACCCCGCCGCAACACGCCTCAGGGCCGTCCTGCACGACACCAACCAGGGCAAGGGCGCCGCCCTCCGCACAGGATTCGCCGAAGCGCTCGAGGGCAGCGGGAGCAACGACGCGGCGGACATCATCCTCATCCACGATGCCGACCTCGAGTACGACCCGCGCGACCACGACGCGCTCCTGCGCCCCATCTTGGACGGCCGCGCCGACGCCGTCATCGGCTCACGCTTCATCGGCGCGACCCACCGCGTCCTCTACTACTGGCACAGCGTCGCCAACCGCATCATCACCGAGTTCTGCTGCATGGCCGCCAACCTCAACCTCACCGACGTTGAGTGCTGCCTCAAGGCCTTCCGGGCCGACGTCCTCCGCCAGATCCACATCCATGAGCCGCGCTTCGGCGTCGAGATCGAGCTCGTCATCAAGGCCGCCCGCACCCGCCTGCCCGACGGCGCGTCCCCACGCCGCGTCCGAATCTACGAGGTCGCCGTCAGCTACGCCGGACGCACCTACGAAGAAGGCAAGAAGATCGGCTGGCGCGACGGCGTCGCGGCCCTCTGGTGCATCGCCAAGTACGGGCTGTACCTCGTCTGATCATGCCGCAAAGATCGCCCCTGCGCGGTCAGGGCGCGGACCCACAGAGCGCGAGCCCGCTCGCGCCGGATCAGAACGGGCAGCTGCCACTGACCACGTAGAGCGCCAGGATCTGAGCGTCCGTCAGATCCGCGTTCTCATCGCCATTGAGGTCGCCGTCGAGCCACGCCGGATCGGGCGCGAGCAGCCCTACGAAGACCTGCGCCATCTGCTGCGCGTCCGTCAGGTCAACGTTCTCGTCGCGGTTGAAGTCGTAGTCGCACGTCGGGCCCGCCGGGATCACCGTGAAGAAGAACCCGGTGCCCACCCCCGAGCACTCGTTGTCAAAGCCAAAGTCGAGCTGACCCTGGTGCTCCGGGCCCACCGGGCTGATGGTCAGGGTCGCCGTCTCGGCGCCGGAGATGCTGCCGCCATCGACCAGATCAACGCCGTTGAGCACCCATCGATAGTTGCGGGGGAAGGACCCGGGCCCATCGATCGTGAATACCACGGTCTCCCCCTCGGCAGCCTCTGTTCGGATGTCGAACAGTTCGATGTTCGTCGGGACGCACCCCTCCGATCCGTCGTCGCTCAGCGAGAACGACTCGATGATCTGGTTCCCTGTGAAGCCGCCGGTAGCCCCCACGAACCCGACCCGGCCGCACTCGCCGTTCTGGAGGATCGAGTCCCCGCCGATGTTGTTGAAGTCGATCGCGATCGGACCAACCACGGGCGTCCCGTCCAGCGCGACCGTCATCTGACCCGAGGCGTACGTGATGGTCGCCGTGTGGCTCTGCCCATCGAGAAGCAAGGGCTGCTCGGCTGAGATCACAAGCGCCGCGCTGTCGTCGGCGTCGTTCTCCCCCGCGCCCCTCGTGTGGATCGCAACGTGCGGCGTCGGCGCCTCGAAGGGAGGCCCGAAGCCGAAGGTGTCGAACTCGATGGCGATGCTGCGCCGGATCCCCTCCCGGTCGCCCCCGGCCCCGTACCCCATGGACGATCCGCCCCAGCCAACCGCGCCAAGGCCATCCTCGTCGTCCTGGATCACGAACGCGAAGCCATCGGCCTGGCCATCGATGCGGAAGGTGAACGTTGCCACAAAGCCGTCCGAGACCTTGATCCGCGAGCCGTTGAACCACGCCGCCGTCCCCAGCCCGCTGGTGAAGTCCGTCAGGTACAGCAGATCGTCCTGGTAGAACGAGCCGCCGACGAGCGTGAACTGGTTGCTCCCCGGCGCCGAAAAGCCGGTGTAGTTCAGGTTGCTGGTGCCGCAGGTCTGCGCCATCGCGGGGGCGCCCAGGGATGCAAGCAGCGCCAGCGTGCCGGCCGCAAAGGGCAGGAAGCATTCATTCTTCATGGTCGTTTCTCCAAAACTCCAGCCCGAAGGTACCACGCCCAGCGGCCATCGGAACCCCCGCCTGCGAGATCCGGCCAAGATTGCGGTTCCAAGGGGCGTAGGCCCGCCCGTCAGGCTCAACCGCGCATCGCCCCCAGCAGTTCTCGGACACGCTGGCGCGAGAGGCTAACCGCCGCCGGCCCCGCCGCACCCAGCGTCATCACCACCACCGCCAGGCACCCCATCGCGATCGCAAACGGAGGTGGCTCCAGCCGCAGGTCCAGCCCCCAGATCAGCGTGTTCAGCCGCGTCCCGCCGAAGGCGCCCTGCACGCCCATCAGGCTTCCCAGCACGCACGCCGCCACCGCCACCACCAGCGCCTCCGCCAGCACCAGCCTCGTCAGCAGCGATCTCGACGCCCCCACCGCCCGCAGCACGCCAAACTCAAACCGGCGCGCCTGCACACCCGCGATGATCAGGTTCGCCACCCCAAGGCACGCCACCGCCATCGCGAAGATCGCAACCGACGAGCTCACCACCAGCGCCGTATCCGCGAACTTCATGATCTCAGACTTGATCGCCCGCCCGCTCCCCGCAGACAGGATCCCCGCCGGCAGCAGCCGCTCACGGATGATCGCCAGCGCCTCCTCATCCGAGATCGAGTCCGCAAGGTCGATCTGGATCATCCCCACCGTGTCCACGCCGAACTTCTCCTTCAGGTCCTTCTGGCTCCCAAACACCGAGTGCACCCGCGCCTCCGTGAAGTCCTCCCCGACATCGAAGAAGTTCGACACGATCTCCAGCCCCGGCGACCCCACCACGCCCACGATCTCGAACGTGTGCTCCTTCCCCTCATCGTCCTTGCACGTCCACATGCCCCCCACGCCCACGCCACTCGCCGTCAGGAACTCGCGCGAGACGATCACCGCGCCACCCGCCTCGAGCCGCGCCCGCGCCGTCTCCGGCTCGCCCTGCACCCACTCCAGCGCCGTCATCCGGAAGAAGCTCTCCGGCTCGAACGCGACAAAGAACGTCTTGATCGACGTCAGCCCCCGGACCCCGATCGCCTCCGTCTCCACGGGGTGCAGCGAGACCGGGCTCGTGTCGAGCACAAAGTCCAGCTTCCGCAGCTCCTCGATCGTCCGCTGGTCCATCGCCAGCCCCACCACGAACGCGTCCGGGAAGCGCAGCTCCTCGATCCAGTCTCGCAGCGCCGCGCCTCCCTGCGTCCAGATCGCCACCAGAAGCGCCAGCCCCGCCATCATCGCCCCGCTCGTAAACCCAAACCGGTACGGAGTCGCCTCCACCGACCGCCGCAGAAGCCCCCGCGGCAGCCCCAGCAGCCCCGAGATCGGTCCACCCAGCACCCGCGCCACGCCCAGCGTCGCCGCCGGACCCAGGCAGAAGTACCCCACCATGTAGATCGGCAGCCCGACCGTCACATACGTCCAGAAGACCACCTGCGCATTCTCCACCAGCGTGAAGAGCGCCAGATGGAACCCCACCCCGAAGACGCCCGCACCGAGAAGCGCGCCAATCACCCGCCCGCTCGCCACGCGCGCCCGCACCGACAGCGCAGACAGCGGACTCACCCGCGCCACCTGGATCGCCGGCCACACCGCCCCAAGCAGCCCGCACACCACCGAGCCCCCAAACGCCCACACGATCCGCCACGGATCGATGATCGGCTCCGCCGCCAGTGCCTCCCGGTAGTGCGACAGCATCATCCACGCCAGCAGCGTCCCCAGCGGCACGCCGACCATCCCCCCCATCGCCCCCAGCGCCACCCCCTGCACCAGCTGCGACACCACCAGCTGCGCCCGCGTCGCTCCGATGCACCGCAGCACCGCCAGCTCCCGCAGCCGCTCCACCACCCCGACCGCAAGCCCCGTCGTGATGATGAACGCCGCCCCGAAGAACGACATGATGCTCGCGATCAGGAACCCCACCTGGTTCGCACGCAGGTTCGCCTCCAGCCCGCTCGTGATCTTCTCCGTCGGCAGCAGCCTCACCGACTTCGGAAGGCCCTCCGCGTGCCGGGCCACAAACTCCAGAGGATCCTCGCCCGGCGCCAGCACCAGGTCCACCTGGCTCACACGCCCAGCCTCATCACTCACGCGCTGAAGCCCCGCAAGCGTCATCAGCGCCGTCGGCGTGCCCCCCAGGGGCGGCGGCGGCGTCAGCCCCACCACCCGCACACGCACCGGCTCCACACCGATCCGCACCACCTCCACCGGATCACCAATCTCAAGCCCGCCCGCGCCGTTCAGCCGCGACGCCTCCTCCTCGCTCGCCACACGCTCCGGACCCGCCTCCACTTTCATGATCTCCATCCCGCCCGTCCGGGCCAGGATCGAGAGCCCCGCGGCACCAAACTGGAACGAACCCTGCGTCTGGCTCAGCCGCTCCGCAAGCGTCTCGTCCAGCACAATCTCATCATCCGCCTCCGGCAGCCGCCCGCGCGCCAGCGTCAGCGGCCGCACCACCCCCTCCGCCGACGCGATGATCCCGTACGCCGGCGCCGTCGCTCGAATGTCCTGACCCGTCCGTACCCACGCACCCTCAGCATCCTTCTTCCACACCGGCCTCACAAACCGCAGCGCCAGCGGCGCCGTCAGCCTCGGCGCCGCAACCTCAACGCCCGGCCACCCCGCCGCCGTCTCGGCCAGCGACTGCGGCATCGTCTTCCCCGACCCCGCCGCCCGCAGGCGCACATCCGAAGACCCCACCACCGCCAGCACACGCCCCTCGATCGCCGACCGCACCGAGCCAAGCGCAACGCCAACCGCCGCGATCAGCATCGACGCCATCGCGATCACCATGATGAGCAGGAACGCACGGCTACGCCGCGCGAACAGACTGCTGATACCGAGCCGCCACGCCCGCCGCATCAAGTCCCTCCGTATCGATCGTCCCCGAAACCCTGCCGTCCGCGAGCACGAAGACCCGCCTGCAGTGCGCCGCCGCCGCCGGCTCGTGCGTCACCATCACCACCAGCATCTTGTGCTCACGCGCCACATCACCCAGCAGCCGCCACAGCTTCTCACTGCTCGCAGAGTCCAGGTTCCCCGTCGGCTCATCCGCGTACAGCACCGGCGGCGAGAAGAGCAGCGCCCGCGCAATCGCCACCCGCTGCTGCTCACCCCCCGACAGCGCGTCCGGCCGGTGCTTCCCACGCCCCCCAAGCCCCAGCCGCTCCAGAAGCTCCGCCGAACGCCGCGACAGCCACGCCGCATCCTCCCCCGCCAGCGCCCCCGGCAGCTCGACATTCTCCGACGCCGTCAGCGTCGGGATTAGGTTGAACTGCTGAAACACAATCCCGATCTCCCGCCGCCGGTACAGCGTCGCATCACGCTCCGAAAGCGTGTGCAGGTTCCGACCCGCCAGCACGATCTCCCCCCGGTCCGGCCGATCCAACGCCGCCAGCAGGTGCAGCAGCGTCGACTTGCCCGACCCCGACTGCCCCATGATCGCGTAGTACCCCGGCTCCTCAATCGCGAGATCAACCCCGCGAAGCGCAGGCACATCGCGGTCGCCAAGGTGATAGGACTTGTGCACGTTCGAGCAGCGCAGCATGGACCCCATCATTCGCACACCGCCGCCGCTCCGATGCGAACGAAGTCC
>CAZBXF010000055.1:0-13926 GCA_964495635.1 uncultured Phycisphaeraceae bacterium
GATGAAGGTGCCGGACGACCGGGCGTTCCCCAGGAGCGAGCCGCTGTCATCAGCGGTCAAACCCCATCCCCATCTCCACCGCCTCCACCCACGCGTGCAAAATCAGCATGTGCAGTTCCTGGATGCGATCTGAGGTCTCACCAGGCACGATGATCTCGACATCACACCGGCCCGCGAGCGTGCCGCCACCTCGCCCCAGGAGTGCGATCGTCGTCGCCCCGCGCTCCCGCGCCGCCGCCGCGGCTCGCGCGATGTTCGCCGAGTTCCCGCTCGTGCTCAGCAGCACCACGCAGTCGCCCGGCC
The DNA here is from genome assembly GCA_964495635.1 of uncultured Phycisphaeraceae bacterium. GTDB lineage: Bacteria > Planctomycetota > Phycisphaerae > Phycisphaerales > UBA1924 > JBBASU01. The sequence continues at coordinate 304 of CAZBXF010000055.1, forward strand.
GCGCCATCGCCTCGATCCACCTCGAAAAGACCTGCTCGAACCCATAGTCATTCGCAACGCACGAGAGATGGGTCGGATCCGAGCAGGCCATCGCCGGCAGCGCGGGGCGATCCTTGCGGAAACGGCCCGTCAGTTCCTCGGCGAAGTGCATCGCGTCGGCCATCGAGCCGCCATTTCCGCAGACCAGCACCGTCCGCCCGGCCCGCAGGCACGCGACAAGTCGGTCCGCGCCCTCCGCGCACGCCGCCATCATCTGCCTGTCCGCCGCCAGCGCACGCAGCACCCCCGCCGCGTCCGCCATCGCGCGCGACAGCACCGCCGCCGAAGTCGCGTTCAGCCCCGGAGCCGAGCGCGATCCCGACACAGATCCTGCCGATGGCCCTGAAGAACCCGAAGTGTTCGAAGCATCGTTCACAGCGCGAGGATAGCGAGCGCCGGGCCCAGCCGCCGGGCCACGCCCGACGCCGCGCGGCCGGCACCCGCAACTCTCGACCCCGTCACGCCTTCGCCTTGGCCATCTCCTCGGCCTTCATGCCCTTGTGATACGTCGTGTAGACATACACCGGCACCTTCAGGCCAGTCAGATGGGTCTGCACATGCGGCAGGACATGGTTCCAGTCCAGCCCGCCCGCGCCCGTCGCGACCTTGGAGATCGCCACTGCGGCGGGCGCGTTCTCCATGATCCAGGCCCGGAGGGCCTTGAGGGCATGGTTCACATGCTCCGGATGGGCCTTGCCCGGCGAGGCACCGTGCCCATACGCCGCTTCCTGTGTGAAGAGCGCGACGATCGTGACCGGCCCGTGATCGCTCACGCCCGACCACGCCCAAAGCCCGCCCGACTTGGGATGCTCGCTCTGGCAGTAGTGCCGGAAGTCCTTGTACATCGCCGGGAACCGCTCACGCAGCTGCAGCGCCAGCCCCGAGTGGAAGTTGTCGTTGGGCGCAACGCCGTGGGCAATGACAGGGGCCGAGGTGAGAAGGATGTCGCCGCTGACTTCATGGATCATGTTGAGGCTCCTTTGGCCGATCGGGCGAGTCGAATCAACGCGCCCGACCCGACCTCAGGATTATAGCGGACCTAAATGTCCGCAATAGGCCCCGGCCCGCTTTTCGAGGCTCCGCGGTACCATCGATCCATGCCCCGCCGCTCCGACGACGCTCCGCATCAGGGCTCTCTCTTTGCCCAGAGCCCGGCGGAGCACGCCCTGGCCGTCGTGGACGCCGCGGACCGCTCGGACCTGTCAGGCCTCGCCGCCTCCCTCCACCCGCTCATCCATCTTGGCACATCCTCATGGACCTTCCCCGGCTGGACGGGGCTTGTCTACTCCGCCGAGCACAAGCAGGATCGTCTCGCCCGGCACGGCCTCGCGGCGTACGCCCATCATCCGCTGATGCGCACCGTCGGACTTGACCGTGCCTTCTACACACCCCCCCGCCAGGAGGAGTTCCGCGAACTCGCGGGTCTCACGCCACCGACCTTCCGCTTCGTCGTCAAGGCCCATCAGGCCGTCACCCGCCCGGACGCGGACGAGCGCGGCGGGACCTTCGGCGACACCGCGGCCCACCGGTCCAGCGGCATCGACAATCCACGGTTCCTCGACGCCGAGTACGCCCGCGACATCATCATCGCGCCGGCCGACCGAGGCCTTGGTGCGCGGCTCGGGGTCATCCTCTTTCAGTTCCCGCCGCTGGACCTCTCCCGCACGTCGCGCATCGGCCCTGCCGCACGCTTCATCGCGCGGCTCGCCGAGTTTCTGGGCGCCCTCCCACCGGGCCCACGCTACGCCGTCGAAGTACGCAACCGCGAACTCCTGGGCACCGACCACGCCGGTGCATACGCCCGCTGCCTGCGCGAGGCGGGCGCCCTGCACGGCTACGTGCACCATCCGACGATGCCCACGCTCGACCGTCAGGCCCGCATCATGACGGACGCCGGCTGGGCACCAGCAGCCGGACGCGCCGTCTGCGTCCGTTGGCTCCTGCGTCACGACCAGACCTACGAGGGCGCGCGGACACGCTACCAGCCCTTCCGCGAGATCATCGACGAGGACCCGCACGCCCTCACCGAGGTTGCACGGCTGCTGGAGATCGCGGTCGACCGCGGCCTGCCCGCGTTCGTCGTCATCAACAACAAGGCCGAGGGCTCAGCACCCCGGAGCGTCGAGCGCCTCGCGCAGGCCATCCGCCAGCGAGCCGTCTAGCGCATCTCCATCCGCAGCACCCCCGCCGCCGCGGCGATCCGCACCGTCGGGTCCGGGTCGTTCATCATCGCCTCGAGCGTGGCAAGCTGCGACTTTCCCACGTACCCGTAGACGAACGCCGCCTGCGCCCGGAGCGCGGGCGTCGGGCTCGCCTTGAACTCATCCGCGATGAACGCCCCGCCCCGGATCCCCATGCCCGAGAGCGCCTGCGCGATGCCCAGCCGAACCTCCGCGGGGTACATCTGCCCCTGCGAGTTGCGATACTCCGAGAGGTAGATGAGCTGATCGATCGCCTCCCGATCCTTCACCTGCCCGATGATCTGTACGGCGAGGGCCGCCGACTCGAGGTCATCCGGCCGCGATGGGTAAAGGGCCGCGCGGACCGCCTGGCGGGCGTCCTCATCGCCGAGCTTGATCAGCGCCTCGGCGATCTGCAGCTGGTAGCTGCGTGCCTGCTCGGTCGGCAGGTCCTTGTCGCCCTGATGGGCCGCGGCACGCAGCAGTGTCATGGCGGAGCGGTCGCCGATCTCCCCAAGGATGAACGCCGCGTGACGACGCACCCACGGCGAAGGATCCTGCAGCAGCATCTCCGCGAGCGGCGTGCGGTCCACGGCCTTCTGGTTCGCCACCAGCGCGAAGATCGCGGACGCACGCACCTGCGGCACGGGATCGCTCAGCATCGGGCGGCACTTCTCCGCGAGCTTCGCCAGACGGGCCTTGCCCACCGCCATCGCCGCGACGTTCCGGACGCCCGGGTTCGGATCACGGAGCCCGGTCTCGATCAGGATGATCAGGCGCTGCGGCGCGATCATCGCCGCTTCGATGCCGTTGGCCCGGACCTGCGGATCCTCGGACTGGGCCGACCTCTCGAGAATCTCGATGGCCTGCTCGCGGATGCGTGACGCCTGCACGCGGTCAACTCGCGCCGGCTCCGCGGCCGCAGCAACGCCACCCGGCGAAGCCTTGTCGCCAGCCGGCGCCTTGGCAGGGCCCGGACCTGACTGCGGTTGCCCGGCACAGCCCACAATGAGCATGACCAGCGAAGCCACGCCGAAGCAGACGGCCGGAGCCTGACGATGGGTCTGTTGCATCACGCCGAATCTCCACAATCTCAACCACGCTCCCACGCCCCAAGCACCACGCCGCGCCTCCAACAGGCTATCGACCGTCGACGCGTCTCGTCGCCACTGTCCGGGCGCCCCCTCCGCCCGGCCCTCACCCGCGCCGGCCGGGCCCCTTCAGTACGAACGAAGCGACCAGCAGGATCGCTGCACCCGCCATGGCTCCCCACCCCGCGGCATCACCCACGCGGGCGTAGAGCGGCGATCCGGACGCCAGCGGCACCGAGCCCCACAGAATGCCCCCGACACGCGCCGTGCCGCGGCTGCCATCCTCGGCGACCGCGCCCTCAGCCACCAGCCGGCCCCGCGCGTCGATGATCGCCGACACCCCCGTGTTCGCCGCACGCACCATCGGCGTCGCAAGCTCCACCGAACGCATCCGCGCCTGCTGCATGTGCTGAACCCGCCCCGCGTCCCACCATCCAAACCACCCGTCGTTGCTCACGTTCACCATCAGATCCGCCCGGCGCTCCCCACCCGCAAACACCATCCGCCGGCACACCCACGACGTCGTCGCCTCAAAGCAGATCGGCGTCACGATCCGAACATCCCGCCCCAGCGCCGCGCTCGGCACCGCGAACACCGTCGGCTCCGTGCCCGCATCAAGATCAAATCGCATTCCCGCGGCCCCGATCGCCAGCAGCCGCGCCTCCAGCCAGGGCCACGCCGAGATGTACGGCATCACCTCGCCGAAGGGCGTCAGCCGGATCTTGTCGTACCGCACCGGCGAGATCTCACCTTCGCGGATCAGGAAGACGCTGTTGAATCGCTGGTCCCAGTCCAGCGAGAGCCGCGACCCCCGCCGCACGACCTCCAAGCCCACCAGCGCCTCCTCGCCCACCAGGATGGGCACACCGAGGCGCGACTGCATCTCGAGAAGGCGGTCGGCGAAGGCCGTCATCCGCAGGCCCGTTGGCGACTCGGGATCGACCGGATTCGGCGGGAGGTTCCACTGCATCCCCTCACGGGCCAGAGTCTCGAGCGCCGCCGGATCAAGCGTGGGACCGGGCATCATCGTCTCGGGCCAGATCACAACCTCCGGCGAGACACCCGCGCCGCCTGAGACGCCTGTCACGCTCCGCAGCGTCGCATTCTCCAGGCGCCGCCACTCCTCGATCTCGTCCTGGATCCGCCACGACATCTTGTTCGACTGTGGCACGTTCGTCTGCACGACCGCCACCGCCAGCGTCGCTCCCGCGTCACCGGGAACCATCGAGTGCCCCGCGCCCGAGAGCGCCGCCCACACCACGAGCGTGCCCACCGTCCCTACCCGGCCCGGCATGCGGCCAGGACCGCCCTTGCCGCCGCCAACCCACGTGGCCACCAGCGCCGCCCCGAACAGCGATGCCAGAAGCACCACGAGATACTGCCCACCCACGGCGGCGGGAGCCGCCAGCGGGAACCACTCCACCAGCGGATGCGCCACGAGCCCCCACGGATATCCATCCCACGCGATCTCGCCGCGGAAGAACTCGCCGCCCGTCCAGGCGAGCGCCGCCAGCGCAAAGCCAAACGACGCGTGCAGCCGCCAGGCACGAGCGCCGATCCAGACACTGAGCCAGGTGTAGCTGGACAGCAGCACCCCCAGACCGGGATACCCCGGCGCGGTCACATCGATGAGAAACGCGTGCAGATACAGCCAGTAGGGCAGCGTCCCGAGCGCGAACCACGCCGCCCCGCGGGCCGGACGCAGTGCCAGCCGCTCGGTCGCAACAAAAACCGGAACCAGGGCCACCATCGCCAGAGGCCACAGACCCGCCGGCGCCTGAGCAAGGGCCATCAGCAGCCCGTGGGCCATCCCGAGCCCGACCAGCACGCCGCGCTCGCGCCACGTCCGCCTCTCAACACCAGGATCCCTCGTTGCGTCGGTGTGGGTCATCGGGGCTCAGGGTACACCGGTGCCGCCAGCCCCAGCCCGCGCCGAACGGCTCACCCCACCTACTCCGGCCGGCGTGGCTCCTCGCCGGCACCGGCCCGCCCGACGCTGCTGCTGATCTCCCGGCTGAGCCAGGCGCGGGCAAAGGCCCACGACTTCTTCACCGTCGCCGCCGAGAGGTCCATCGCCGCCGCCGTCTGCTCGATGGAGAGTCCGGCAAAGTACCGCAGCATCACGATCCGCCCGGCCCGCTCATCAAGGGATTCCAGCTTCCGCAGCGCCGCATCGAGCGCGAGGATCTCATCGCTCGCATCGCCCTCCGGCGCCTCGGAGGCCACGGCGTCGTCGTGGAGTTCCACGCGCGCAACGCCCCCACCGCGCTTCTGCGTCTGGCGGGCCCGCGCACGCTCGATCAGGATCCGGCGCATCGCGAGCGCGGCAGCGCCGAAGAAGTGTGCCCGGTTCTGCCACGACGCAATCGCCGGATCGCCCTCGCCAACGAGCCGCATGTACGCCTCGTGCACAAGCGCGGTCGGCTGCAGCGTGTGGCCCGCGCCCTGCCGTGCCTCGCGCCCCATGTTCGACTGGGCAAGTCGGCGCAGCTCGTCATAGACAATCGGCAGCAGCTCGGAAGAAGCCCGCACATCTCCCGCCGCGGCCGCGTGGATCAGCACCGTGACATGGCGCGGGTCGTGCGTGATCTGCGTCGAGTGCCGAGGCGGCTCCGAGCTGGGTCGTGGCTCAACAGGCATCAGGAACTCCAGCAAACCAGCCAGGAAGTCTAACAGATCACCCAAGGGAGAGCACAACAACCAAAAGGTCCGGTCCCTCCCCCCACTCCCCAGTCCCTTCTTCTCCGACCCCTAGTGCCAAGTGCCTAGTGCCAAGTGCCTTCCTACACGTTGAAGTACTTCGCCTCCGGATGGTGCACGATGATCGCGCTCGTGCTCTGCTCCGGATCGATCTGCCAGTTCTCAGTCAGAACGCAGCCGATCCTGCCTGGGTCCAGAAGCCGGAAGAGGATGTCCTGATGGCTCATGTCCGGGCACGCTGGATAGCCGAAGGAATAGCGAGAGCCGCGGTAGTGCTGGGTGAAGAGGTCCTTGATGCGTGGGCTGTCGTCGCCCGCGATGCCCAGCTCCTGGCGCATGCGCTTGTGCCAGAACTCGGCGAGCGCCTCGGCGGTCTCGACACCCAGCCCATGCAGGTACAGGTAGTCCGTGTACCGGTTCTGCTCGAAAAGCAGCTTGGCCTCCTCGCTGGCCTTGCTCCCCATCGTGACGCAGTGCATGCCGATGATGTCCGTCTCGCCCGACTCAATCGGCCGGAAGTAGTCGCTGATGCACAGCCGCTTCTTGTCCGGCTGGCGCGGGAAGGGCAGGCGCTCGCGCTCGACGCGCTTGCCCGGATGTGCCGGGTCCCAGATCACAAGATCATCGCCGTCGGCGTTGCACTCAAAGTACCCGTAGACCACGGCGGGTCGGAGGATCTTGCGCGCCTTCGCATCGGCCTTGAGCTTCTCGAACATCGGAACAATCTGGTCCTCGAGCAGCGCGTCATACTCCGCGTCGCTCAAGGCACCCTTCTTGATCTGCCACTGCCCGCGGAAGAGCGCAACAGGATTGATGAACGGATAGATGTCGTCAAGGTCCAGCCCGCCCGACTCGCTGGTGATCACGCGCGAGCCCAGGAACGGCGCACGCGGGACGGGATGATCCGTGGAGACGCCGCTGCGGACGCGCGGGGCGGGCAGACTGGCGGTTGAAGATGCAGCCCGGGACACACCGTCCGGGAGGGCGGTGCCACCCGCGACCGCACTGTTCGCCGCGGCGAGCTTCTCGATGCGCGAGCGGTTGATCGTCTCCTCTGCCGCGGTCCGCTTCCCCTGACGCTCCTCGATCTCGCGCTCCAGCGTCTCGGTCTGCCCGCCCATGATGAGATCCATGGTGCGAAGCCCGTCGAAGGCGTCCTTCCCGTAGAAGAGCTTCCCGGAGTAGACCTTCCGCAGGTGCCCCTCGCAGTAGTGGCGCGTCAGCGCCGCCCCGCCCAGAATCACCTTCGGCGACAGGCCCTGCTGGTTCAGTTCCTTGAGGTTCTCCTCCATCACGTTCACGCTCTTCACAAGCAGGCCCGAGAGCCCGATCGCGTCCGCGTTGCTCTCCTTCCACGCCTTCAGGATCTCCGGCAGTGTCTGCTTGATCCCGATGTTCACGACCCTGTAGCCGTTGTTGCTCAGGATGATGTCGACGAGGTTCTTGCCGATGTCGTGCACGTCACCCTTCACCGTCGCGAGAACGATCGTGCCCTTGGCCTGCCCCGCCACCTTCTCCATGTGCGGCTCGATCTGCGCAACCGCCATCTTCATCACCTCCGCGCTCTGCAGCACGAAGGGGAGCTGCATCTGGCCCGAGCCAAACAGCTCACCCACGGTCTTCATGCCGTCGAGCAGGTGATCGTTGATGATGTCGAGCGGCTTGTACTTCGCGAGCGCCGCGGCGATCGTCTCCCCAAGCGCTTCCTTCTCGCCGTCGATGATGTGGGCCCGCAGCTTCTCCTCGAGCGTGAGCTCCTTCTTGACCTTCTTCGTCGCGCCGGGGACCTCGGCATCCTTGAAGAGCTCAATGAAGCGCTGAAGGGGGTCGAAGCCCTCGCGCCGGCGGTCATAGATCAGATCCATCGCCGCATCCCACTGATCCTGCGGGATGCGGTTCTTCGGGAGGATCTTGCTGAAGTGCACGATCGCGCTCGTCAGCCCGGCCTGCGTCAGCTCATGCAGGAACGCGCTGTTGAGAACGATACGGGCCGCGGGCTTGAGCCCGAACGAGCAGTTCGAGAGCCCCACCGTCGTCTGGCACCGCGGAAACTTCTGCATGATCCGCCGGACACCCTCGATGGTCTCAAGGCCCGAGCGGCGATCGCTCTCCATGCCCGTTGAGATGGGCAGCACCAGCGGGTCGAACATCACGTCCTCTTCCGCCAGCCCGTGCACCTCAACGGCCCGGCGCAGACCGCGCTCTGCAATCGCGATCTTGCGGTCCGCCGTCCGCGCCATCGACGCTTCCTTGTCCTCGTCGATCGACCCGATGACCAGCCCCGCCCCGTACTTCTTCGCGAGGGATGCGATCACGTCGAACTTGTGGTCCCCGTCCTCGAAGTTGGCCGAGTTGATGAGGCACTTGCCCCCCGCGTGACGCAGCCCCGCCTCGATCGTCGCCACCTGAGTCGAGTCCAGCATCAGCGGGATGTTCACCTGCCGCACGACCCGTCGCACGATCTCCGCCATGTCCCGTGCGTTGTCGCGCCCGGCATAATCCACGTTCAGGTCCAGGACATGCGCGCCGTCGTGCCGCACCTGCTCGCGCGCCAGCGACACGATCCCGTCGAAGTCCTCCGCCTCGAGCATCTTCTTGAACGCGCGGCTGCCGCTCGCGTTCATCCGCTCACCCACGATCAGGATCGAGTTGTCCTGCCGGTAGTCCTGCGCCGAGTACAGGCTCGTCACCGCCGCCCTCGGCGCCGAAAGCACCATCGGTGCCCTGCTCCCGCGCCGGATGAAGTCGTCCACCATCCGGGTCAGCGTCGCAATGTGCTCCGGCGTCGTTCCGCAGCACCCACCCACGATCCGCACGCCGTCCGCCTCGACGAACTTCTGCATCGCCTCGGTGAAGGGCTCGGGCCGCAGCGGGAACTCCGCACGCCCCTCGTGCAGGATCGGCAGCCCCGCATTCGGCATGATCGAGACAGGGCGCGCCAGCCCCGCGTGCCCCGGCATCGTCCCCATCGCGCCCCAGTGCTTGCCCAGCCAGTGCACGTGCTCGGCCATCTCCACCGGACCCGTCGCGCAGTTCAGCCCCAGCGACGTGATCGGATACCCCGCCAGCGCCTGCGCCACGGCGGAGATCTCACTCCCCAGCAGCATGGTGCCCGTCGTCTCGATCGTCACCGACACCATGATCGGGATGTCCGCGGCGGTCTTCCCGGCCTCCGCCAGCGCCGCCATCACCGCGTTGATCACGCACTTGACCTGCAGCAGATCCTGGCACGTCTCGATGATGAAGCAGTCAACGCCACCCTCGATGAGACCCGCGGCCTGCGCCTTGTAGCTCGCGAACATCGCGTCCCAGTCGATGTTGCCCAGCGTGATCAGCTTGGTCCCCGGCCCCATCGACCCCGCAACAAACCGCGGCTTGTCCGACGTCGAGTGCTTCCGCGCCACCGCCCTCGCCAGGCTCGCCGCCGCCACGTTGATCTCGCGGCAGCGATCCTGAAGATCAAACTCGGCCAGCACATGAGGCATCCCTCCGAACGTGCAGGTCTCCAGGACGTCAGCGCCCGCAACCAGGAACGACTCGTGGATCTCCGAGATCACGTCCGGCCGCGCGAGCACCAGCACCTCGGGGCAGTTCTCCTTCCCCCAGAAGTCCCGCTCGATGTCCAGATCCCGCGCGTGCGTTGCGGTCCCCATCGCTCCGTCGAAGATGATGGGCTTTCTGGCGAGAGTGTCGAGGAAGAGGCTCGGCATGGGCGGCTTGTCCTGGAGCGACCGGTCGGACCCGATCGCCTGATGAGTCGGTCCACTGTCCATTCTGGACCGAGCACGCCGGCAAGCAGCCCGCCGAGCAGAACCGACCGCAACGGCCTGTCGCGAGAACGTCCTGCTACCAGGGCCGACTTCCACGGCGTGATCAGTCCAACCAAGAGCGTCGATCCGATGTCTTCATCCATCTATCCGGATGAACGGATAAATCTAGGCCGCGTCTCGCCCCCCGTCAACGATTCGCGTTCGCCCAACCGATCCTCGACTATTGCCAATCCGCCCGTTCCTATCCTGTTTGGATCGCAAACGCAGAACCGCCTTCCGGAGCACCCTCGCTTGACCGCCCGAAAGCCCGCCGTGGGTTTCATCTTCGCCACGCTGCTCCTCGATGTGATCGGGTTTGGCCTCCTCATCCCCGTGGCGCCCAAGCTCGTCCAGTCGCTGCTCAACGGTGGCAGCGGTGGAACGGAAGATCAGGCCGCGACCTACTACGGCGCACTGATCGCCACGTACGCCGCCATGCAGGTCCTCTTCGCCCCGATCCTGGGCGCGCTCTCGGACCGCTTCGGCCGCCGACGTGTCCTCCTCGTGGCCCTCTTCGGATCCGGGCTTGACTACTTCGCGATGGCCTTTGCGCCCTCACTCTGGATCCTCTTCGTCACAAGGGCCATCAACGGCATCTCGGGCGCCAGCATCACCGTCTGCACCGCCTACATCGCCGACGTCACACCCCCCGACAAGCGCGCCGCGGCGTACGGCCTGGTCGGTGCCGCCTTCGGCCTTGGCTTCATCATCGGTCCCGTCCTTGGAGGCTTCCTCGGCTCCATCGACATCCACCTCCCCTTCTACGTCGCCGGAGGCGTCACGCTCCTCAACTGGCTCTACGGCTGCTTCGTCCTCCCCGAATCGCTCGCACCCAACCTCCGACGCCCCTTCAGCCTCGCCCGCGCCAACCCGCTCGGCGCCTTCCGCGGATTGGGCAAGTACCCGCTGGTCGCTGGCATGGCCGGCTCCCTCTTCATGCTCAATCTCGCCATGTTCGGCCTGCACGCCACCTGGGTCCTCTACACCGCCCACCGCTACGGCTGGAACGAGTTCCAGGTCGGACTCTCCCTCACCATCGTGGGCCTCGGCGCCGCCGTCGTGCAGGGCGGCCTCGCACGCAGGATCATCCCGGCCCTTGGCCCCGGCGTCCTGGGCGAGAAGCGTGCCCTCCTCATCGGAATGGGAATCGGCGTCCTGGCCTACATCGGCTACGGCGCCGCCACCGAGGGATGGATGATCTACGCCATCGTCGTCGCGGCCTCCCTCGGCGGCATCGCCCAGCCCGCCGGCCAGGCACTCATCACCCGGACCGTCTCCCCCAGCGAGCAGGGCGCGGTCTCCGGCGCACTCGCGAGCCTCCAGAGCGTCGCCAACATCTTGGGGCCGCTCATCGGCACCAAAGTCTTCGCGTGGGCCGTCTCCGATCGGGCCTTTCCGCCCCTGAACCTCCCGGGACTCTCCTTCTTCGTCGGAGCGTTCCTGGCCGGCATCGGCTTGCTCCTCGCCGCGCGAGCCGTCAGGCTCGTGGGTGCACCACCCGCCGCGCACGACACGTCCTCCGCCCCAGGCGCTGACCAGGCCACACCCAAGTAGAAATCTCCCACCGCGCCTCTCGACGCGGATGGGAACGGTCACACCTTCACCGGTGCAGCAGACCCCGCCTCTCCCTCGTCCGGAGGCTCGACGGGCTTGGGCGGCTGATCGCCATAGTCCATCTCACCCTGCAGGTAGAGGCTCAGCACCTGCATCGCGTGCCGCTGCAGCGCCGTCTCAGGCTTCGAAAGCTCGCCCTTCTCAATCGAGCAGCAGTCGCCATTCTCCCGGCGCCGGCAGTGTTCCAGAACCTCCAATGCCGTCCGCACCCGCGGCGGCAACATCTCGCTGTAATAGCCCATAGGTTTTTCTCGGTCGCTGCCGGCACACCATGTGCCGGACTTTGAACGTTCTACTCACGAATCATCTGGTCCGCCGAAGCGACCGCGCCAACGAGGCACGAACGACAAACGCGCCGGCAGACCGCAGCCACCCACACGGGTGCTCGCAGGAATCAACACAATCGCAGGTTGTACAGGTCTTCCCCCGGTGCGACCGGGGTGGGCGTCAGCACGCCATGAGGAGTGGTCCACGCCATGCAGACATCGGGATGTAATGCATGTGTCACTCCGAGGCATACAACGACGCGGTGGTCAAGCGGCACGGACGTTCCGGCCGCCACGCTCCGTCATGTTAGCCCGGGACCCCGGCCCGATTCCACTCCCGCCCAAGCGCTCGACACAAACTTGTAACCTACCCCCGCATCTTCGCAATCGTCCCCGTCGTGCTCTTGCCAGGCACCAGATCCACCAGTTCCACGCGCCCTCCGATCGACTCCACAAACTCCGCGCCCACGACCTTGTCCTTCGTGTAGTCCGCCCCCTTCACCAGCACCTCCGGCCGCAGTGCCCTGATCAGCTCCAGCGGCGTGTCGTCCCCGGCCTTCCCGAAGAACACCACCGCCCCCACCGACTCCAGCGCGCCCAGCACTCTGGCCCGGTCCTCCTGCGTGTTCACCGGCCGCGACTCGCCCTTGAGCCTCTTCACCGACGCGTCGTCGTTCACGCCCACGACCAGGAACGCGTCCTTGCCGCCTGCTTGCCGCGCCTTCTCGAGCAGCGTGACGTGCCCGCGGTGCAGGATGTCGAAGCACCCGTTGGTGAACACGATCGGCCTTCCCGTGCTCCGGATCGCCGCCGCTTCCAGCACCGCCTCCTCCAGCGTCCTGATCTTCCCGCGGTCCGCGCGTGACCTCAGCAGCACCTCATGGTGCACGCGCTCCAGAGGGATCGGCTCCACGCCGAAGATCTCAACCTCGAGCCCCGCCGCGGCGTTCGCAAACCGCACCGAATCCGCCCAGCCGCACCCGTTCGCTCGCGCCGCCGCCAGCCCCGCCAGGAACATGTCCCCAGCGCCCGTGACGTCGTACACCTGACGTGCCGCCGTCGGCACCGCGAGTGGTTCCTCGCCCCGCTCCAGCAGCAGCGCACCCTGCTTATCCAGCGTCAGCACACACGCCTCAAGCTCCAGCGCCTCCATCAGCCGCTGCGCGAGCTCCACGTTGTGCGCCGCCGAGCCCTCCGTCCCGGTCTTCATCCCCGTTGCGACCTCCGCCTCCGTCCGATTCGGCGTGATGGCCGTTGCACCGCGGTACTTGGCGTACGAGTTGAGTCGCGCCGGATCGACCATCACGGGCTTGCCCGCGCGCCGGGCCATCTCGATCACCCGCGCACACAACCCCGCCGAGCACACGCCCTTGTTGTAATCCTCAACGCACACCACGTCCGCCGTCGGCAGCAGCCTCTCGAACGAGGCCATCAGCCGCGCCTCAACCTCGCCCGCAACCACCTCGCTGCTCTCAAAGTCCACACGGAACATCTTCTGCGGATGGCGCGCCTGCGCCAGCCCGATCAGATTCAGCTTCCGCGTCGTCGGCCGGCTCGCGTCCGTCGTCAGGTGCGACGCATCCACCCCGCTCGCGCCAAGCGCCTCCCGCAGCCGCTTCCCGGCCTCATCATCCCCCAACACCCCCAGCGCCGTCACCCGCCCCCGGAGCGCCGCAAGGTCCATGCACACGTTCGCACTCCCCCCCGGCCGGTGCTCCCGCCGCCGCACATGCAGCACCGGCACCGGCGCATCCGCCGACAGCCGCTCCGCATCTCCATACAGCAGCTCATCCAGCATGAAGTCGCCCACGACCAGGGCGTGAAAGCTCTTCCAGTTTGCAAGCGCGGCAAGCAGCGTGTCCATTCACGTCCAGTGTAAGGACCGCCGCGTCACCGCACGGCCATAAGTGCCACGATCATGCCC
>CAZBXF010000055.1:14026-18883 GCA_964495635.1 uncultured Phycisphaeraceae bacterium
TCACCCACCCTCATCTCCAGCCGCGGCCGCGCCACCGCACACGGCCACGCCTCCGGCCTCACATGCCGCAGCTTCGACCAGTCCTTGTCCGTCGTCACGATCACCTCCGCGCGCGCCCCCCTCGCCCGCTCCAGCATCGCCCCGATCGTTGCCGGCTCAAACGGATCATGGTCGCGCAGAACCATCCGCTCGACCACGTCCCCCGCCTCTCCAACTGCCCCCCGCACCATCTCCACAAACCGCTCCGGGTTCCCGATCGCGCAGCACACCATGACGCGCTTCCCAGCCAGTTCCCGCACCTCCACGCCCCGATCTTCCGCCTCGCCCGGACGGCGCCAGAGCAGCCCTTCCCACACATGCTCGCCCCCGATGACCGCCGCCGCGGGATTCACCTCCCGCACCCGCGCTGCGATGGCACCCACCCCCGCGCTCACTCCGTGCGTCACCACCACCAACCCCGCCCTCGAAAGCGAACTCACCGGCTCCCGCAGCCACCCGCGCGGCAGCAGCCGATCCTCGAACGGACTCCGCGTCGCATCGATCATCACGATGTCCAAGTCGCGCGCCAGTCGTCGGTGCTGGAATCCATCATCCAGCACCACCACATCCGTCCCTCCATCCGCTGCCACCTCCGCCCCAAGTTCCGGCCCGGCCCCTGTCGCCCCACCCGCGCCGATCGCACCCGCCTCGCGGGCGAAGAGATCCAGAAGCCCATCCACCCGGTTTGGCTGCGCTACCACAGGCACCGACGCGAACGCACGCAGATACGCGTCTTCCTCATCACTCCGCCCCCCCGCCCGCGCTCCGTACCCGCGCATCGCGATGCACGGCCGCCGCCCCATCTCCATCAGCATCCGCACCACGAGCCCCACCATCGGGCTCTTCCCCGTCCCCCCCACCGACAGATTCCCGACGCTGATCACCGGCCGGTCCAGCGTCACCACCCCGCGCCCCGCGTCGAAGGCCCGGTTCCGTCGCGCCATCTCCCAGCCATACAGCTTCTCGCCAAGCATCGCCACGGGCGCCAGCCACGTCGGCAGCGGACCACGCGGTCCAGCCCGTTCCGCCATCCCACGCTGTCCGAGCGGCTTCGCGTCCATCGGGCTGCACCATACGGCCGCACCCCGCCCGACGCGAAAGCCGCCGCCGTCCGAGAAGCACGCCCGCCGCCGCTTCCAGATCGCCCCGAAGGTCCATCTATGCCATCTGCGACAGCATTTCTGGCATTGCCGCCCGCATGGCGCATGATGATGGTGCCGCCGGGAACGCCCCGGCCGCAGTTGTGCACACCCCAAGAGACTCCGGCCCGACCACGCGTGGAACGGGGCCGGCGTCCTGAGGGGCCACGAGGGACCAGCATGCTCACCACGCTCCTCATCGCCGCCGCCGCATCCGCGCACGTCGCCGCCGCCACCGCCGGCCCGACCATCGACGCCCAGCGTACCGGCTTCACACGCCCCAACTCCGGCGTGCGCCAGCTCGCCACGCCCCGCGCGTTCCCGGCGAACGTCACCGACAGCGTCCGCCGCCCCGGCTTCGGCGGCCGCGTCTGGGTCTCACCCGCCGTCGGCTCCTTCGAGAACGAAGAGCCCGGGGCCGCCGCCTACGGCGCTCACGTTGGCGACGACACCATCATCTACGGCCGCATCGGCCACCTCGCCATCTCCATCTCTCCGTGGCAGGTGCAGTCCGAGCCACGCCTCGAGGCCGCACGCCAGGAGTGGCTCAAGGAAAACAACTTCACCGGCGGCGTGCGCACCTTCGTCAACGACCACGGCGCTTCCGCCCACACCCTCGCCAGTTCGTCCGACGGATCATCCACCCCCTCCACCCCCTCCACCATCCGCACCCCGATCCAGCCACGCGGCGTCATCGAGATCTCGCCGGAAGCCACCAAGTTCCGCAAGCGCATGCAGGTCCGCGCCACGCCCCACACCGTTGTCGTCCGCCCCGCCATCGCCATCGCCGACGCCCGCTGAACAGGCCTGATCATGCCTGATCACGCCTGATCAAGTCCGCTCACATCCATCACATCAATCTCGAAACGAGGGCGGGGCGCGTGGGCCCCGCCCTCTGTCTTGACCCGCCCACCCCGTGTCCCTCTGTCCCTCTGTCCCTCCGTCTCTTCCCTAACACCTCGACACCTAGACACCTCGACACCTTCCTCGGCCCTCCGTCCCTTCCCCCACTTCCCCTACGCTGACCCCGATGTCCCGCCTCCCCTTCGATCCCTCCAAGATGGCGGTCCAGCCCGCCGCGAAGTCCGCCGCGCCCGACCGCATCCTCTCCGTCTCCGATCTCGCGGCCAGAATCGACCGCGCGCTGCGCGACGGCATCCCCACCTCCGTCCGCTTCCAGGGCGAGGTCGGCGGCTTCCGCGATCGCACCCACTGGTACTTCGATCTCAAGGACGATCGCGCCGTCGCCTCCTGCGTCGTCTTCGCCTCCGTCGCACGACGCATCGGCTTCACGCCGCGCGACGGCCAGCAGGTCATCGCCTCCGGCCGCGTTGAGTTCTACGCCAAGGGCGGCAAGGTCTCGGTCGTCCTCGACTCGCTCCGCCCCGCAGGCGAGGGCGAGAAGGACCTCGCCCTCCGCCGCCTCCTCGAAGACCTGCGCGCCCGCGGCTGGCTCGACCCATCCACCAAACGCCCGCTCCCCACATTCCCGCGTCGCGTCGCCGTCGTCACCAGCGCTACCGGTGCCGCCCTCCAGGATGTCCTCCGCACCATGCGCGAGCGCTGCCCCGCCGTCGCCATCCTCGTCTGCGACGTTCGCGTCCAGGGCGACGCCGCCGCGCCGGAGATCGCCGCCATGATCGGCCACCTCTCGAGCGCCCGCGAAGCCCTCGGCCTCGACGCCATCCTCCTCACCCGCGGCGGCGGCTCCAAGGAGGATCTCTGGTGCTTCAACGAGCTCGTCGTTGCCGAAGCGATCCACGCCTGCAAGGTCCCGCTCATCGCCGCCATCGGCCACGAGACCGACACCACCGTCGCCGAGCTCGTCGCCGACGAACGCAGCGCCACCCCGACCCACGCCGCGATGCGCCTGACTCCCGATCGCCACGCGCTCGCACGCCAGGTCACGACGCTCGAGCAACGCCTCGAGCAGGCCACGCGCACGCACCTTCGCGGCGCACGCCAGTCCGCCTCGCTCGCCGCGATGTCCCTGGGCGCTGCCATCCGCGCCGCGCTCTCAGAACGTCAGCAGAACCTCGCGATCCTCGCCGCACGCGTCGAACGCCAGCGCCCCGCCGCCATCCACGCCCGCCTGATCACGCGGCTGCACGAGGCCGAGCGCTCCCTCCACGCCGCGGCACAGAACTCACTGGCCCGCGCACGCCTCGACCTCTCCCGCCCTTCACTCGCACGCGCGATCGCGCACCGCCTCGCGCTCGAGTCATCGCGCGTCGCCGCTGCCGCCGCCCACCTCACCGCCGTCAGCCCCACCCGCGTCCTGGAGCGAGGCTACTCCGTCACGCTCCGCGCCGACGGCCGCGCCGTCCGCACGCCCGCCGATGTCACGCCAGGCGACATCCTCACGACGCGCCTCTCCGAAGGCACGGTCCGCTCAACCGTCGAAGGCGCCGCCCCGGCCCCACGCCTCGCACCAAGGCGCAGGCCCAAGCCCCCTGATCCCACGCCCGGCCTCTTCTCGTGAGCAGCTCCGCAACCTACGCGGCCAAGCGCGTCCCGCGCGCCACAAGCCGGTTGACATAGCGTGTCACCTGCTCCACCAGGAACTCGCGGTGCGAAGCATGGAACGCAAAGTCAAACGCCCCGCCCAGATACAGGTTCTGCTCGCTGTCAAGATGCGTGTGCGCAATCCGCACCGTCATGCCCAGCGGGGCCGGAATCTCCGGGCGCAGGTCCATCTGGCACCACACCAGCCGCGACCGGTTCGCCGCCGCGTGGTCATCCCGCGCCACCACGAGCCCCACGCCGCCGCCACTGAGGTTCATCAGCTTCGCACGGAACGGCGGCCCAACCTCCGGCAGCAGCGTCGCCTCGCCGTCCTCGAACGGGCCCCGGTCGCCGCGCTCGATCGACTGCACCAGCGCCCGGTTCGCAACCTCCGCCCCCACCACGCTCGATGGATCCAGAAGGGGCCAGCAGCTCACGTTCGGCAGCGTCAGCTGCGCCGTCGACACGCGCAGGAACTCGCGCCGGCTGCAGCGCTCCACCGCCTCCGGCGCCGACAGCGTCACCGTCGCGGGCCCACGCGTCGACGGCGGATTGACCCCCACAACCCGCGTCCGGAAGAGCCAGCGATTCTGCCCCACCGACATGGTCGCCACCACCTCCAGCCCGTTCGGGATCCGGATCGGCGACCCCGCCGCGGCGGGATGCTCCACCACGATCTGGCTCTCCCCAACACTGAAGAGCCGAACCCGCCACAGAAGGTCCGACCCGCCCGGCGGCGCGTCCTTCGGTGCATCGGGCCGCGCGATCGAGAACTCGATCCCGCCGCCCCGCTGGGCGATCTGCTGGAGAAGGTCACGCCAACGCTCGGTTCTTGATCTGCTGGCAGGCACGGTGATGCTCCATGGTCCGCAGCGCTCCCCAGCGCGCGCCCAAACGAACATCGGGAGTTTCCATCGCCCGCTTTGCCCCAACCCGCCCCACACACCACCCCGGCACCCCACTCCCCCACGCCAAGCACGCACATCCACCCCGCCCCAGTCCGAGAAACCAGCCCAAGTCCAAAGTCAGACGCCCCAGCCCCCTCCTCACCTCCCGCCTCTCGCTCTTGCCCTCCGCCTCTTCATTTCCCGCTTTCCGCTTTCCGCTTTTCGCTCTCCCCTCTCCCCTCTCCGCCTCTTCATTTCCCGCTTTCCCGCTTTTCGCTTTTCGCTTT
>CAZBXF010000056.1:0-18750 GCA_964495635.1 uncultured Phycisphaeraceae bacterium
GAGCTTGCGGATGAGTCCCGCGAGCACTTTGCTGGCTTCGTTCCAATCGTCGAGAAGGCTTTGATGTCCTCTCGCCGTGATGTATCCGAGGTCTCGCGAAAACTGCAGCTGCGTGTCGAGTTCGAAGAGACTTCCGCGAGCGATCTTCAAGAAACGCAGATAGTCAGCTGTAGTACCTCTTCCGAATCCTTCCGCAACGTTGCTGGGGACTGAGATGGCTGTGCGACGAATCTGGACTGCGAGGGCGAACATCTCTTGCTTCGGGAACAGATTCGCGGCACGAAGTACTCGCAACCCAAGGTCGTAGCTCAGACGCCACGCAACCAGATCGCGATGAGACTTGATCACACCCATGCACCGCTCCGCTCCGTCGAATGCCGAACCACCAATGCCGAATGCCTGGTTTCAATCCACCTTCGGCAGCGTCAACCCACCCTGATCCTGGTACTTTCCGCCCTTGTCCGCGTAGCTCTTCTCGCACACTTGGTCGGCCTTCAAGAAGATGAACTGGGCGACGCCCTCGTTGGCGTAGACGCGTGCGGGCAGCGGCGTGGTATTGCTGATCTCGAGCGTGACCTTGCCGCGCCACTCGGGCTCCAGGGGCGTGACGTTCACGATGAGGCCGCAGCGGGCGTAGGTGCTCTTGCCGACGCAGATGACCAGGACGTCACGCGGGATCTCGATGTACTCGACGGTTTCGCAGAGGGCGAAGCTGTTCGGGGGGATGATGACGTACTGGTCGCCGGCGGGCTTGTGGCCGACATCGACGTCGACCATCATGTCGTCGTTGAACTTCTTGGGATCGACGACGGCGATGTCGCCCGTGCGCGGCGCGGCGGTGAAGATCTTGAAGCGCGTGCCGACGCGGACGTCGTAGCCGTAGCTCGAGACGCCGAAGGAGATGCGGCCCGGGCGCTTGATCGCCTCCTCGAAGGGCTGGATCTTGACGAGCCGCCGGATCTGTCCATCAGAAAGCACGCCCACGGCAACGCTCCCAGCAATCAATCACGTCGCTACACACGACCACTCAACCACCCACACCAGAACACACCCTCCGGCAATCGCTCAGCACGCTGACGAAGCCAGAAATCCGACCCGCTCATCCCTTATGCAATTCTACCATTTACCAAACACGTTCTGCAATGAGGCTGCACAACGCGTTGACAAACCTTGCCACCGACAGCCTAAGGAACTCTGAGTTGAGTCGGAAAAACGAGACCACACGGGGGAGGGGCGACAGGCCGATCCGGTCCGTGGGGGGTCATGGTACCACTACCCATCGTATGTGCAAGAGCATCGGCTACAAAATACGGGGTAGGATACTGAAAACTTGTCGCTTGGGCGCAAGTCTCGCCCTCCGTGGCGCTTGGGTGAATGTGGATAGTCTGCGGGTTATGGCGGCGAGTGTCAGTTGGCGGGAATTGGGCTTCGGTCGCGTTCGGTATGCACCCACCATGGGTGGGGGTGGGGTCCAGCCCTTGCGGCGCGGCAATGCACTCACCCATCGGCCCTTAGGTTCCGGGCACTGGCGCACGAAGTGGGCGAGGCTCGTACAGTGGTGCCACGGGCGATACGCGAGCCGGGACTCGCGGCCAGCCTGGAGGGTGGCTCGACGCGAGCAGTCCGGCGGGTCGGAACGGGCTGGAAACTCGGGCTGGCTGCGGCGTGAGGGCCCGCAGCTGGGCGCGGGCCGAGCAGCTCGCGTGCGAGGGGAGCGGCGGAACAGATCGAGGTGCAAGGAGTGACACGCGTGGTTCGTTCGCGACTGATTCGCTGGTGCGGTGGCGTGGCGTGCGCCGGGCTGATGGGTTCGGCGTTTCTGGGGTGCGAAACGGCCGAGCCGGTGCGACCGATGGAGGTGACGCCCGTCATGCGCGACGTGCCGGATGTGCTGCGCGGTCAGGTCGGCACAGAGGTCACGCTCCGCGGCATCGAGCCGACGCTGGTGAGCGGGTTCGGCATCGTGGTCGGCCTTCGCGGCACCGGCGGGGAGCCGCTCCCAGACGCCATCGCGGCGACGATGGAGCGGGAGATGGGACTGCGCCGGCTCGGAGCTGCGGGCAACTACGACGGCCCCTACGAGGGGATGACGCCCCGGCAGATGCTGCGAGACAAGAACGTGGCGGTCGTCATTGTGCAGGCGGCGGTGCCACCGGGCCTGCCGCGTGGCGCGACGTTCGACGTCTTCGTAAAGGCCGTGAACGCAACCAGCCTTGAGGGAGGCACGCTCTGGACGACCGACCTGCGTGTCGGTCAGGCACCAGTCTTCGGAGCGATCCAGACGCACCGCCTCGGCGAAGCGCGCGGCCCGATCTTCATCAATCCGTTCGCGGAACCGGGGCAGGAGCGGCTGGGCGTGACGCAGGCGGTCGGCCGCATCCTTGACGGCGGCGTCATGGTGGAGCCCTTCGGGATCGAGATGGCCGTCGACAGCGGCAGCCACCAGCGGGCCCGGTCCATCGTCTCAGCGATCAACAGCCGCTTCCCCGAGGAGCGCGGCGACCTGACCCAAACGGCACGTGGACGATCCGGCTCGAGCATCGAGCTGACAGTCCCGCAGCGGTTCCGGCGGCGCCCCGAAGACTTCATCCAGCTCGTGCAGCGAGTTCAGATCGATCAGCGCATGCCCGAGGCCTTCGCCCGCCGGTACGTCGACACGATCCTCGAAAAGCCGGCGATGGGCGAGGAGCTGAGCTGGGCGCTCGAAGCGCTGGGACCACGTGCGATCCCGATCACCCGAGAGCTGTACGACGCTTCGGAGCTAGTCCCCCGAATGGCCGGGCTCCGCGCCGGAGCCGGTCTGAACGATCCACGGGCGGCCGAGCGATTGATCGTGACGGCCGGGGAGGCCCGGGGCACACTACGGACCCGGTCCATCCGCCTTCTGGGCGACGTGGACGGAACGCCGCAGGTCGATCTGGCCCTGCAGGGATTCCTCAGCGACGGAGAGCTCGCGGTGCGTGTGGCGGCGTACGAGGCTCTGGTCGCGAGGACGGAGCGTGCTCAGATCGCACGGTTCGAGTCGCGCAGGCGTCAGGACCGGCTGCCGATCTCGCGCACGCGGCTGGAGGTACTTGCGAGCGCGCGGTTCTCGGCGGAGAGCCTGCAGGGGATCGAGCGTCGCACAGTGGCAGGCAAGTTCATCCTGGACATCGTGCCCTTCGGCGATCCGCTCATCTACATCACGCAGCAGCGTCAGCCGCGCGTGGTGGTCTTCGGGAAGCAGGGCCGCGAGATCGTGCGGCCGCGGGTGGTGAGCGCATGGTCGGACCGGTTCCTGCTGAGCGCGGATGCGGGAAGCGAAGAGATCAGGATCTTCTTCCGGCCGGCGGACGGAGCCCAGGCCGAGACAGTCACGATGCGTGGCGACCTCGTTGACCTGATCGAGACGATGGCCCGCGATCCACGCCCGGAGGATGTTCGTCCCGGGCTGGGCATGACGTACTCGCAGGTGGTCGGCGCGCTGCAGGCCCTCGCGACCGGTGGCGTGACGATGGCCGGCATGGCAACCGAGCAGGATCGCCTCCGAGCCGAGGTCCTGGGTGCCGAGAAGAGCCGCACCATGGCGGAGCGACCAGAACGGCCGGGCGAAGCACCGATCATCCTGCTGGCACCCGGCGCGGGCGCGACAGAGCAGAGCACAACGCCGGCTCCCACCGACCGAGTTCCCACGATCGTTCCGATTCCACCCCCGGCCGAGAAGCCCTGAACTGGTCGTGGTATGGCAAGGAGCGAAGCAGTGGCGAAGGACCGTCTCGAAACCCTGATGGCCGCGCTGGCCGGCGAGCCGGACGACCCTTTCCTGCTCTACGGGATCGCGCACGAGCACGCCAAGCGGGGCAACGCGCCGGAGGCAGTTGCGTTCTTCGACCGGTGCCTATCGAAGGACCCCCACTACTGCTATGCATATTTCCACAAAGCACGCGTGCTCGAGGATTCCGGGGACGTCGCCGGTGCGACTGAGGTGGCACGGCGCGGCATCGAGGCGGCACGCGCATGCGGAGATCAGAAGGCCCTCTCGGAGTTGCAGGGCATGCTCGACCTTCTTGAGTGATGTGTCGCAGGGGACTCCACCGGATGTCGGCAGGCAAGCATCATCAGAGGCGTGAAACCGGCCTGGCCCCCTCTGGCGTCTCCGAGGAGGCTGCCCGAGCCCGCGCGCGGGCGGCACGACTGCTCGCTCAAAAGGACCGGAGCGAGGCAGACCTGCGCGAACGCCTCGAACGCTCGGGATTCGATGCGACCGTGATTGAAGAGACGCTCCGATACCTCCAGATGCGTGGACTGTTAAACGACGCGCATCTTGCAGGACAGACCATCGACACGACGTTGCGAAAGGCACCGGCGGGCGATGCGCTCCTTCTGCACAGAATCGCGCGCGAGGGCGTGCCCGAGCGCCTCGCGGAGCAAGCGGTCGCGCAGACGCCCTCCAGCGAGCGAGATCGCTCGCGCCAGATGGCACGGTTGGTCGCATCGCGTCTGCCCGAAACACTGGATCCCGCCACGCGTTGGCGCCGGGCCCTAAGTGCGATGGCCCGCCGAGGATTCGGTGAAGAGGAGGCGTTGGACGCGCTCCGGGACGTGCTCGGCCCCGAGCCGGAGCCGCCGGATGCGGCGGGGTGAGGCCCGCTATTCTGGTGGCATGCGCGAGCGACCCCCCGTCCGAACCATGAGACTCCGGCCCCTCGGTCAAGGTGCGTCTGTCGCCGTGGGCAGCCTGCTGGCCCACCGATCGGTGGCTTTGTCCATCAGCGCACACGGGGCGAGAGTCAGCAGCGCCCTCGCGACACTGGCCGGCATGGCGATGCTGGCGGGATGTGTGGCAGCGGGCAACGACCGCGTCGCGCAAGGGGGGCCTTCGGTATCGCCACCCAACGCCGCTTCACCGCTCACACTGCCCGTCTTCGCGGCAGGCGAGCGAGGCGAGACACCCACCTCAAGCCTCGCGCGCGAGGACGCCCCGAAGCTCACGGGCCTTTCGCGGGCGAACTGGCCGCAGACGGTCGTGCGAGTTCCCGTCGACGGCACGTATGCTTTCCCGGTCTACGCGCGCGAGTACCCGCTCACGCACAAGACGGCCAGGCAGCGCGGCTCGCCGGTCAACATCATGGCCGCGCTTGAGCAGTCCGGCACAACGGTTGACGAACAGTACCAGGAGATCGTCTTCTCGCCGTTCCTGGCGACCTGGGACCTCATCCGCTCGCCGTACGACATGATCGCGGACGTGCCGCCGTGGCAGGAGCAGTGGCATCCGACGCGTCGTCCGTACGCGCGGGCTGCGGTGGGCGTCCCGATGATCGCCGCCCCGGTGCCCGCTGCACCGCCGGCGTCGCGGCCCGCTGCGCCGGCCAGCGCCGCACCTCGTGCGGACGGCGACACCGCTCCCACGGGTGCGGCCTCGCCGGAAGCAGGGGCGAAGGAGCCCCGCTGATGAATCTGTCTGCCGCCTCGCTGGACTCGCGCGGCCTGCCCGCGGGCCAGAGGCTCCATCCTGACTTTGAGATCTCGCCAAGAGACGCGGCCCAGCTTCTGGCGAGTGCACCGACCAAGACCGTGCTGGTTGACTGCCGCACGGATGAAGAGTTTGCGCTGGTGCGGGTTCCCGGTTCGATCCACCTTCCTCTCCATGAACTTGAAGCTCGTGCAGCAGAGCTGGAGATCGACGACGGAGCCCAGGTGCTCGTGATCTGCCATCACGGCGTCCGGAGCATGAAGGCCGCGCTTGCACTCCGGGCCATGTCAGCGGCGGGCGCGGCACCAACCAGCACCGCGACAGCGCGCAGCATCGCCGGCGGCATTGACCTCTGGTCCCTCGCCGTGGATCCATCCATTCCCCGCTACGAACGCGGTCCCGGTGGCAGCCGAATCGTGCGCGGCTAGCTCAGGCAGCGAGACGTCGAGCAGACTGGAGCAACACGTGTCCCACGCAACCAATCGCCCCGCCGACCCCGAAGCCGTCCTCGCCAGCCGCGGGCTACGGCTCCCTGAAGCGCCCAAGCCCGTCGCTGCGTACATCCCCTTCCGGAAGAGCGGAAACCTGCTCTACATCTCCGGACAGATCCCGATCCAGGGGGGCAAGCCCATCGCAACCGGTCGCGTGCCGACGCAGGTTTCGCTGGAGGTCGCACAGGCGTGCAGCGTGCAGTGCGTCCTGAACGGCCTCGCGGTCGCGAAGAGTGCGGCCGGGTCGCTGGACGCGATCGGTCGGGTGATCCGGCTTGGCGTCTTCGTCGCGTGCGACCAGGACTATGGCGACCAGCCCAAGGTGGCCAATGCGGCGAGCGAACTGCTGGTTGCAATCTTCGGCGATGACGGCCAGCACGCCCGGGCCGCCGTCGGCGCGCCAGCGCTTCCGCTACACGTCCCCGTTGAGATTGAGTTCCTGTTCGAGCTTGCAGCCGGGTGAGGTGAGTGTCCAGGTTGGCACGGGCAGCTTGTCGCGTGTCGATTGGTGACGCCACGCGGCAACGGAGCTACCCTCGCGCATGCAGATCTACGTCGACACCGCGAACCTGGACGAGATCAAGGCCGCCCACGACCTTGGCGTGCTTGATGGCGTCACGACCAACCCCACGCTGATCGCAAAGGAGCGCGTGCCGTATGCGAAGCGGCTCGCGGAGATCTGCGAGATCGTGAAGGGGCCCGTCTCCGCCGAGGTCATCTCGACCGACTACGCGGGCATGATGCGCGAAGGGCGCGAGCATGTGAAGATCGCGCCGCAGATCGTCGTGAAGCTGCCCTGCACGACGGACGGGGTGCGTGCATGCAAGGCCTTCAGCGATGAGGGTGTCAAGACGAACCTCACGCTGTGCTTTCAGAGCCTGCAGGCGCTGATGGTGGCGAAGGCCGGGGCCTTCCTCGTGAGCCCGTTCATCGGACGCCTCGATGACGTGGGCGAGGACGGAATGGAGCTGATCCGCACGATCCGCGCCGTGTACGACAACTACAACTTCAAGACCAAGGTCCTCGCGGCTTCGGTCCGCCACACCAACCACCTGCTGCACTGTGCCCTCGCCGGAGCTGATGTCGCGACGTGCCCGCTCAAGGTGATCCAGGACTGCCTGAAGCACCCGCTCACGGACCAGGGGATCGAGAAGTTCCTCGCGGACTACAAGAAGGCGTTTGGTTGAACGCGTGAGGGCACGAAGACCGCGAGTGACCGTCGCGCGCGATCTGAACGTCAGCTTGTGGGAATCTGAACGCAGAGGCAGGTGAGGCGTGAGTCTTCGGGCGCGATGAGCTGCGCCGACTCGCTGTGGCACGCCGGGATCAGGACTGTCTCGCCCTTGCGGAGTCGCATCGCGGGAAAGTCGCCTTCGTCGCTGGAGAGGTCGCCAGCACCATCAAGGACCATGATGATCGTGCACGCGCGGCCGCGGGTTGTGGGGCGCTCGTCGCCGGGCGCGACGTTGACGCGGCAGATCTCGAAGTAGTCGGTTGCGAGAACGCGAGCGTCCGAACCCATGTCGATCGCGGGCGGGGGGGCCGCGAGATTGGCGCACTCGATCGCGGCATCGATGTGAAGCTCGCGACCGGCGCGGCCCCAGTCAAAGAGCCGGAACGTCGTGTCGCTGGGCGTCTGCACCTCGGCGACGAGGACGCCCTTTCCGAGCGCGTGAACTGTGCCGCTGGGAAGGTTGTGGCAGTGGCCAGCCACCGCAGGAACGGCTTCGAGCATTGAGACGATCGACCCGTCGGAAGCGCCGCGACGGAGATCGGCGTGCGTGATGCCGTGCTTCACGCCCTTGTAGATCACGCTTCCGGGATCGGCGGCGAGGATCATCCAGGCCTCGGTCTTGAGCTTGCACTCGGGATGAGCTGCGGCGTAGGCGGGGCTTGGATGCACCTGAACGGAGAGGTCCTGCTGTGCATCGAGGAACTTGATGAGCAGTGGGAACGCGGCGGTTGACGCGGCGTGAAGGTCATTCGTCCACGCCGCCATAAGCTCGCGCAGCGTGTGTCCTTTGGCGGCACCCGAAGCAACGCGGGAGCAAATGCCGGCACCACCCGCGCCAGAGGCCGAGGTAGCGTCGAGATCGGCAAGCTCCCACGACTCACCGATGCGTGAGCCCGGCGCGACGGGCTTGCCCCATGCGGCGAGTCGATCACCACCCCAGACCTTCTCAAGAAGGACGGGCTCGAAGCGGACGGGAATGGGTCGCGGGAGGGGCACCGGGGAGAGACGAAACGCCAGGAAGCGAAGAGCGAAATCTGAGAAACTCGACTCCACCGTCACGACAGAGATGGCACGACGTGGAGGAACCTCGTGATCTGGCCAGGTGAGTGAGTGATGCTCAAGTGCAGGAGGGTGGGCTCCACTTCCCGTCGACCCCTCCGGCACCTCGCAATTCTTCTGCTAATAGCCACGGTTGCCGAGCGACATCCCGGAGATCCGCGCGTCGAATGCGAGGCGGAACGAGCCGTCCGCTGGAACGACGCCCTGAATATCGCTGATGAAGCGGCGCTTCTGGTACTTCACTTCCTTGATCAGGAGGTAGAGTGTGTCTCCGGGCGCCACCTGCGAGCGGAAGGATGCGTTCTCGATACGCAGGAAGGCGGCCAGCGTGGGCTCGTTCTTGCGAACGTTGAACATGTAGCAGGCCAGTTGCGCCCCGGTCTCGATCATCAGCACGCCGGGGAACATCGGCCTTCCTGGGAAGTGTCCCTGCACCCAGAACTCATCGCTCCGAATGTGCTTGACACCCAGACCCATGGTGCCGCACTCGGAGCGCCAGATGACAGCATCCAGCAGCGCCATCTCCGCCCGGTGAGGGTTGATGGCTTCCAGCCCCGTGCGATCACACACCACCGCACCAAGGTCGAGTGGTGCGAGGTCGAAGAGCAACCCTTTGGGGGCCTCGGGATCGAGGGCGGGTGAGGCCGCCTCGATGGCAATGTTATCCGTTGGCTGGCGTTCCGCCGGCATCACGCAGCTCCAAGATCTTCTCTCGAACGTCCTGGGCCGCGTTCTTGATGTCCTGCATCGCGCCCCGTGCGCGGGTGCCGGCGGCCCGGTTACCACCCTCAGCCTTTCGGATGTCCTCTTCGGCCTCAGCAATCAACTTCTTCAGCTTGTCAAAGGCTTCCACCGCGTGCTCCTTGCGTCGCTTCGCCGGACTTCTCAGCCCAGCCTTGACCCTGCGTCGGATCTCATCGGGCTGGCCCGATAGACGCCGACGCAACATCGGATCCTATCACGGTTCATGGACCTGCGCGCGACAAATGCCACCCGGGCCGAGCGGAGTCTGATCGGGTCCGGTTCGCCTAGCCATGGACGGCCTGCGGCAGCGACTTCTCGATGATCTCGAGTGCCGCGTGGAGGTAGGCTGGGTTCCCCTCACGCTCCATGACAGCCGGGGCTGACGCGGCCGTGAGCACTCGCTTCACATGGGCCAGATCGGAGTAGTTGCCCGAAGTCGGCAGGCCGCGTTCCCGTCGCAGCCTTGCGAGGACGGCCATTGGCTTGATTCCCAGCAACGCCTCGTGCCCCCAGAACTGGCGCTCCAGGTAGAGGGCATCCTCGATCCAGTGGCCCGCGTGGACGAGTGCAAGGTCAACCAGGACGCAGGCCCGCCCGCCGCGGCGACGGAGGGCGTTCCCTGGATGGAGGTCGCCGTGGCACCAGGCATTGATCTCCCGCTGGGCCCAGCGGGCTCGAAGCGTGCCCAGGGCCCGCTGCACCCGCCGGAGTGCCTCATTCCAACGTTGGGACTCGGGAATAGCGTTGGCCCTCGCCAGGTCCCGCGATCGCTGGATGCGCGCGGCCCATTCAGGCTCGGGTGGAAGCACCGGGGGGAAGCCGGTCCGCATCGCCCGGGCTTGGAAGTCTGCGGCCGCCTCAAGAATGGTGGTCGCGTTGGCCTCGCCAAGGTGGTTGGACATGGGAGGCCCATCGAGCCGTTCCGTCACGATCCACGCAAGGTCGAAGGATGAGAGTTCCTCTCCTGCCGCGAGCACCTTCGCACAGGGGATGCTGCTGGGAGATTCGTCCTCGCCGCAAGTGCCCATCGCCCGGGTCCATCGCAGTTCCACCGGCCCCACCGGGAGCTTCACCATAACGGGCTCGGTAGTTCCGTCAGGGTGCGACCAGCGGGCGAAGCCAGTCGCGGCACCCCCACGCTGCCACGCGGATCGGAACCACTCAATCTCGGAGAGGCACCCCTGGGTCTGTGCCCGCAGCACCGGGCCGAAGAAGGCCGCCATGTCGTGAACGTCACCGCTCCCCCCGCCCCGCAGGGGCGATGCTGGACGGGGGCCATTGCCGGGCACAGATCCGTCTGGAGCGGCCATTCTGCAGAGACTATCGGCTCGCGAGCGGTTGCGAAAGTCGGTGGAGTTTCCGGCCGGGCCAAGATTCTGGCCGGCGGCCCTCACGCGGATTGGCCGCTCGCGTGGGCCCGGCGGAGGGACTCGATCTGTACGGGCGACAGGTCTTCGGCCCTCATCGTCGGCTCAACTCCTGACGGCCATGGGAATGCCGATAAAGCAGCCGATGATCCCTCCCGGAGCCTGCTCATCGTTGTGCCCAGCTGCTTACGCCGCTGCTCGAACAGCCGCTGCGCGAAGTCGACCAGACCTCGGGCGTCGGTCGTGATCGGTGTGCTGAGGCGCCGAAGGGCCACCATGGCGCTGGTCACCTTGGGCTGAGGCCAGAAGCACCCGGGCGACAGCTTGGAGAGCAACGAGGCCTCGCAGGTCGCCTGCGCCAGGACGCTCATTGGGCCGTAGTCCTTGGAACCCGGGCCCGCAAGCAGCCGCTGGGCAACCTCCAGCTGGATGGTCACGAAGAGGCCGCGGCATCGCGGTACGTCCGCGAGCAGCACGCACATCGCCGGAGTGGCAGCGTCGTACGGGAGATTTGAGACAAGCGAAAACGAGCCCGGAAGCTGCTCCAGGATCGCCGGGTTAAGGGCACGCTTGCCATCGAGGCAGTCTCCCTCGACCAGCGTGAAGCTTGGCGATACGGGAATCGTGGAACGAAGCAGTTCGCACATCCCGCGGTCGATCTCCGAGGCAACGACCCGAGCTCCACGGGCCAGCAGTTCCTCCGTCAGGGTGCCGGTCCCAGGGCCGATCTCCAGGACCGATTCGCCGGGGCTGATCGCGGCCTCATCCAAGAGCCTGGCAAGCTGATTGTGGTCGATGAGGAAGTTCTGGCCGAAGCCGTGACGCGGCGAGAGGCCGCGGGCTTCGAGAATGGCCTTGATGTGGGCAAGCGTCTGCATCGTGCGGGTGCGAGCGTATCGCGAACTACGGAGGCGGGCCGGGTCCTTGGGGCAGCACCGCTGGATTCGACCTACCACACGCCCTGCAGTATCTGTTGGATGGCGTGCGCCACGCCGTCGTCGGCATTGGAGCGGGTGTGGCGTCGGGCGACGGCCTTCGCGCTTGGAACGGCGTTGTCCATCGCGATCCCGAGCCCCGCATGGGTGAGCATCGGCAGATCGTTGATCTCATCGCCGATGGCGGCGATGCGGGAATGGTCCGACACTCCGAGAGACGGAGCGATCTCTGTGAGGGCGGACCACTTGGTCGCGCTGCTGCTGAAGAGTTCGAGAATGTCCAGCGTCTGACCATCGTCCAGACGGCTCACATGGTGGGGTGCCGCGACGGCGGGAAAGTGGTGCACGATTCCCCTCCCGCCCGCAACGCCCTCAAGCCGCCTTCGCAGCGTGGCAAGCTGGCCGGACATCGCACACGCACCAACGCGCACGGTGTGCTCGGGGTGGAGGTCATCCTCGAGATGACGGACGTATCGCACTCGGCAACGCATCGTCTCGAACCACCAGAGCGTGACGGGGTCGAGCGGGATGCGATCCGGACCATCCACCACGAGGTAGTCGAAGCCCGCGGCGGCGGGGTCCTTCAGGACGAGCGCCGGAGTACCGTGCTCCAAGAGGCAGCCAACGGCGCGATGGGCAAGGTCGTGCGCAAGTGCAAAGCGGTGGAGCGTGGTGCTGCGCTGCGGGCACGCGATGATCGCGCCGCCCGCGACCACCACCGGATCCTGCTGGTCGATCCGCTTGACAATGTGCGCGCACTCGGCAAGGCCCCGACCGGTGCAGATCACGGTCCGAAGACCCGCGCTGCGAGCCTCCCGGATCGCTGCTACGTTTGCGTCGGAGACGGTGCCATCCCGCCGGAGGAGCGTGCCGTCGAGGTCGATGGCGAGAAGGTCGTAGCGCCGGGGCGACAAGGGGGCGCGAGTGGAAGGGTCCTTGATCACATCGACAGGATAGGGGGCGGCAACGACCGAGCCCGAGAAGCATCCACAGAACGGTGCGATCACTGACGCAGAATCCGACTCAGAAGGCCTCGCTCCCGACTCTCCATCATGCGGTCCCGCATCGCGAGCAGCAGACGCTCCGCCTCGCTCAACGCCGCAAGTTCGGCCCGTTGCTCGAGCATCCGCGCGGGATCGGACGCGATCACGCCCTCAGCACCAGAGAGGGTCACACGAGTAAAGTCCGCCGGGTCCTTCACTCCCCAGACATGGACGGGCATGTCCGCCCGGCGCGCACGCTCCATGAAGGAGCGTGTCGCAAGTCGAACGTCAACAGCGAGGAAATCCGCATCGACGCGTCGCAGATCTCCAACCGATGCCGCGACGATGAACCCGATGCGACGCGAGGGCAGCGTGCGTCGGACCTCGGTCAGGACTCTGGCCGAGAGGGACGTCACGACCGCGCGTCTGGTGCGAGGATCATCATGCTCAGCGAGGATCGCGCAGACCGCGCTGGCGAGGCGAATCTCGTCACCCCCCACGCTTTTGAGCTCGATGTTGAGGAGGGTGCCCTTGCTCGCAGCCACGATCGCCTCATCCAGTGTGGGGATCCCTTCGCCAGCAAAGTCACGGCTGAACCAGGATCCAGCGTCGATCTTCCGAACCTCCGCGAGCGTCATGTCCGCGATGCGGCGGGGATCGTTCGCGATGCGGCGCAGGTCCGTGTCGTGAAACACCACGACGGCGCCATCGGACGTGAGCATGGCATCGAGCTCGATCCGATCCACGCCCATCGTGATCGCGGCATTGAAGGCAGCGATCGTGTTCTCGGGGGCAACCGTCGCGGCGCCTCGATGCGCCGTGATTTCTACATCCACCGGTCGACGTGCAACTTCGAGGAGAGCGAGCGTGCCCGCGCCCACAGCGAACGCGGCTGCAGCAAGAATCAACGCGGTGGGCAGCCGACCGCGGGGACCCTCGCTGGCAGCTTCGCCCGCGACATCGGACTCCGCGGAGCGTGCTGCCGCTGGTTCATTCGCCGAATCGGAGGCGTGCCTGCGCCACGCGGCGTCGATGATCAGCACGTCCCCCACCGCCGCGAGGGCGATCACACCGAACGCGACGACGGCGTGTCCTCCCAGCACAACGCCAGCGACGATGGCTCCCAGCCGGAGCGAGCCAGATGTACCCTCGAACGCCCGCTCGGCAACCGCACCCGCGGCGAACAGCGCTCCGGCACCAAGCCCGGCACAGATCATGATCCACACGAGCCGCGCGGCCGCCACTGACCAGCGCTGTCCCGCCAGCAGATCCTCGCTTCGGGCCATGGCGGACCCGGGCGATCGACCGCCGCGAAGGCACAGCGGAAGCGCCAGTGACCAGCCGATCCAGCGGCTACCAACGAACCACGTGCAGGCGAGTGCGACGGGCAGGATGCACGCAAGTGCGATCCAGAATCGCGCGGGCTTGACGGTAACGAGCCAGTAGAGGTCGACGTCGCGGGTCGCGAAGAACGCGACCGCCAGGATCGCTCCGAGGAACGGGAGCGCGAGCCCCACGGAAAAGAGAAACTTGCGGGCCCCAACGCCCAGGATCGGACCGAGGCGCCACAAAGCGCCGAGGAACGCGCGAGCGCCCGAGGCCCGCCCATGTTCACGCACCCGCCAGAGCGCAATGAGCATGGCTCCACGTCCGAGCCCGTCGATCGTGAGCGCGATGATGGTCGCAACCGAGATGGACGCCAAGCCCTGCCAAGACGCGAAGAATCGAACGAGGTCCTCGTTGGCAACGGCATACTCGCCCGATCTGAGGATGAGCCAGTTCACGGCGATGATTGACAGCGGCAGTAGTATTTGTGCCGCGACGAGCTCCGCGATCGCGAAGGCCACAAACATCGCCCTTGCTCCCGACCGAGCCGAGGCCGCCGCGCTCAGAAGGAGCCGGCCCGTCTCACGCACGATCCCGCTCAGGAGTCCCATGGGTACCATCCATGAAGTCAGGCGGCCATCAGCCACCGGTGTGGTCACGCCACGGGTGCGCTGGCGAAGAGGTTGAGCCCCAACTCGGCTGAGATGAACCTCGCGACCGCCTGTCCCTTGACGCTGTTGCCGGCGCTGTCGAGCGGAGGTGCAAACGTCCCGAGACCACCCTTGCCCGGCGAAACGGTGAGCATGCCGCCCGCAACGCCACTCTTGCCGGGAAGGCCGGTCTCGTAGAGCCAGTCGCCGGATGTTTCGTAGAGGCCCGCGGTCACCATCACCGCGAGCACGTGCTGGCAGTGAATCGGATCGATCACGCGATCCTTGGTGACCGGGTTCACACCGCCGTTCGCGAGCGTGGCACCCATTGTCGCCAGATCCTTCGCAGTGACGTTCAGCGAGCACTGCTTGGTGTAGACGTCAGTAGCCTCGATCGGATCGAAGAAGATGCGGTCGTATGCCCGCAGCATGTTCGCGATGCCTTCGTTGCGCTGGTTGGTCGCGGCTTCGGACTCATAGACCTCAGTGTCGATGGACAGGCTCCGCCCCGCGAAGCGTGAGAGACCATCCTGGATGAACTTCCACTTGGCCGCGGCGGTCTCGCCGGGCGCGAGGCTGGTGGCCGCGATCGCGCCGGAGTTGACCATCGGGTTTGTGGTGCCGGTGCCAGTTCGCTCGATTGCGATCACCGAGTTGAACGGCAGACCGGTGCTGTTCACGCCGAGTTTCTCACGAGCCTTCTCTTCGCCAATTGCCTGGCAGACAAGCGCGAAGACAAAGGGTTTGGAGACGCTCTGGATCGAGAAGTGGTGTTCTGCGTCGCCAGCGGCGTGAACCGCTCCATTGACGCCAACGACACACACGCCAAAGAGGTTCGGAGAGGACTTCGCAAGCGCAGGAATGTAATCGGCAACCTTGCCGTCGGTCAGCGAAGCGAATCGCCGGTGTGATTCGGCAACGACCGATCGCACTCGATCGGCCGCGGGGAGGCGGCCGGCCAGAAGGTCGCGGGTGATTGAAGAATCGGCCGGTGCGTGGTGCGACATAGAAACCTCCATAAAGCAGATTCCCGGGGCAAAACGTCGGCTCGATCGTCCCGGAAGTCTCTCCGCAGCATAGCCGAACCGGTCGGCGGCGGCGTTGCAGCCCGCATCGCCGCCCACTTCGGACTTCGGTACACTGCGTCCACACTCTTCCAACGGATCGCTCCAGAACCGCCGACCCCATGACCCCAGATCCACCCGCGAACAAGCCAACATCTGCCGAATCTTCCGGCAAAGACCCGGCGGCTCGCGAAGCCGCTGCGAGGGAGACAGGGGTTCTGCTCGAGTTCCTGTACCGGCTGGGGCAGGCCTATCTCGCCAGCGGCGAGCAGACGGCCCAGGTGGAGCTGATCCTGCGGCGTATCGCAACTGCCAGAGGCATGCGTCGCGCCCGTGTGGTCGCGTTTCCCACCGCGATCTTCATCTCGGTCGATGACGGTTCGGGCGAGCGTGTGACGCTTGCGGAGGGACCGATCTCCTCGCTGCGGCTGGATCAGATCGCCGATGTCTACCTGCTTGGTTCTGCTGTTCAGAAGCGCGACCTGTCGCCAGCGCAAGGACTCGCTCAGCTCAACCAGTTGCTGAGGAAACCAGCCAGATTCGGGAGCTTCGGGATCATTGCCGGGCACACGATCCTCTCAACGGGCCTCGCAATGGTTCTGCTCTCATCGCCCGCCAACCTGATCGCCGCTGCACTGCTGGGGACGTTCGTCGGCTCGCTGAAGGCGCTGCGTCGGAACAACGAGGTGCTGGCGGTCCCGTTGTCTGTGGTCGCCTCGGTGCTCGTCTCCTTCATCGTGTTCATGGCCGCGAAGTACGGGGCGCCGATCGAGCCGCTGCTGGCCCTGATACCACCGTTGGTGACGTTCCTTCCCGGCGCGATGCTTGCCATGGGGATGGTGGAGCTCGCGTACGGCGACATGGTGAGCGGCACCAGTCGGCTGATGAGCGGCTTCGTGCAGCTCGTTCTGCTCGCCTTCGGCCTTGCGGCCGGTGCCGCGCTGGCCGGCGTGGGCACCGGCACGCTCTTCGAGGGTGCCACCATGGCCGAACAGGCGGCGTGGCTCCCGTGGATCGGCGTGCTCATCTTCGGTGTTGGCGTCCACATGCACTTCTCGGCACCCAGAAACTCGCTAGGCTGGATGCACCTCGTGCTGATCGCCACGTTCGCTGCTCAGCAGAGCTCGGCGGGACTCGTCGGCAGCGAGTTCAGCGGCTTCTTCGGCGCGCTGGTGGCGACCCCACTCGTCTACCTCATCCAGCTCAGGTTTAAGGGCCCTCCAGCGATGGTCACGTTCCTGCCAAGCTTCTGGCTGCTGGTACCCGGTGCTCTGGGCCTCATGAGCGTGAAGAGGATGCTGAGCGACCGCGCCGCCGGGCTGGAGGGGCTCACTGCGGCTGTCTTCGTCTTCGCCGCCATCGCGCTCGGCACGCTGATGGGCGCGGCACTCTACAAGTTCCTGACAGAGACCTTCGCCGGCTGGGAGCTGCAGATCGGACGCGCTCCTCGGCGGATTCGCTCCAAGACGACTTCGACCACCAAGGCGGCTGAGGGAAGCGGCGTGCTCCCGACTGAGCAGCACGGACCGCCGACGCCGAAGCGGTAGTCAATGGTCTCGCGGAGGCGTGCGCTTCTGCGGCAACCCCGGCGAGAGCTACCCCAAAGCAACGCGGCCCACGCTCCAGCGGGAACGCGGGCCGCGTGTGGATCACATGTTCGATGAACTCGTCGCCCGTGTCGGACCATCATGTCATCACGCCAGAGTCGCAAGCGCCACCGCGAGGCGGCAGCCATCGGCGTACTCGGGCAGATACACGTACTCGTTCACAGTGTGGATGTCGTACTGGCCTGCGCCGATCGTGACGGTCGGGACGCCGTACTTCACGAACCAGTTCGCATCCAGGCCGCCGTTGGAGAAGAGGGTCTTGGGCTTGAGTCCCATGGACTCTGCCGCGCGCTTGGCGTGCTTGACGGCGGGCGCGTCGTCCTTGATGTTGAATGACGGGTACTCGGCGCGGCTTGTGAACTTCACCTTGGCTGTTGCACCCTTGTCGTCCTTCACCATCTTTCCGGCCTTCGTGAAGGCGGCCTTGTAAGCGGCGGTGATTGCCGAGGCGAACTTGGCCTCGGGGCTGCGAGTCTCGCCACGGACGTAGACATAGTCGGTGACGACGTTGGTGGCGTTGCCAGCGGCGGCGGTGCCTTCCTTGCCGCCGAAGATGCCGGGATTGCTTGTGCCTCGCTGCTTGCCCTTTTTGACCTTGCCGAACCATCCACCCTTGCGGGCCTCGGCGAGTGCGAGAGCAGCGACGAGCGTGGAAGAGATGCCCTTCTCGGGAGCCACACCCGCGTGCGCGGCCTTGCCGATGATCTCAACCTCCCAGCGTTCAGCGCCGACTGCACCGGTGATGAGGTCGGCGGGGATCTTGCTGTCGACGTTGAAGCACATCGACGCGCCCTTCAGAACCTCGGGGTCCATGTAGCGCGCGCCCTGCAGACCACTCTCTTCGCGAACGGTGAAGAGGAGCGTGATGGGCGGGTGCGGCAGGTTGTTCTTAAGAAGCGTTTCGGCGAGAGTGACGAGCACAGCGCAGCCTGTGCGGTTGTCGCCACCGAGGGCGGTGGTGCCGTCGCCAACGATCTTCTTGCCGCTGATCTTGGGCTTGGCTCCGGCGCACAGGGGGACCACATCAAGGTGCGTCGCGAAGACGAGCGGCTTGCCCGGGCGCGTGCCGGGAAGGCGCGCGTAGAGATTGCCGGTCTGCGTTGGCAGTGGGATGCGCTGGTGGGCGGTGTCGAAGGCGATCTCGGTCACGCCGAGCGCCTTGAGATCGGCAGCTACTGCGTTGGCGATGGCCTCTTCCTGGCCGCTAACACCCTCGATGCCGAGGTACTTCATGAGGCGGGCCTCTGCGGACTTGACATCGACGGGGGGAATGCTCTTCTTGGCCAAGACCTGCTCCTTTGGACATTCATGCCCTTGAGTACGCGTGTGCGTTTCGAACGGACGGACGGGTTAACTGGCTGACTGATACGGACCGACCTCCGGGCCTGCCGCTAGAGCCCGAAGGGGATGTTGAGGAGGTACCAGATGATGAAGAGGACGGTCCACAGGACGGAGATGCCGATCACGTACGGCAACATCAGGGCCACGACGGTGCCGACGCCTGCGTTCTTGTCGTACTTCTGGCAGACGACGACGACCATCGCGAAGTAGGCGTTAAGGGGGGTGATCATGTTCATGGGCGAATCGCCGATGCGATACGCCGCGAGCACCGCCTCAGGTGCCACGCCAAGCTGGATGAAGATCGGGACGAAGACTGGCGCGAAGATGGCCCACTTGGCGATGGCGCCGGTGATGAGCAGATCCAGGATCATGACGACCACGATGAAGCCGAGCAGGAGCCAGAGAGAACCGATCTGGGCCGTCTCAAGGAACTGGGCCATCTTGACGGCCATGATCGTGGCCATATTGGTGTAGTTGAAGTAGGCGATGAACTGCGA